>DAIEHI010000190.1 GCA_027355725.1 Acidimicrobiaceae bacterium
GGGCACGTCGACGCGGTCCAAGTGCTTGATGTCGTCGACGGCTTCGAGATTCACCTCGAACCCGTTGAACGCGTTGGCCACAACACGATTGACGTGACTTATGAACCCGAGGAAGACACAACGCTGCCGTAGGGCTCTCTCCGCAGTGCCCACGGTTCCATCAGCGCTCTCTCGTCGAACACACCAGAACTGCGACCATTGTCACTACCATGGTCCTCACGAGGTCACACGTGTCACACTTATTGTTCACTGCATTCAGCAATCGTCTCGACGCGTTGGAAGTCGCGCGTCAAGCGGTCGACGGCCTGAAGGCGGAGGGCCTCTCATCAGAGGTTCATCTTCTCAACGGCGATGAAGAACCCGATCTCGATGAGAACACCCTGGTCATCAGTCTCGGCGGCGACGGAACCTTCCTCCAATCGGCTCGTCTCGCCCACGCTCATGGAGCACGGGTACTTGCAGTGAATCTCGGACGTCTGGGTTTTCTCTTGAACGTGCCGTCGAACGAGATCGTCGAGAGTGTCAACGATGCGCTCGAACATAACCAGGTGGTGGAACGACTAGCGCTGAGTATCTCCTTTGACGGCAGTTCAGAGCAGGAATTCGCTCTCAATGAGGTGGTTGTCGAACGCGCACACGCTGGCCATATGGTGAGAGTTAAGACCTACGTTGCCGACGACGAATTCCTCACCTACTCAGCCGACGGCGTCATGGTCGCCACGCCAACTGGGAGTACCGGTTACAACTTCTCTGCGGGTGGGCCGGTGCTTGACACAACCCTCCAGGCCATGGTGATCACACCAATAGCGCCCCACTTCACGATCGACCGGTCAATCGTCGTTGACGGCGACAAGGTCGTGCGCCTTGTCGCCGACAATAAGCCGGCGATCATTGTCGCAGACGGCCACACCATCGGTGCGCTCACCCCGGGTCAAGAGATCGTGGTGAGAAGAAGCGCACGGCCGGTTCGAGTCGTGGCGACTCGGAGTTTCGACCTCGGCTTTCGCCTTCGCGAGAGTCTCCGAGAAGGTCATGCCTAAAGCACAATTGCTGGAACTCTACGCCCACGGCCTTGGGGTCATAGAAGATGCACGACTTGAACTCGGTGCCGGTTTTAACGTGATCACCGGCGAAACTGGTGCGGGTAAGACATTGCTGCTGGGCGCACTCGACCTCTGTCTCGGCGCCGATGCACCCGCGTCGCGCTACGCGGTGTTGACGGATATGCGGACGGCGGCGGTCTTTGAGGTCGAAGAGGGGCAAGAAGTGGTTCTCGCCCGAGAGGCGAGTTCGTCGGGCAGACTTCGAAGCACCATTAACGGCGCGCCGAGCAGTGCAGAGGCCCTTCGAACCTACGCCGAGCAACTCATTGTCATCCACGGTCAACACGACTCCCTCGCACTTCGCAACAAGGCAGAGGTGCTTCGCATCCTCGACGCTTCAGCAAGTATTTCTACTGAAGAACTTGATGACCTGCGACGACGTCTGAGCGAAGCGCAGAAATTGCGTGGCCAGTTCGGGGGAGACGCGCACCGGCGCGAACAAGAATTGGACTTCATCCGATTCCAGATTGGAGAACTCGAAGCAGCGAGCATCTCGTCCGCACAGGAATTGGAGGATTCCCTCGAGACCTTGACGCGACTGACCAGTCTTCGTAACGGTCGAGCCGCAGTTGGGGAGATCCTATTAGAACTTGACGCCGACGACGATCAGGCTGTGATGGTTCGATTCGCGCGTTCGATAGCGAAGTTGCCATCAGACTCGGTCTATGAAGTAGCGAGGAGCACCCTTCGCTCGGCACTCGAGCTCGCTCGCGAGGGGATACACGACCTGAGCACGACCTACGACCAGGACGGGTTTGACGAGGCACTGGCGGACCAACTCGAATCGCGCGTGAGCGTTCTTCGCCAAGTCGCGAGGAAGTACGGAGGCAGTCTTGAAGCGGCACTTGCGTCGCTCGCGAGCCTGAAGGGCCAGTTGGAAAGCGCTGTTGACCAAGAAGATCGCCTCCTGCACCTTGATGAGGAGATATCACAACTGCACGAACAGGAGCGAGAGCTCGCACGAAGAATCAAGCATGAACGTGAATTTGCCGCTGTCAAGCTGACCGAAGCCGTACGGCGCCAGTTGCCACGAGTGGCGCTCACCAGTGCGACGTTGCGGTTTGATGTTGACGGTGATGACGGCTCTGACGTGCAGATCCTCTTCACGCCGAATCCCGGGTTCCCCGAGGGTCCCCTCCAAAGTCTCGCAAGCGGTGGGGAACTCAGCCGAGTCCTTCTTGCGTTGTCGCTCGAAACCGCTCACGAGGGCGTCGTGGCGGTGTTTGACGAAATCGACGCCGGCGTCGGCGGTCAGGTCGCTCAACAGATCGGTCAGTGCCTGGCCGAACTGGGTTGCCAGCAGCAGGTCCTGGCGGTTACCCACCTTGCGTCGGTGGCCGCTAAGGCAGACCACCATTTCGTCATCGATAAATCGGTCTCCAACGGATCGACCTTCACGACGCTTCGCCACGTCACCGGCGGTGCTCGAGTCGAAGAGATCGCGCGCATGCTGGCCGGCAACGACATCAGTGATGAGGCGAAGGCCCTCGCTGCACAACTCCTCGAAACATCGCCGTAAGTGTCTTCGAACTCCCTCGGTGTTCGCTATGATGTGTTTCCGTGGATACGGCAAATTGCAGATGACCAAATTCGTCTTTGTAACGGGTGGAGTCTCCAGTTCACTCGGTAAGGGCCTGACCGCTTCGTCGCTCGGCCGTCTCCTGAAATCGCGCGGCCTCAAGGTCACAATGTGCAAATTGGATCCGTATTTGAACGTCGATCCTGGCACGATGAACCCCGGCGAACACGGAGAGGTCTTCGTGACCGATGATGGTGGTGAGACGGACCTCGACCTCGGACACTACGAGCGTTTCATTGATGAGTCGCTCTCAAGGATGTCCAACACCACCACTGGTTCGATCTACTCGAACGTGATCGCCAAGGAACGGCGTGGTGATTACCTCGGCAAGACCGTTCAGGTGATCCCTCACATCACCGATGAGATCAAGGAACGGATTCGCCGACTCGGCACACTCGGTGCGGACGTGGTCATCGTCGAGATCGGTGGCACCGTTGGCGACATCGAGATCGTGCCCTTCATTGAATCCATCCGCCAGTACCGGCGAGACGCGGGTCGCGGGAACGTCTGTTACGTCCATCTGACCCTGGTTCCCTATTTGGCGCCGTCGGGGGAGCAGAAGACCAAACCAACGCAGCATTCGGTGACTGAACTTCGCTCGCGCGGTATTCAACCTGACGTAATCGTCTGTCGAAGTGACCAACCGATTTCAGAGGGACTCAAGCGCAAGATCTCCTTGTTGTGTGATGTGCCCAACGACGCCGTCATTTCAGCGGTGGACGCTCCGAGTATCTACGACATTCCCATCAACATGCACAACGAAGGTCTTGATCGAATTGTGTGTGACACCCTGGGCATTGACCTCGACGAGCACCCCATTGACCTCAGTGCGTGGAGCGACGTCGTTCGTCGGGTCCATTCGACCACGCGCACGCTTCGCATCGGTGTGGTGGGTAAGTACGTCTCGATGCCTGACGCATACCTTTCGATCGCCGAATCAATACGCCACGCGGGTTTTGCGGTCGGTGCGACGACCAAGATCGAGTGGCTGGAGGCTGAACGCGTACCTTCAGAGATCGATTCAGAGCGCCTGCGCCAATTGGACGGGATCATTGTCCCTGGTGGATTCGGTGAGCGTGGCGTGGAGGGCATGATTGCCGCCGCACGGATTGCTCGTGAGTACGACATTCCTTATCTGGGGATTTGTCTTGGCATGCAGGTGATGGTCATTGAATTCGCTCGCCACGTGTTGGGCCTCAGTGACGCCCATTCGACCGAAATTTCTCTTGGTACGTCGGCGCCAGTCATTGCCCTGATGGCAGAGCAGATGGACGTGATTGACCTCGGGGGCACCATGCGATTGGGTGCCTGTCCCGCGATGCTTGAGGAGGGATCGGTCGTCGCAAACCTCTACGGCGCCACAGTGGTCTCAGAGCGCCATCGCCACCGCTACGAGTTCAATTCTCGCTATCGCGATCAGTACGAAGGTGCGGGCATGCGCTGCTCGGGCACTTCGCCCGACGGTCGCCTCGTTGAGTTCGTCGAGATTGGCGATCACCCCTTCTTCGTCGGTACCCAGGCCCATCCTGAGTTCAAATCACGCCCCGATCGGCCCCACCCCCTCTTTCTCGGTCTCGTGAAGGCAGCTGACGCCCGAGCCGAGGGTCGCGAACCGCACATCATCGACCCTCATTCGGTCGGTGCCAGTCAGTGAATGAAGACTTTCGCGTCATAGCGAGCGAACCATTGCTCTCCTCGTATGTCTTTGACGTCGAGCGTCGCACGGTCAAACATGGAGAGTCGGAATTTGAGCGCGATGTTGTCACCCACCGAGGTGCCGTAGCAATCCTGGCGCGCAATGATCGCGACGAAATCGGGTTCCTTCGCCAGTACCGTGCGCCATTCGATGCGTTCATTCTTGAAGTACCAGCGGGAACAATGGACGTCGACGCCGAAGATGAATTGACAACCGCCAAACGAGAGCTGAAAGAAGAGTTGGGATGTGAGGCAACGACGTGGCGAAAGATTGGACGCTTCACGGTCTCGCCGGGTTGGACAAACCAAGTCATGACAATCTTTGAAGCGACGGGAATCTCGATGAGCGAACGAGCCCCAGAAGGACCCGAGGAATCCGCTTCAACGGTGATTTGGATGCCGATCGCTGACATCAAGGATTCTCTCAAGCGAGAGCCAACCATTGACTACACCGTTGCCGTAGCGTTGCACTGTGTCTTTGGATCACTCTTTGATATCGACTGAGGGTGCGCTCGCTGAGTACTTACAGTGGCTCATTGTAGAAAAGGGCCGCAGCCCCGCAACCATTGAGGCGTACAGTCGCGATATCCGTGCGTTGTGCGATTGGATGGCACGAGAGCACTTGGAACTCGCCACAATCAACGAACGTGACTTCGAGCGCTACATTGGCCTCTTGCGCTCGAGCGAACGCGCCGAGAGTTCGGTGTCGAGGGCCATCTCTTCGCTGCGAGGTTGGTTCAGTTTCCTCGTCGAGGACTCAATTCTTCCTTCGGATCCGTCAGCCCGCTTGAAGAGCGCACGGCGCCCACGCAGTCTGCCAAAGCCTCTCGACGAAGCTTTGGTCTTTCGAATTCTCGACTCCACTGCTGAGACGTCACCTTCGGGTCTTCGCGATCGAGCTCTTCTAGAGTTGCTCTACGGCACCGGCGTACGGGTCTCTGAGGCAATTGGCATTGGCCTTGAGAACCTCGACTTCGACGAAGAGCTCATCCTCGTTACCGGCAAGGGCTCAAAGCAGCGTCTCGTTCCCATCGGCGGCTCACTTCGCGAAGCCCTTCAGAGATATCTGGGACCCGGCGGACGTCCAGAATTCGCCAACGCACGTCGAACATCCTCCCTCTTCTTGAACGCGCGTGGTGGCCCACTCTCTCGCCAGGGGGTCGATCTCATAGTCAATAAACGCGCCCTTCTCGCAGGCGTTGACCGCGAGACGGTGAGCGCCCACGTCTTTCGCCACAGTTGCGCTACACACATGCTGGCCCACGGGGCTGATATCCGAGTCGTACAGGAACTACTGGGGCACGCGTCGATCGCCACAACTCAGCTCTACACGGCGGTATCGGTCAGTTCGCTCAAGCGTGAGTACCTCAACGCTCATCCCAGGGCGCACGGCTAGCGTACGTAGAACGTGAATTATTTCTATTACTTTCTCGCGATCATTCCTTCGATTGTCCTTCACGAGGTGAGTCACGGCTACGTGGCCTACGTCTTTGGCGATCCGACCGCGAAGGAGAACCACCGATTGACGCTCAATCCACTGCGTCACATCGATCCCTTCGGGACAGTGCTCCTGCCTGGACTGCTCCTGGTCTCAGGACTGCCACCCATTGGTTACGCCAAACCGGTGCCAGTGAACATCTCTCGTTTACGCAACCCGCGAAGTCAGTCGCTCTATGTCTCACTCGCCGGGCCGGCAACCAATATCGTTCTCTCAGGTGTGGCGGTACTCGTCACCGAATACGCCCTTCACGTCGCGCGCAGTCAGGCATTGATCAATTTCGGGGTGGACCTGGGCATCATCAATCTCTTCCTCGCGGTCTTTAACCTGATCCCAATCCCGCCACTCGACGGATCGGCGATCATCGAACGGTTCATACCGCGTCGCAAAATGAACTCGTACTATCAGTTCCGAGCCAAGGCCCTGCCGATCGTGATGGTCCTCTTCATCGCGAACGCCCTCGTGTTCCACGTTGGCTATAACGCGCTCACCGGCCTCCAGAACTGGTGGCTAAGCCTCATCCACTAGAGCAGGCCCATAGCGTTCGCAGCCCGCTGATAGACCGGCCCCGCCACATCTGCTGCCCGACGAGCGCCGTCAGCGATGACCGAGCGGAGGGCTGCGACATCGGGACGCAACTCGCGGTACCTCTTCGCAATCGGTGTGAGCTCTTCGATCACCGCAGTCGCCACGTCGCTCTTGAGATCGCCGTAACGCGAGTAGCGAGATGCGATGACGCTGGGGGACTCTCCAGTGACGTTGGAGAATATCTCGAGAAGATTTGAAAGACCAGGCTTGTTCTCGGGGTCGTAGCGCACCTCGTTCTCGGTGTCAGTGACGGCCTTCTTGATCTTTTTCTCGATGTCGCTCGGGTCATCGAGCAAGAGGATGGAGCCGAGGGGACTCGAGATTGACTTGGACATCTTGCGCGTGGGCTCTTGGAGATCCATCACCCGCGCCGCCGCCGCAGGCTGAACCCCGACCGGCACAGTCAGGGTATCCCCGTAGCGAGCGTTGAAGCGCTCTGCAACGTTGCGGGCGAGTTCGAGGTGTTGACGCTGGTCATCGCCCACCGGCACCTCGACAGCGTCGTAGAGCAAGATATCGGCCGCCATGAGCACCGGGTAGGTCAGGAGTCCCACACGGTAGCCCTCTTTGCGACTCGCCTTCTCCTTGAATTGGGTCATGCGACTCAATTCTCCATAGGACGCCACGCATTCAAGGAGCCAACTCATTTGGGCGTGGTAGGCGACGTGACTCTGGACGAACACCGCTGAGATCTCAGGATCGATGCCGCACGCCAAGAGTGTGGTCGCGCAGTCAAGGGTCTGTTCACGTAGTACCTCGGGCGCAATTTCGAGGGTCAAGGCGTGCAAGTCGACGACACAGTAGAAGGCTTCGGGGTTTTGGACGTTCACCCACTGCTTGATGGCACCAAGGTAGTTACCTAGGTGCATGTCGCCCGAAGGTTGGATGCCTGAGAGGATGCGCATCTATCCATGGTAGGGGAGAGGGAAGCGGCGAGAACGCCAAGTAGACTGATGACGTGACCTACGTCGTGACGACGCCGTCCTTCAGCGGCCCAATGGAAGTGCTGCTCCAGCTCATCAGTGCTCACGATCTCGACGTACTCGACATCCCACTCGCGCCAATCGTCGATGGATTTGTGGCGACCCTTCGCGATGAGTCGCTCGCCGTCGACGTCGAGCAACTCTCAGAATTCCTCCTGATCGCGGCGATACTGCTCGAGATGAAGAGCCAACGCCTGTTACCAGGGCGCGACAGCACTGAGCCCGATGAGGAGTTCATAGGTTGGGAGGAGCGCGACGTTCTGCTCGCTCGACTCCTCGAACTGCGAACCTACGCAGGGTTGTCGGATGCATTCGTATCGCTCTTTGAGCGAGCCAGTCGAGCGTTTCCTCGCCTTCGCGGCATCGACGACGGATTCGTGGTGCGCCCACCCGACCTCCTCGCCGGGGTCACGACCGCTCAGCTGGCCGCGGCGTATCTACGCGGCATCGAGGAGAAGCCTGTTCCGGTTGTACGTCTGAACCACGTCACGGTCGACGCTGTCACGGTCGCTGAGACCGTGGTCGCGCTCTCACAGCGCCTGCCCATGATGGGCCGACTGTCGTTTCGAAGCCTGACCGAAGGTCTCGGTAGCCGCATCGAGGTCATTGTCCACTTCCTCGCGCTGCTTGAACTCTGCAAACTCGGACACATTGAACTCGGTCAGGGCGCCACATTCGGTGACGTTGAGATCGAATGGCTCGACGTCTCACTCGGACTCGATCTTGGAAAGGTTGACAGCTATGAGGGATGAGCTCTCGCTCGAACAGAAACTCGAAGCAATGTTGACTGTTGCGCTCGAGCCCATCTCCACCGAGGAACTCGCCGACGTGGTGGAAGCCGAAGCAACCACCGTGCTCTCGACACTGCGCTCACTTCGAAGCGAATACGTGTCCGATCGTCGGGGTTTTCAGATTGTCGAACTCGCGAGTGGTTGGGTGATGCAGTCGTCGCCCGACGTCGCTGAGTGGGTCACCAAATTCGCCAATCGCGACGTGTCGCACCGGTTGAGTTCCGCGGCGCTCGAGACCCTTGCCATCATTGCCTATCGCCAACCAGTGTCTCGGGCCCAGATCACCGCCCTTCGCGGCGTCAACGTCGATGGCGTGGCTCGCCTGCTCGAACAACGTGGCTACATTGAAGAAAAGGGGCGGGCCGCTGGTCCGGGACAGTCAATCCTCTATGGCACCACCGAGTTGTTCTTGGACCGCCTCGGGCTCGCCTCCATATCGGACCTGCCACCGATCGAGGAGTTCATGCCACCGGTCGAGACCGCGCACGAACTCGCTGACGAGATGTTCGCATCATCGGTTGACACGTCAGAGGACTCGTAGTTGGACGAGGGCGAACGACTGCAAAAGACGCTCGCGAGAGCGGGATTCGGGTCGCGGCGATCGTGCGAGATTCTGATTGACGAAGGTCGAGTGACCGTCGATGGGAAAGTGGCGGAACTGGGTAATCGTGTCCGCCCTGATCAGATCATCTGCGTTGACGGCACCCTTGCGCCCACGGCGCAGAACACGGTGTACTTCCTCTTGAACAAACCAGACGGGGTGGTGACGACGGCGTCTGACCCCCAGGGTCGCACCACCGTGCTCGACCTCGTTGAGTGCCCGGTACGGATCTTTCCGGTGGGGCGCCTTGACATGAATACTGAGGGTCTCTTGATCCTCACCAATGACGGTCGTCTCGCCCACCTGCTCACCCACCCGAGTTCGGGAATCGCTAAGGAGTACCTCGCTCGTGTTGAAGGCGACCCCTCGCCGGGCGCCATTCGTCGACTTCGTGAAGGGGTCGAACTAGAAGACGGACTAACGAGTCCCGCCCAAGTCAGTCGCGTCAGTGAGGGGTTGCTGCGCATCGTGATTCACGAGGGACGCAATCGCCAGGTTCGACGGATGTGCTCGGCAGTCGGTCACGATGTGACCAGGCTGGTGCGCACTCGTATTGGACCCATCCAAGACGCCACACTCTCACCGGGCTCGGCCCGTCAGCTCTCGCTGAGCGAGGTACGACGCCTGATGGAGGCTGTCGGGATGACCGACGCAATCGCATCTACGATGCCATCATGACTTTTCCACTTTTGCGAGGCCTCCGAGGGGCCACCACATGCGATGCGGACACTCCAGAGGACATTCGCATCGCTACCCAGGAACTCCTGCTCGCCATGATGGAGCGAAACGAATTGGATCACGATGACGTGGTGAGCGTCATCTTCACAACATCCACCGACCTCACCTCCTCTTTTCCCGCAACGGCCGCTCGTGGCGTTGGCTTTGGAGACATCCCACTGCTGTGCGCTAGCGAGATTGCGGTGCCCGGCTCAATGGCCAAATGTGTGCGAATCTTGATGCACGTGTACACCACACGCCAACGCACTGAGATGCGTCACGTCTACTTGCGCAATGCGCAGTCGCTTCGCGATGACCTCCCCGAGTAGTCGTCACGCCCACGTCATAGGCCTTGGGCTCATCGGGGCCTCGTTGGCGCTCGCCCTCAAGCAGGCCGGATGGCGGGTCACGGGCGAGGACGCGAGTGATGAGATCTTCACCACGGCCCTCAGTCAGGGAGTGATCGATGCTGGCGAAATGAGCCAGTCGCACACACTCGTCATGATCGCCACGCCCGCTGGTTCGGTCTCTGCGACGGCGAATCGGATTCTCGCCGCCTTCAACCAATCGGCGCTTGTCGTCAGTGACGTGGCCGGGGTCAAGAGCACCATCGTCGCCGAGGTCACCGATCATCGATTCCTCGGTGGCCATCCCATGGCGGGATCCGAGCTGCGTGGCCTTCGAGGAGCCCGCGAGGACCTCTTCCAGGGCTGTAATTGGGTTCTAACCCCGACTGACGCCACTCAGCCAGCGCTCTACAGCACCCTTCACGGCATACTTCGCGAGATCGGTGCCAACGTGGTCGCGGTGAGCGCCGAAGATCACGACCGACTCGTCGCGCTCGCGAGCCACGTGCCCCATCTGCTCGCGGGAGCTCTCATGAATGAGGCCGCTCTCGCCGCCCAGCAAGACGCCGTCCTGCTCCAACTGGCGGCCGGAGGTTTTCGAGATATGACCCGCATCGCAGCCGGTGACCCCACGATCTGGCCGGACATCCTCTTTGAGAACCGCGACGCAGTCACCGCGACGCTCTCGTCATTAGAAGACCGCCTGGCGCAACTTCGAGCGGCACTCATCGACCAGGATCGATCGGTCATCGAAGAGAGCCTGCGAACTGCGTCAGATGCGCGTCGACAGCTCCCTGGAAGGGCCCTCAGTTCTGAGAATCTGGCGTACCTGAGAGTTGAGATCTCCGACCAGCCCGGATCACTCGCCACCGTTACCCGGGCCGCCTCTGAGCTGCTCATCAACATCTACGACATAGAGATCGCCCACGGTATCGAGGGCACTGCGGGAACGTTGCTGCTCACCGTAGACGCCCTTCAGGCGCAAACCTTCAATGACGCCCTGCGCGAACTCGGCTTCAAGGTCGCGAGCGAGCAATGAACGCACCTCGACGTGTACAGAGCGTGACTTCATTGAGTGGTGCCCTGCGGGTGCCCGGCGACAAGAGCACTTCACATCGCGCTCTCATGATCAGCGCCCTTGCGAGCGGAACGAGCACCATCGAGGGCCTCTCACCCGGCGAGGATGTGAAGTCCACGAGTCGAATCATCGAGCAGCTTGGTGCCAAGCGAAGTGATGACCTCGGCGTGATCACGATCATTGGTCCCGACAGTGGACTGCGCGCGAGCGATGCGGAACTGGACTGCGGTAATTCGGGCACGACCATGCGCCTCCTCTGCGGAGTCGTGAGTGGCATCGAGGGCACGCATCGCCTGATTGGCGATGCTTCGCTCTCCAAGCGGCCCATGGACCGCGTGGCGGCACCACTCGGACTCATGGGTGCCGTGATCAGTGGTGGGGGACACCGAGTCAATGCACCACTTGAAGTCACTGGCACCTCCTCGCTTCGCGGCATTGACTACCGGGTTCCCACCCCGAGCGCTCAAGTCAAATCGGCCATACTGCTCGCTGGGCTGCACGCCGCCGGTGACACCACTGTGCGCGAAGACATCCGTACAAGAACCACCACCGAGGACATGTTGCGCAGCGCTGGCGTTGACGTATCGAGCGTCGACCAAGAACTCGGCCGTGTCGTCTCGCTCACGCCCCAACGCCCGAAAGCCCACAACTGGCGCGTACCTGGTGATCCATCGCAGGCGGCATTCTTTTGCGTTCTTGGTGCAATTCACGCTAACGCTCACATCGAGGTCCTTGATATCGACGTGGCTCCGGAACGAACTGGCTTCATCTCAGTCCTACAGCGCATGGGTGCCCAGGTTGACGCGAGCTCCCGCGAGGGCCGAGGCATTGTGACGGTGAAGAGCTCGCAGCTCACCTCGACCGAGATCAACTCGCGAGAGATTCCCTCTGTAGACGAAGTGCCCATCCTCGCAGTCGCAGCGGCCGCCGCGCGTGGCGTAACGGTCTTTCGCGACATGGGAGAACTACGGATCAAAGAGTCAGATCGATTCAAGGGCTCGATGATGCTCGCCAGTCTGGTCGGGTGTCGGGTATGGAGCGAAGGCGACGACTTCTTCATCGACGGCCTCTCGAGCGCGGAGGCGTTCTCCTATTTCAGTATCGACGCGGGTCTCGATCATCGCATCGTGATGTCGGCCGCCGTGGCGGGTCTTGCGGGATCGGGGTGTTCGATCCTTGGCGCAAAGACCGTGGCTTCAAGTTACCCAACGTTCTTTGAAGACGTCGCGTCACTGTCATGAGTACCAATATCATCGCCATCGACGGCCCCGCGGGCTCGGGTAAGTCCACGGTTGCGCGTGCACTCGCAGACACCCTCGGTTGGTCCTTTTTGGACACGGGCGCGATGTATCGAGCGGTGACCTGTGAGGCCATGTACCAAGGCGTCGATATGAAAGATGACGATGCGCTCGGCACACTCGCGTCACAGGTGCAGATCGTCACGCTTCCGCGTGTCAGTGTGAACGGGCGAGATGTCCAGGACCAACTTCGAAGTGATGAGGTGAACACCGCGGTCTCGCTCGTCGCGGCGAATCCCAAGGTCCGTGCGGCGATGGTGGATCGCCAACGTGAGTTCGCGGCGATTCAAGAAAGTGGCACAGTCGTTGAGGGCCGAGACATCACTACAGTGGTCTTTCCCAATGCGACGCTCAAGGTGTTTCTCACAGCGTCTCTCGAGGAGCGCTCTCGTCGCAGAGACGACGAGAGTGAGCACTCGGTCGCACGTCGAGACCACGCCGACTACTCGAGACTGGTGTCACCGCTTCGCCAAGCGGACGATGCGCTCATACTAGACACGACAGGTCGTAGCATCGAAGAGGTCGTGGGGGAGATCATTCAATGCCTGAAGAACATCGATTCGAAATAGACCCCGCCAAGACGCCCGTCTACCGAGTGGTCTCGACGTTGCTGCGGGGGTTGTCGTGGATCTTGTTTCGCCCAACGGTGATCGGCGTTGAGAACATTCCCCTCGAAGGTCCGGTCCTGATCGCGCCAATCCATCGCTCGAACGTCGACTTCGCGTTCACGCTCTTCATCTCTCCTCGCAAGGTCTTTTTCATGGCCAAGGACTCGATCTTCCGCGTTCCCATTCTTGGCCCACTCGTCAGTCATCTCGGGGCGTTTCCAGTGAAGCGAGGATCAGCGGACCGAGAATCGATGTCACTGGCCGAAGACGTGCTTCGACAGGGCCACGCCCTCGTCTTATTCCCTGAGGGAACCCGAAAAGAAGGACTGGGCGTGCACACACTTCATGACGGTGCGATGTTCGTTGCCGCTCGAACGGGCGCACTCGTTGTGCCCGTAGGGATAGGTGGCAGTGAGAAGGCCATGCCACTCGGTGCCAAGATGCCACGATTCGCCAAGATCCGCATCGTCGTTGGAGCGCCGATCGCGCCAGCGAACTCAGAGGGTCGGATCACACGCTCCAGCGTGAGCGCAAAATCTGAGGAGCTTCGAGCGGAGCTCGAAAAGGTATATCGCCAGAGTATGGGCGTGTCTTAGCGTTCGCGCCACCACGTGCCAAAAACGACCTTCGCGTAACGAAACCCGAAGAGGAAGTTCTTACCCTTCTTGGTGGTCCCGGAGAAACGCGGGTGCCACACCGTGGGCACCTCAGCCGGACGCCAACCGCGCTTTAGACAGGTGATGAGCAGTTCCGCAGTCTGGTACTGCTCCTGGGTCAACCGGTCAATGACGTCGGCGAGCATCGTCACGCGAAGGGCGCGGTAGCCCGTGGAAGTGTCGGTCAGGTTCGCACCGGTCATTCGGTTCATGATGAACGAGAAGAAGTACACACCAGTCTTTCGAAACTTGTCCGACGTCTTGTCAACACCAAGGCGTCGACTGGCGACGACGAAGTCCGCCTTGTCCGCGAGCAGCGGTTCGAGTACCTGGGGTATCTCAGCCGGGTCATTTTGACCGTCGGCGTCCAGGGTGACAATGTACTTGACCCCGTTGTCAATGCAGTACCGGTACGTCACCTGAAGCGCAACACCGTGACCCAGGTTGACTGGGAACTCAATGACGATGACACCAGGAAAGGACCGCGCAATCTCCGCGGTGCGGTCATCTCCGCCGTCCACGACAACGAGGGTTGTATAGGGATTGCCGTTGATGGTCGCGGGCATTTTTTCGAGCACGCCACCGATATTCCCTTCCTCTTCATACGCACAGATCGACGCCACTATCTCCGAGGGTCGAAAACCGGGCTGTTCACGCTCGAGTCGAGCCAGGGCCTGCTCGATTGCGTAGGCGCGAAGGCGGACCCCTCGACGTTTTTCTAGATCAACCTTGGCCATGCTTCTCCTTAAAGGGTTCTTGTGTGTCCGGGCGTTGAGTGAAACGACGTTTCACGTGGCTCGGCGACAAGCGATTGATAATTACCGGCGGGCGCTGGCGGCTGGACCGGTTCTCCCCGAGTCCCCAGGCGTTCACTTCGCGAACGTCGGGGGTGGGACGTCGTGTCGACACTCATCCCTTGTCGACGCGCAGCGCCATCCAGGCAGGAGAATGATTTCACTCTGAAATGATAGCGAACTTAGGGGTATTTCCCCTTCTTAGCGGCTCGCCGCGGCCAGAACCTGCGCTGCGGTGAAGTCACGGTCCGCTTGACCATCGAAGGTTGAGACCTGAGGCGTCAACAAAGCCAGGTCCAAGACCGCTGAGAGCGCCTTTAGCATCTCCCGCAGTTCCGGCGGGGGAGGGAAGTACTCGTCCTCGACCGTCACGGTATCGACCGTCACACCACCTCGCGGGTTCAGCGCTTCGAGAACTTCATTAACGAGAGATTCCGGCGCCGATGCGCCCGCGGTCACCGCAACCGTGCCCGAGAGGTCATCGGGTAGTTCCGAAGCCCGATTGACGCGAATCACGCGCCCGGCACCCACCGTCTCAGCCACCTTCGTGAGCGCAACAGTGTTCGAGGAGTTTGCGGATCCGATGACCACCACCGCGTCCGCATCGCTCGCAATAGCTCGAAGAGCAGTTTGTCGGTTGGTGGTTGCGAAACAAAGGTCGCTTCGATTGGGCATCCAAATGTCAGGAAACTTGGCCTCGGCGTATTCGCGAAGGTGTTGCCACTCGTCAAAACTCAAAGTCGTCTGGCTGAGCAGGGCGAACGGGCCCTCGGCTCCCGTCAAAGCGTCGATGTCACCGGTCGACTCAATCAGGTGCACCGAATCAGGGGCGACGGCCATTGTCCCTACCGCCTCTTCGTGACCCTCGTGGCCAACGTAGAGCACCGTATAGCCCTTTCGAGCTCGCACCTTCAGTTCGTGGTGCACTTTGGTGACCAGTGGGCACACCGCATCGATCACGGTGCCGCCGCCTCGACGTGCGGCGTCAATCAACTCCGGTGGTGAGCCGTGCGCGCTCAGCATCACCGGTGCGCCGGGGGGGACGTCAGCGATGTCGTCGACAAACACAACGCCCAGGGACTTGAAGTAATCGACCACGAACCGGTTGTGGACAATCTCGTGATAGCAGAACACCGGTGGCTCGAAAACACGCGTCATCCAGTCCAGGGCCTTAATAGCCTTCTCAACGCCGGCGCAGAAGCCACGAGGCGCCGCAAGCATGACCTTTTCAACATCCACCTTGGTCAGCCTAGTTACCATGCGTCGCCACTAGTGCCTAGGCTGGAGGCGTGTCGGGTGCCCTGATTTCCTCAATTTCCGAAGGTTCACCCGCGTCGCGGGTGGATCTGGCGGTGGGCGACAGCCTCATTTCGGTGAACGGACGTGAACCCAGCGACATCATTGAGTATCAACGCTTGATTGACGGCGACCAAGTGACACTGCTCGTACAACGAGGCGATGAGGCGTTAGCTCGCAAGGTCGTTGTTCAAAAGCAGGTCGGCCAGCCCCTCGGTCTCTCCATTGACTCAGCGGTGTTCGACCGGATACGAACCTGCGACAACCACTGTTCGTTTTGCTTCATCTATCAGCTGCCTAAGGGGATGCGCCGATCGCTGTACGTGAAAGATGACGACTTTCGTTTGTCGTTCCTCTACGGCAATTACACGACGCTGACCAGATTCACCGAGTTCGACCTTGAGCGCGTCGTGGACGAAGGACTCTCACCCCTCTACGTCTCGATCCACACGACGAACCCCGAACTTCGAGCTGACATGCTGCGCAACCCGCGAGGGGCCACGAGTCTTCGCTGGCTTCGAGAACTCCTGCGCGCCGGCATCGAGGTGCACGCCCAGGTCGTGGTGTGCCCGGGCGTCAACGACGGCGCTGAGCTCGAGCGAACACTGCACGACGTGATCTCGCTCTATCCAGAACTCACCTCGGTTGCGCTCGTGCCCATTGGTGTCAGTGACTTCTCCTTCGAAGAGAGCATGCGGCCCCACACCGTTGACGAAGCGCGACAAGTGGTCTCACTCGCCGAGAAGTTCCAACAGATCACGAAGGACGTCCTCGGCCGAGTTTCAATCTTTGCGAGTGATGAGTTCTACTTGGTGTCCGGAGCGACGCCTCCGTCAGCGACCAAGTTTGAGAGCCTCGATCAGGCGGAGAATGGCATTGGCCTCGTCGCCGCCTTCTGTGAGAGTTTCTCCAACGATTACAAGATGGACAAGTTGGGCACCGGCTTCTTTCAATCAGTGGATGGTGCCCCCGAATGGGGCTATCGCGCCCCACGCGTCACGTCGCACGATGTGGCTCGTGGCGATACGGTGACGGTGATCACGGGAGAGTACGCGGCGCCGATTCTTCGCGGTCTCTTTGACAGCCACGGCTTCGCAGAGGTTGATGTGCTGGCGGTGAAGAACTCGTACTTTGGTGGCAATATCAAAGTCGCCGGGCTCCTCACCGGACAAGACCTCAGTGCAGCGTTGAGTGATATCGCTCCCGACACCCTGTGTCTCTTGCCTGACGTCTGCCTCTCTGAAGGAAGATTCCTCGATGGCCTTACACTGGATGATCTGCCTCATCAAGTGATCACGGTCCCAACGACCGGTCAGGATCTGCGAAGCACCCTTGAATCGGTGCGCTCCAAAGGATTGGTCTCATCATGAAAAAGCCCCAAGTCGTCATCGTTGGAAGACCCAACGTCGGCAAGAGCTCCTTGGTGAACCGTCTCGCCGGTAAGCGTCTCGCGGTGGTCGAGGAACATCGGGGCGTGACGCGCGACCGAAAGGCCGTCGAGGTCGAATGGCGGGGCGTCACCTTCGAGGTGGTCGACACGGGTGGTTGGCTCGAGGCTGGCAACGATCTAGAAAGCAAAGTGTCACGACAAGCCGACGAGGCTCTGCGCTCGGCCGACCTGGTGTTGCTCGTCGTTGACATCACGACTGGAATGGTTGACGAGGACACCCAGGCCGCTCGCTGGGCGCTCAAGAGTGGACGTCAAGTCGCTCTGGTTGTGAACAAGGTTGATGACACTCAACACGAGGCACTCAGTTGGGAGTTCCTGGGTCTCGGAGCGGGTGATCCACACACTGTCAGCGCATTGCACGGTCGTGGGGCGGGGGACCTGTTGGACTTCATTGTCGACCAGCTCGGTGAGCAGATTGAGGTCGAAGAAACAGCCGACGCCGATGACGATGGTGCACTTCGAGTGGCCATCGTCGGACGTCCCAACGTTGGAAAGTCGACGCTCTTCAATAAGTTGATCGGTGAGGAGCGCTCCGTCGTCCACGACATGCCCGGGACGACGCGTGACGCCATCGACACGGTCGTTGACACCGAAGTTGGCCTCATCCGCTTCATTGACACCGCGGGAATGCGCCGCCGTGCAAAGACAGAGGCGGGTCTCGAGACTTACGCAGTGCTTCGTAGTCTCGATGCCCTCGATCGCGCTGACATCGCCGTGCTCGTGATTGATGCAACGATCGGTGCCACTGGTCAGGACCAACGGCTCGCAGAACGAATCTCCGCTGCCGGATGTCCGTCGCTTGTGGTGTTGAACAAGTGGGAGTTGGTGCCCGTAGAGGCCCGCACTTCGGTGCTCGCGAGTGTGGGAGAGAAACTCGCGTTCCTAGGTGACGCGCCCGTAATGAAGACGACCGCCACCTCGGGTAAAGGCGTGCACAAGATCCTCCCCGCTCTCTCTGTCGCGGCCAGTGACTACGTCAAGCGAGTTCCCACCGGCGCACTGAACCGCGCCATTCGCGACCTACAAATCAAGCAGCCCGCACCCACCGGCAAGATCCGCTACGCCGTCCAGGGGGCGACCGAACCTCCCACCTTTACGTTGTTCGTCGCCGGTCGACTACCCGCGACCTACATGCGCTACGTCGAGCGATCGCTGCGCGAGCGCTTCGAACTCGGATCAACCCCGTTGCGGGTACGCGTTCGAGTCGAATAGTGGCGAAGTGGTGTGAGACGTGCGATCGCCCCGTCGAGGGCGAGGTGTGCGAAGTCTGTGGCAACGAGGTTCATGAACCAACCAAAGAGCCAATGCCATGGATGTGGCGCTTCTTCATCGTCTCGACTGCCATCTATCTCGTATGGCGCATCTATCAGTTAATTTCTTGGCTATCGCACTAGGAGGTCCAGCGTGCCCATCTACGCACTCGAGAATCGTTCACCGAGCATCCACCCAGACGCCTTCGTCCACCCCGACGCCGTGGTCATCGGTGATGTGCGCATCGGCGCCGAGTCGTCGATCTGGCCCAGTGCGGTGCTTCGAGGGGACTACGGCACGATCATCATTGGTGAGCGCACGTCGATTCAAGATGGTGCTGTCGTTCACGCGGTCGCAGAGTTTCCAACGATTGTGGGCAGCGACTGCGTCGTGGGCCACCTCGCCCACCTTGAAGGGTGCATCATTCACGACCGCGCACTCGTCGGCAGTGGCTCGGTAGTACTGCACCAGGCCAATGTCTTCAGTGGCGCGACAGTGGCCGCTGGGGCGGTAGTGAGAAACAGGATGGACGTCCCAGCCAAGGCCCTTGCGGTCGGAGTACCCGCTCAGATCAAGCCCGACGCCAGCTCTGAAGAGCTGATTCGCGCATCGGCGGAGGTCTATGTACACAACGCCCGGCGTTACAAGAAGGAACTTCGCCTGCTTTAGGAGTTTGAGACCGCAACGAGTTGATCGAGGGCCATCCTCGCTCTACCGTTCATGACACTCTCGCTCGCGAGCTCAAAGCCTTCACGCAGTGTGGAGCATCGTCCCGCAACCATGAGTGCGAGAGCCGCGTTAGCGCAGGCCACGTCAAACACCGCCCCGGGTCGAGCGTCGAGGAAATCGCGAACGACCGCGACGTTGTGTGTGATGTCGCCACCTCTGATCGAAGCGACATCGTGCCTTCTTTCGAGCTCCCCCGCGGCGTCAAGGCGTTGAACGCTCACACCGTCTGGCGAGATCACGTGCAAGGTCGAGTCCGCCCCGAGCGAAAGTTCATCGAGCCCGTCGTCGGCGTTTACGAGGATCGCGTACTTGATGCCTCGGGTGTGCAAGACGTGGGCCATGTGATCCAAGAGATGACGTTGCGCTACGCCAATGAGGGAGCGTTCGACTTTGGCTGGGTTCGCGAGTGGACCAAGGACATTGAAGATCGTGCGAAACGATAGTGCTCTGCGGATCGGCGTGAGATAGCCAAGTCCGTGATGGAACGTCGGGGCGAACAAGAACCCGATGCCAGCCTCCTCAAGGCACAATCGGACCACCTCAGGACTCGGGTCAAGTCGCACACCGAGAGCTTCAAGCACATCGGCGGAGCCAACCGACGACGACGCCGCGCGATTGCCGTGCTTGGCGACCGGAACGCCACATCCCGCCACGGCGAGGGCGGCCATTGTGGAGATGTTCACCGTGTGCAATTGGTCACCACCGGTACCAACGAGGTCAATCGCGTCACCAGTGACCGACAGTGACTTGACCGAGGCCATCATCGCGTCGATGAACCCCGTCATTTCATCGGGCGTTTCACCCTTTGCGGTCAACGCCGTAAGGAAACTGGCGATCAGCACGCCCTCGACTTGCCCGTCAAGAATGGCCGCCAAAGCATCTCGGGCCTCGTTGCGCTCGAGATTCGTGCCACGAACGAGCGGATTGAGAACGTCGCGCGCAAAAGAAGCGTTGTGACTGGCTGGGGTGGTGCTCGACATAGAGACAAGTTAGTCGTGCGTCGAACCTCCAGTGCTGCAACTACGATTCTCGAATGGCCTCAACCTATCTCGACAGCATCGTGTCGTGGCACCGGGCACGCGCCGACCGCGACGTTCGAGCCTGGCGAGATCGGCTTGACTCAGTTCGCTACGCCGGCCCCTCGTTCTTCGAGGCCATTCATTCATCTGAGTCTTCGAATGTGGCCATCATCGCAGAGATCAAGCGACGTTCGCCGTCGAGGGGTTGGTTGGGTGAACACCTTGACGCGGCTCAGTTGGCCGCCGCGTACGCTGAGGGCGGCGCGAGAGCGCTTTCGGTACTCACTGATGTGCCCCACTTCGCGGGCTCGGTCAATGATCTGCGTGAGGCACGATCAGCTGTCTCGTTGCCGATTCTGAGAAAAGACTTCACGGTCAGCGTCAATGACGTGCTTGACTGCGCAGAGATGGGCGCGAGTGCAGTGTTGCTCATCGTGGCGGCCCTTCAGATCGAAGAACTTCGCCAGTACTTGGAGATTGCGCAAATAGTGGGGCTCGACGCCTTGGTTGAGGTGCATGATGCGAGAGAAGCGAGCCTCGCCGTTGAACTCGGAGCACGCATCATTGGCGTGAATCAGCGCGACCTGCACACTTTCGAAGTGAATCCCGATAATGCTGCACGCGTCATTGAAACGCTACCTCGAGAGATCGCAACGGTCGCTGAATCAGGTATGTCCTCGCGCGCAGATGTTGAGAATGCGGCGTCTGCGGGATTTGACGCAGTTCTCGTCGGAGAGACATTCGTGCGGGCGTCCGATCCATCGACCACGGTCGAGTCCTTCGCCTCGGTGAGGAAGGTGGCGCGTGGTTGACTTTTCCACTCACAAGCACTTCATCAAGATCTGTGGCGTGACCACCGTGAGCGATGCCACAGCGATCGCGGAGCTCGGAGCGAGTTCAATAGGTCTAGTCCTCAGTGCGTCTACGCGACGCATCACTATTCATGAAGCCGCAGAGATTGTGGATGCGCTCAATGGGGGCACGGTGTCGACGGCGGTTGTACGAGACGAGTCAATGAAGTACGTCCTTGACTGCGTTGATGCCACCCGCGTCGACGCCGTCCAGGTTCATGGAGTCCTTCACGACGAACTCTTACGTGAACTTCGAGATAGGGACGTGAAGGTCATCAAGGCGCTCAGTATTGACAGCGAGGAGTTCGGTGCCTTCGACAACAGCCTCGTGGACGCGATCCTCATCGACGGACCGACGCCGGGTAGCGGTCAACGTCATCGCTGGCCCGAACGTGGGGCTCTCACCTTCTCGGTCCCGTATGTCGCCGCAGGTGGCCTTACACCCGATAACGTCGCAGAGGTGATTTCGCAACTGAAACCGTGGGGAGTCGATGTAGCGACGGGCGTCGAGACATCGCCTGGCGTCAAAGACCTGAAGCGGGTTAGCGAATTCATAGACGCCGCTAGCCGCGCTTTTGACAAGGAGTAGTGGAGTGACCGAGAACGAGTTCATGTCCGCCCCCAACGAACTTGGTCATTTTGGTTCCTTCGGCGGACGCTTCGTTCCAGAAGCGCTGATGCCCGCGTGTCTCGAACTCGAGACCGCCTTCGTCGAGGCGTGGGCTGATCCAACGTTCACTGCGCAGTACCAGAGGGTGCTGCGCGAGTTCGCGGGCCGTCCGACACCCGTCACGCCACTTCGCAGACTGTCCGCGCAACTCGGCATTGAGCTCTACGCCAAGCGCGAGGACCTCGCTCACACCGGTTCGCACAAGATCAACAATGTGATCGGCCAGACACTGCTCACCAAGCGCATGGGTAAGCGTCGCGTCATCGCAGAGACTGGAGCGGGCCAGCACGGCGTGGCCACCGCCACAGCGTGCGCTCAGATGGGACTCGAATGCACTGTCTATATGGGAGAGATCGACACTGAACGTCAGGCGCTCAATGTCTTTCGAATGGAGCTACTCGGCGCGACCGTCGTGCCGGTGACCTCAGGCAGTCGAACGCTCAAAGATGCGGTTAACGAGGCGATGCGTGAGTGGGTGACCTGTGTCGAGGATACGCATTACTGCTTGGGCTCGGTCATGGGGCCTCATCCGTTTCCGTGGATGGTGCGCGAGATGCAGAGCATCATTGGCCACGAGGCCGCTGCACAGTTGAACGACCTCGGCGTCACGACGCCGGACGTAGTTGTTGCGTGCGTGGGCGGAGGCTCGAACGCCGCGGGCGTGTTTGCCGGCTTCGCCAACACGACCGCCCGTCTCGTGGGCGTCGAGGCCGCCGGTGGGAGCGCCGTTGGTAAGGGTTCGCCGGGGGTCTTGCACGGCATGCGTTCACTGCTGATGCAAGATGAATTTGGCCAGATCGAAGAGGCGTACTCGATCTCGGCAGGTTTGGACTATCCCGGCATTGGCCCAGAACACGCATACCTCGCTGACATTGGACGTGCGCACTATTTTGCCATCAGTGACGAAGAGGTCATAGGGGCGCTCGAGGTTCTGAGCCTCACTGAAGGCATCATTCCCGCGCTCGAGACGGCGCACGCGGTCGCGTGGATCCTAAAAGAGGTCGGTCGCGAGATTCCCTTGGGTTCAAAAGTCCTCTTGAATTTGTCTGGTCGCGGTGACAAGGACGTGGCACAAGTCCGCGAGATGTTGCGGGGCCAAGGATGACGAGTCTCGAGAAATACCTGCGCGAGCTTCGATCTTCGGGACGTAAGGCCCTCGTACCGTACTTCGTCGCGGGCGTCACGCCCGATTGGATCACTTACATTGAGGCAGCAGCGCACGCTGGTGCGGATGCGATCGAGATAGGCATCCCGTTCTCGGACCCAATGATGGACGGTGTCGTCATTCAAGAAGCTGCTTTACGTGCCCTTGATGCGGGAACAAACCTCGATTCGATCAGCGCTGACCTCTCGGCGCTCACTGCATCGGTTCCACTCATTGCCATGACGTATTACAACATCTTTCACCATTACGGCGTCGAGCGGGCGGCCGGCAAACTTCAATCGAGCGGTATCACGGGCGCGATTGTGCCGGACTTGCCGCTCGAAGAGGGTGCCGAATGGTTCGCCGCCTGTGCAACCCACGACGTTGCATCGATTCTCCTCGTAGCACCCTCGACGCCAAATGATCGGGTGGCACGGATTACCAGCGCAACCCAAGGCTTCTGCTACGCCAGCGCGCGAATGGCGGTCACCGGCCGATCCTCTGACGGTGGCGAAGGGGGTCGCGTGGTTGAACGCATTCGCCAAACCAGTGACATCCCGGCCTACATTGGCATTGGCATCACCAGTCCGAGCCAAGCCCACGATGCCAGCATGGCCGGTGACGGCGTCATTGTTGGATCGGTGCTCGTCCAGGCTGTCCTCGATGGTGCCAGCGCGTCAGAGATCGAACTCATGGTGCGACAATTCCGACTCGCGATTGACTGAACCGCGATGAGTGGTCCCGGCCATCGAGTTTGTCCGCGCCCTTAGACGCCCATTATCGAGACGGTCACTCCACGTGCAGCTGTGGACAAAATTCCGACAAATGCCACGCCGAACCATTTCTGGGGTGTTAAATCATATGTGGGACGCCAACCCGGCGACTTGAAGTAATCCAATTTTGGGGGGTTTCAATAATGTCTGAACAGAAAATCGCGGATCCGGGTCCATTAGGACTTGCCGGATTCGCAATGACGACGTTCTGTCTGAGCACAGCGAACGCCAACCTATGGAAGGGTGCGGGCATCACCGCCGCGTTGGCCCTTGCGGTTATATATGGTGGGTTCGCGCAGTTGCTCGCAGGCATGTGGGAGTTTGTGCGTAAGAACACCTTTGGTGCCTTGGCATTCACCTCATATGGCGCATTCTGGATCGGCTTGTACATATTGCTGAAGGTTCCAGCGGTTTCGTCTGGAATCGCAACCGACACGGTGGGCATTTACCTGCTGGCCTGGACAATCTTCACGCTCTACATGACCATTGCAGCATTCAAGACCAGCGGAGCAGTACTTGCGGTCTTCATTGTCTTGTTGGTGACGTTCGTATTCTTGACCATTGGTGCCTGGGGTGCTGGTCACACCACCATGACCCACATCGGTGGTTGGCTTGGCATCTTGACCGCGATTTTGGCCTGGTACGCATCAGCGGCCGGAGTAATTAATGAAACTCACGGAAAAGTGGTGCTTCCGGTCTGGCCACTCGGCTAAGGTACATGTCACTGGTGTCTTGACACCGGACCCAACCGCCAACAGCGCCCCGGCCACAAGCTAGGGCGCTGTTGGCATTTTGGGCCACTAGAGAACGCAATCGCAACGACTATTGAAAAGTAGTAGAAGTTAGTGCAGTCTATTTTTGTCTCGCAGCAGAGGCTGCGAGCTTGTCTGAGTGGGGGACCGAATGACCGAAGCAAAGTTGGAAGCCTGGCTGGACGAGTCGCGTAGTTTTGCGCCGAGTCCAGATTTTGCTAAGCACGCCAATGCCCAACCGTCGATCTACGCCGATGCAGAAGCCGACCCCGTCTCGTGGTGGCGCCAACAGGCCGGTCGATTGCAGTGGCACAAAGAGCCGACCATAACGCTCGAGTGGGATCTACCCTTCGCCAAGTGGTTCAGCGACGGCACGCTGAACGCGAGTGTGAACTGCGTTGACCGACACGTCGCGAACGGTAAGGGTGACAAGGTCGCCTATCACTGGGTTGGCGACGGTGAATCCGATAGTCGCACGATCACCTACCGCCAGCTCCAAGACATGGTCTGTCAGACCGCCAATGCGCTCACTGAACTTGGGGTGAAGACTGGCGATCGTGTTGCTGTCTACATGCCCATGATCCCCGAAGCCGTGGTCACATTGCTCGCAATAGTCCGACTGGGCGCCGTGCACTCAGTAGTCTTTGCGGGATTTTCCGCCGACGCCCTCTCGAGCCGGATCCTCGACTCAGATTGCACGTTCGTCGTCACGGCCGACGGCGCATTCCGTCGTGGCGCAGCGAGCCCACTGAAGCCCGCCGTTGACGAAGCACTGACTTCTTGCCCCAATGTGAAGAAGGTACTCGTCGTTCGTCGCACCGGCGGTGACGTGAACTGGGTCGAGGGTCGAGACGTCTGGTGGCACGATGCCGTGGATCACCAGAGCACCGAGCACACACCCGAGTTCTTCCCATCGGAACACACGATGTTCATCATGTACACCTCAGGCACCACCGCCAAGCCCAAGGGCATCTTTCACACCACTGGTGGTTACCTGACCCAGGTCGCCACCACCTACAACCACGTCTTTGACGTGAAGCCCGACTCGGATATCTGTTGGACGGCAGCCGACATCGGATGGATCACCGGCCACAGTTACATCGTCTATGGGCCCCTCATCAATGGCGTGACCCAGGTGATGTACGAGGGGCTGCCCGACTCGGGAGGCAAGGACAGGTGGTGGCGCATTATCGAGGAGAAGAAGGTCAGCATCCTCTACACCGCGCCGACCACAATCCGCACGCTCATGAAGTGGGGATCGGAGCTGCCCGCATCGCACGACCTGTCGAGTCTTCGACTCCTCGGTTCGGTGGGCGAGCCCATCAATCCTGAAGCGTGGATGTGGTACCGCGAACACATTGGGTCGAACAACTGTCCAATCGTGGACACCTGGTGGCAGACCGAGACGGGCGCAATCATGATCTCTCCTCTGCCCGGGGTCACCGCAACCAAGCCCGGAGCGGCGATGAAGCCGCTACCCGGCATTGGCGTTGACGTCGTTGACAATGACGGCAACTCCGTGGGTAACGGTGAGGGTGGCTATCTCGTCATCACGCACCCGTGGCCTTCTATGACCCGAGGCATCTACGGAGACCCTGAACGGTTCAAGGAGACCTATTGGGCTCGGTTCCCTGGTAAGTACTTCGCCGGTGACGGGGCCAAGCGTGACGAAGATGGGGATCTCTGGTTGCTCGGAAGGATTGATGATGTCATGAACATCTCTGGTCACCGACTCTCCACGACCGAAGTCGAGCATGCCCTGGTGGGCCACCCGCTCGTGGCCGAGGCGGCAGTGGTTGGAGCGAGCGACGACACGACCGGCCAGGCGATCGTGGCCTTTGTGACGCTGCGTTTGTCCGCCGAGGACGAATCCAAGGATCAGGCGTCGGTTATCGAGGATCTTCGCATGCACGTCTCCAAGGTGATCAGTCCCATCGCCAAGCCGCGTCAAATTATCTTGACCCCGGAACTGCCCAAGACTCGTTCGGGCAAGATCATGCGTCGACTGCTGCGCGATGTCGCAGAGAACCGACAATTGGGCGACGTCACGACGCTCACTGATCCCACAGTCGTCAACATGATCTCTGAACTGATGGGCACCAATTCAAGTGGTGACGAATAGCACTCACGCGTCAAGAGCAATGACTACTGCCCGCGCTTTGGCGCGGGCAGTAGTCATTATGAGTCGAAACCGAGCCCGAAGAGGTCCAGCAATTTGAGCCACAGATTGCGCTTCCCCTCACGTGCGTCCGCTTTCTTGATGGCCGCCTGGGTCAAACGAATGAAGATCCAACGAAAGGGTTCTGGGGGGAAGGGGAGCGGCTTTTTTTGCACCATAGAGAGGGCCGTTCGCTCCGTCTGCAATCCATCCAGGAGGTCGAGCATCGTCGCGGCCCCAAATCGCGTCGAGGCCACCCCAAGACCAGTGAACCCCAGCACGTAGGCAACCTTGCCCCGGTGCGAAGTTCCCCAGAACGGTGAGAATCTCGTGCAGGTATCTATCGCGCCACCCCACGCGTGGGTGAACTTAATGCCAGCCAATTGAGGGAATGTCTTCAAGAAGTGTGCCGCAAGCGTCGCGTAGGTTTCGGCGTTGAACTCGTAATTGCGCTGGACTTTGCCTCGAAAGTTGTAGATCGCATCGTAGCCACCCCACAAGATTGACCCGTCTTGGGTGAGCCGGTAGTAGTGGAACTGATTACCCGAATCGGCAATGCCTTCTCGTCCGCGCCAACCAATGCTTTCCAGCTGCTCGGGCGTGAGCGGCTCGGTCACGATCTGATAGTCAAAGACCGGCACCACGTACTTGCGCGCTTTTCGCACGAGCGAGGGAAAGACGTTGGTCGCCAACGCCACGCGCCCAGCCGTGACTGCACCATAGGGGGTGTGTACACGCACTGCATCATCCACGTCTTCGAGCCATTCGACCTTTGAATTCTCAAAGATTTTCACCCCGAGTGAGAGACACGCCTTCTCTAAGCCCCATACGAGGCGAGCGGGGTCAACAAGTGCGGTGCCGTCGCTGTCGTAGAGGGCTCCGACGTAGAGGGGGGAGTGCACACGGTCCTGCACTTCTTGTTGACTGAGCACGACGACATTGTCACCCATTTCATTTCGAAGGCGTGCTTCTTCGGCCATGTCGGTGAACTGCCATGGTGCGACCGCGACGCGCAGTTCACCTGTGCGTTCCCAATCGCACTCGATGTCATAGCGGCGAACCGTTTCCTCGATCTGGTCGAGGTTCTCACGTCCGAGTCGTTCGATGGTCGCCATTTCGTGCGCGAAGCGTGCCATCCCATTGGCAAAACCGTGGGTCAGTGACGCCGAACAAAAGCCGCCATTTCTCCCCGAGGCACCGGCACCGGTCTCGTATTGCTCGACCACCACAACCGAACGGTCCGGATCTCGCTCTTTTGCGAGCAGTGCAGTCCACAAGCCGGTGTAGCCAGCCCCGATCACACATAGATCCGCTCCGATGTCGCCAATCAGCGCTGAATGTGACGCGGGTTCGAGCGGATCTGAATCAAGCCACCACAACTCTGGCTGCAAGTCAGCAAGGTGGCGTAAGACGAAGGGATCCTTCTTCTCCATACTGTGTCCAACCAACGGCTGGAATCACCCTCTCTTGGTATTTCTCTTTTCGCGCCTTTTCAATCGCGAACGCCGGTTCTCAGGCCGACCTTTAGGAGTCCATTCTACCGGGAGCCCTCGTCGCAGGTGGTCTCTAGGCGTGGAGGGTTCGCGCCCGTTCAAATTGGGGTGGCCAGGGGATAATGTCGCCCAATTCCTCAGCGGCATGCAGGGCCCAGCGCGGATTTCGCAACATCGCTCGGGCCATCATCGTGGCATCTGCCTGGCCGGAATCGAGTATTCCCTCGGCCTGAAGCAGCTCGGTGATGAGACCGACGGTACTGGTAGGGACGTTCACCTCGTTTCTGATGCGCTCCGAGAACGCCACCTGGTAACCAGGCCCGAGGGGAATCGAGACACCGGCGATGTTCCCTCCCGACGAGACGTCAATAAGGTCAACACCCATTGTCTTGAGCACACGCGACAGTTGGACCGACTCCTCAATATCCCATCCGCCCTGGGCGTAATCGGTCGCCGAAATCCTGACGAACAGTGGCATGGCCGGCGAGATCGCCTCACGTACGGCGTCAACCACCTCACAGAGGAAACGGATCCGATTCTCGAAAGTGCCGCCGTAGACATCAGTGCGCTGATTGGAAAGAGGGGAGAGGAACTGGTGGAGGAGATAACCGTGCGCGGCGTGGATCTCTACCACGTCGAACCCCGCAGCTGACGCCCTACGAGCGCTGTCAGCGAAGGACTCCACCAACTCCGCAATCTGTGCGCTCGAGAGTTGGCGAGGGACGGGGTAGCCCTCGAACGCTATTGGACTTGGCGCAACCGTTGTCCAACCCCCCTCATCGGGTGTTGCGAACACGTGATCTTCCCATGGCGCCATCGTGGAACCCTTGCGCCCCGCATGCGCCAACTGAATGCCAATCTTGGTGCCTTGGGAATGAGCAAAGCGTGTCACCCGTGACCATGCTTCGGTCTGCTCCTCACTCCAAAGTCCCGGGCAGTGAATGGAAATCCGTCCCTCAGGTGTGACCGCAGAGGCCTCAGCCATAATGAGACCGGCACCACCGGTCGCGAATGCACCGAGATGCACCAGGTGCCAATCGCCAATCACACCATCTTTGGCCGAGTACTGACACATTGAACTGACCCAGGCGCGATTCGAGAAGTTGACTTCGCGCAAGCTAAGGGGGCTGAAGAGCTGTGACATGAACATTCCTAGATCTCGAGATGTCTTTTCAATTTAGTCGTGACCCATGACCGCCACGCCTGCGAAGAGCACACCATAGAGTCGTTCTACAATCGTTGACTCACCATAGTTTCATCTCGAAAGGTCTACGAATGCGTGTTGCGAATCTCAATGGGCGGGCCACCATAGTGACAAATGCGGGATGTGTTGATGTAGAGAGCGCTTCGCATGGTGCGTTCTCACATGAGGTAGGTCGAGTCATAGAACGACTGGACGAAGTGGTCGCATGGTTTGAAAAGACCTCACCGGCTGTGACCGAGACCACAACTCCCGATGAGGTCATGAGAGACCCACGACTCGGACCCGCAGTCATTGCTCCAAGTCAAGTGTTCGCAATTGGCGTCAATTACCGGGCCCACGCGGCGGAAATGGGATTAACGCCGCCCACCACACCCATGGTGTTCACAAAGTTCCCCTCTTCGATCACCAGTGCAAACGCGCAGGTCCCCATTCCTTCATCAACAACGGACTGGGAGGCGGAGCTCGTGGTGGTGATCGGTGCGCGGGGCCGCAATGTGTCGTTGGAGAACGCCCTCAATCACGTTGCTGGCTACTGCGTGGGTCAAGATTTCAGTGATCGAGAACTGCAGATGCGAGGCACACCAGCCCAGTTCTCACTCGGTAAGTCGCATCAGAACTTCGCACCCATTGGTCCATGGATCACGAGTGCTGATGAGATTGACAACCCTAACGACCTGCGCATCACGTGTGACATCAATGGTCACCGATACCAGGATTCGACAACTGGTGACATGGTCTTCAGCGTTCCCGAACTCGTCTCGTATCTCTCGACGATTTGCGAGCTGCGCCCCGGAGACCTCATCTTCACTGGAAGCCCTCACGGCGTTGGCCAGGGGCAGCGTCCTGCAGTGTTCCTAAAGCCGACAGACGTCATCGAGACCTCAATCTCAGGTCTGGGGTCGTTGCGAAATGTGGCCTGCGCTTAGCCGTCGAACCAACGTGAGGGGCGCTCTTCTTGGGTCTCACGCTACTGTTTTCCCTGTTTAGGAACATCCTCAGGGACCTTTTGCCCTAGCACTCTCGAACTGGCGTCAGCCATACTGCTGAAGGGGCAGTTGGACGAGTGAGGTTGTGATGGAATTTGTACGGTGGTTTAAAGACATTCGCCTTGCGGACAATCCACTCGTGGGCGGCAAGGGGGCGAATCTCGGTGAATTGACTGCGGCCAAATTGCCAGTGCCGCCGGGCTTTGTCGTCACGTCAGACGCGTATCGCTACGCCCTTGAGCATGCGGGCATTGGTGACGCTCTCGCCACACTCTTGAAGAGCGGCGACAATTCGACCGCCGACCTCAAGAAACTCGCCGACGAGACCCAGCGTCTCATCCGTTCGATTACGTTGCCCGATGTGCTTGCGCGAACCATCGTCGAGGCCTATCACCAATTGGGTAAGGACTCATTCGTCGCGGTTCGATCCTCGGGTACCGGCGAAGATGCGGGAGACACATCTTTCGCTGGCATGAATGCGACCTTTACCAACGTCGCCGGAGATGAACAGCTACTTCAAAAGGTCGTAGATTGTTGGGCTTCGTTGTACGGGGCTCGAGTCATCGCCTATCGACGCACCCGCGCAATCTCTGACACGCCAGCCATGGGCGTGATCGTCCAACAGATGATCGCTTCAGAGCGCTCCGGGGTGATGTTCACTGCTGATCCCTCGACGGGGGACACCTCTCGCATTGTCATCGACGCCGCGTTCGGCCAAGGCGAAGTCGTCGTGAGTGGCGAAGTCGAATGCGACACTTACGTCATCAACAAATCGGGACCAACCATCGCCCAGGTTCGAGTGGGCGTTCAAGACTTCAAACTCGTGCGTGGTGCGAATGGGAATGATCAACACGTGGACCTGTCGCCAGAAGAGGGGGCGCAGCGCGTCTTGAGCGACGAACAAGCGCTGGAACTCGCGAGGCTGGGCCTGGCAACCGAGGCCCATTACGGCGCGCCTCAGGACACCGAATGGGCCATCAGCGAGGGCAAGTTGTACTTGGTGCAGGCTCGTCCGATCACGACGCTCGGCGCCAGTAAGACAACTGCTTCGCCGAGCGCGTCTGCGACGGTGCTACTCCAGGGATTGGCCGCATCGTCTGGACGAGCCTCTGGAAGGGTGAGGGTCCTCGAGAGTCCGGATCAAGGTGATGAACTGAAGGACGGCGAAATCCTCGTCGCGAGGATGACCAGTCCTGACTGGGTACCGACGATGCGCCGCGCCGGGGCTTTGGTCACTGACGAGGGCGGCACGACCTGCCATGCGGCAATTGTGTCTCGCGAACTCGGTGTACCGTGCGTCGTTGGCGCACGCACGGCGACGAAGGTGCTTCGCACCGGCGAGTTGGTGACGGTTGATGGTGGCCTAGGCGAGGTCTACGCGGGCGAAATCGCCTCGCCAGTGTCCACGACCACGGTCACTACTCAAAAGACCGTTCCGAACAGAGATGGCGTACCTAGTGCACGTCCCATAGCTACCCGGCTCTACGTCAACCTCGCGTTCGCCGACCATGCTGAGGAGGTTGCGGCGCTCGATGTGGACGGGGTCGGACTGTTGCGCGCGGAGTTCATGGTGACTGACGCACTCGGCGGGGTTCATCCGAAGTTGCTCATCGAGCGTGGAGAGCAACAGACATTCGTTGACAAGATGGCGTCTTCGCTGACCAGGATCACCTCCGCCTTCGGCAGTCGCCCCGTCGTCTATCGAAGCATCGATTTTCGAACCAATGAATTTTCGAATCTCGAGGGCGGTTCCAAGTACGAACCGCCTGAAGAGAACCCCATGATCGGCTACCGGGGTTGCTTTCGCTACGTGCACGATCCCGATGTGTTTCGCTTGGAATTGGAAGTGCTTGCCAAAGTCTTCGAAGAGACGCCAAACATAACCCTCATGATCCCGTTCGTTCGAACCAAGTGGGAGTTGAGGGCCTGCCTCGACCTTGTTCATGAGAGCCAGCTGGGTGAGGAGATCCCCGTTTGGGTGATGGCGGAAGTGCCTTCCGTGGCGTATCGGATACCCGAATACGCGGACATGGGTATCTCTGGGGTGTCCATTGGCAGCAACGATCTCACCCAACTTATGTTGGGGGTTGATCGTGACTCTCAGACCTGCGCCGAGCTATTCGATGAATCCGACGAAGCAGTCCTCGACACCATTGAACGGATCATCACCCAAGGCAAGAAGGCTGGAATCACCACGTCGTTGTGCGGTCAAGCTCCCTCGAATCATCCCGAATTCGCAGAGCATCTCGTACGATACGGCATCACGTCGATCTCGGTGAATCCCGACGCGGTGGATGCCGCACGGCGCGCTATTGAGCGAGCCGAATGGCGATTGTTGCTCGAAGGAGCGGACCCTGATCACCGGGGGATGACCGCTGGCAGATGAAGAGTCGCACTCGCAGATTCGCACCTAGCTTTGACTGAGGGACGACTGCGGGGGAGCCTTCGTTCGATGCAAGTGGTTGCGGCGGTCTGGCTTTCGAGTCACGTACAGAAAGGTCTGAGAATTCATGAAGATGGTTAGTCCCTCTGAAATAGCGAGGTTGCTCGAATCCCTACCAGGGGCTGAGCCGCGCCTTGTTGTTTCGGGCAATTTCGCTACCCCTTGGGAACTTGTCAAGATTCTCGACAAGACCCTCAGCCGATGCAGGGCGTTTGTTATGAATCCCCAATCAGGTTGGCCACTGCGCGAGGGCTTCGTTACCGAAAGTCCCTTCGTTGGACCAGGCGTGCGTCACGACAGTTCCCTTGACTACCTGCCCATGCGGCTCTCGCTCGTTCCACGGCTGTTCGCATTCAACCGCCCCCCTGACGCGGTGCTGATTCACACCTCGACACCGCGCAACGGCAAAGTGTCGCTGGGCATTGAAGTCAACATCTTGCCTGCTGCGATTGAAGAGGTCCGGCGCCGCGGTGGTCTCGTCATTGCCCAAGTGAATGAGAACATGCCCTATACCAGGGGTGATGGTGAGCTCAATGTGGACATGGTCGATTTCGCCATCGAGGTCTCGTCGCCGCTACCGTCGCCATCTGATCGAGCTATTGATGATGACGCCAACACCATTGGCGAACACGTTGCTTCGCTCGCGAGTGATCACAGCACACTCCAGATGGGTATCGGTCAATTGCCCGACGCGGCGCTTGCGCACATGAAGGGCTTTCGAAATCTCAGTATCTGGTCCGAGTTGGTGAGCGATGGAGTGATGCATCTCGAGCAATCGGGCGCGCTTGATCGCTCACGGCAGATCGTGTCGACGTTTCTCTTTGGCACCCGCGAACTCTACGAATGGGTCAACAACAATCCCCGAATTACGATGCTACGCACCGAGACCGCGAACGATCCGAGCCGTATTGCTGAACACCCCTCGATGCTCTCGATCAATACGGCTATTCAGGTCGACCTCTACGCTCAGGCCAACGCCAGCTACGTGCGCGGAAATATCTACTCCGGCTTCGGCGGCCAACCCGACTTCGTCAGCGGCGCGTTGCACTCCGCCGACGGTCAAGCGGTCCTCGCGCTGCGATCATGGCACGAGAAGACCGACACATCAAACATCGTTCCGCTGCTTAGAAATCCCGTGTGTTCGTTCCAACACTCAGTGGTCGTTACCGAACAGGGTTCTGCAAAACTCTTCGGCCGCAGTCAACGCGCCCAAGCAAGATTGTTGATCGAGCAGGCGGCGCACCCTCGAGCTCGTGACGAGCTCACTGAGGCGGCCATCAGTTTCGGCCTTGCACGCACAGAGCTGACGAGCTGACGGACCCTCACTCAGGATTCATTGCGATTCCAAGACCGCGCGAAGATCCTCGAGGATTGCAGGATTGTCGATCGTGGACGGCACAGGAATATCAATCCCGTCGGCAATTGAGCGCATATTCTTTCGCAGCACTTTGCCCGAGCGGGTCTTGGGTAAGGCACCAATGACGTCAACCCGGCGAAGTGAGACCACCGCACCAAGCTGGTCTCTCACCCGCTTCACCAACTCTTCGGAAATCTCATCGTTCGCGCGCGTCACACCCGCCTTGAGGACCACCAGCCCTCGAGGGACTTGGCCTTTCAACTCGTCGGACACCCCAATCACTGCACATTCGGCAACGTCAGGGTGTGCAGCCAAGATCTCCTCGATCTCGCCCGTCGAAAGTCGATGACCCGCTACGTTGATCACGTCGTCAACGCGACCCATGACGAACAGATAGCCATCATCATCGAAATGCCCCCCGTCTCCAGTCAGGTAATAGCCGGGGGTATGACTGAGATAGGCGTCGTAGAACTTGTCCTTATCTCCCCACACCTCTGACATGCATCCCGGAGGAAGGGGAGTTCGAATCATGATCAGTCCTTCAGCGCCTGGCGACACTTGCTCACCGGTTTCGTCAAAAATCCGCACGTCAAATCCAGCCACCGGCACCGTCGGCGATCCCGGCTTGGCGGGCATTGGATCGAGTCCCATGTGATTCGCCGCAATCGGCCAACCGGTCTCGGTCTGCCACCAATGATCAATCACCGGCACGCCAAGGAGCGAACTCGCCCACGAATATGTCTCTGGGTCCAACCGCTCTCCTGCGAGAAAGAGGTAGCGAAGACTCGACAGGTCGTACTTGTCCAGTAAGCGGCCTTGGGGATCTTCACGTTTTATCGCTCGAAAGCCCGTTGGGGCCGTGAAGAGTGTCTTCACGCCGTACTCCGCAATGACTCGCCAGTACGCGCCAGCATCTGGAGTACCAACAGGTTTACCTTCGTACATGACCGTCGTGGCACCCGCGAGGAGTGGCGCGTAGACAATGTAGGAATGACCAACCACCCAACCCACGTCTGACGCCGCCCAGAACACCTCACCAGCGTTGGTGTCGTAGATATTTGTCATGCTCCAACGAAGTGCCACTGCATGGCCCCCGTTGTCGCGCACGACCCCTTTTGGTCGACCGGTCGTCCCAGACGTGTAGAGGATGTAGAGAGGATCCGTAGCGTTGAGCGGTACACACGGCGCCGGCTCGGCGCTCTGCATTGCCCCAGCCCAGTCAATGTCGCGACCTTGCATCATTCCAGCACTGACTTCAGGTCGCTGGAACACGACGCAATGTGATGGTTTGTGAGCCGATTCCTCCAGTGCCGCGTCAATGAGCGGTTTGTATTCGATGACCCGATTGACTTCAATGCCACACGAAGCGGTCACCACCACTTTGGGCTTCGCGTCTTCGATGCGAAGCGCCAACTCGTGTGCGGCAAATCCACCAAAGACAACCGAATGCACCGCGCCCAGACGAGCACACGCGAGCATTGCCACGACCGCCTGGGGGATCATGGGCATGTAGATGACAACGCGGTCACCCTTTTGCACCCCCAAGTCCCTCAACACTCCTGCGAAGCGAGCCACCTGATCGAGGAGCTCACGATACGAATACGTTGCTTTGCTCTGTGAGACCGGGCTGTCATAGATGAGCGCAGTCGATTCACCAAGGCCGTTCGCAACGTGGCGGTCGAGCGCGTTGAAACACGTGTTCATCTCACCGTCACTGAACCACTTGAAGATGGGATCCTTGGTTCTATCGAGGACTACCGTTGGTTCGCGGTACCAGTCAATCTGCTTAGCAGCCTCGCCCCAGAATGACTCTGGATCACCAATGCTGTGCTCCCAAACGTCACGATATACGCTCATGCTTCCCCCTCAGAATGGCCATATTGGAACACTGTACTGTCGCCAGTATGAGTCTCTTTAGGAATCATCCGCACGAAAATTACTGGGTCATTAGTCCCAAACTTTGTCAGTCAACGATCGCTCGAGAGCGCCCAGCCCTAAGCAATGGCAATTCGCCCATATTGGGGGTGCGACCGATGCCGGGGTTGAATCTATGTGAAATGGTCGGGCTGGGGAGATTTGAACTCCCGATCTCTCGGCCCCCAGCCGAGCGCTCTAGACCAAACTAAGCCACAGCCCGCGAGCCAACAATCCTAGTCGCTCGACGCTCACGGGGATTGGCGATGTGCCCCGTGATCCTGATTCGGATTGGTGAGCCACGCTCGCGCTTCACAGAGGAAAGCGATCGTCTCACCGGTCGCCTTGGCCCTGAGCGCATCGAGGATCCTCTCGTCGAGCGCTTCAATCAATTCAGTGGTCGACATTCGTCTTACCTTTCATTGTGTTATCTACTTTGCTCGCATCAATCATCCACCAGCAGCAGCCGTCACGATTTCAATGTGATCGCCACTCACCACCACAGTCGTCGTCCACTGCGAACGACGAACTATCTCCCCATTTCGCGCAACGGCAATCCCGCGAGGTTCCACGCCCACGAGCTCCACCAACTCACCAACGTCCACGTCCTCGTAGTCATACTCAACACCGTTGACGAGAATCACGAGCCCTCCACGAATTCCAGTGCCGACAGAGCAGCGAGGGGCGCCAGGGTCACGCCGTGGCGATAGTGACCCGATGACCAGGCCCAGCCCTTCAACTCGAGACGCTCGAAGAATGGTTCCAAGGTAGGACTTGCTGGACGCAAACCAATTCGAGTCTCGAGCACCCTTGCGGTTTCGAGTTCCGGGACAACATAGAGCCCATCACGAAGCAAGCGCTGCAGTTCACCCACTTCAAGCACAGCCTCAGAGCGCTCATCCGCACTCGCCCCCAAGACGCAGTAACCACCCGGTCGGCTCACCATGTAGAACGCTCGGCCCTTCACAAACGCCCGCAGCGCGGGCTGAGCGCTTCGATCGAGGCCCTGAACCCTTACAGTCGCGCCACGGACTGGTCGAACACTATTCGTGACGCTCGATCCTCCATCTGGCAGGCCACTCGCGCCCGTAGCGACGAGACCGAGGTCGGCGTGAAACTCACGATGATCGCTGATCACTACCACTCTATTTTCATCGGAGTGAATTTCGTTCACGTGCTCGTGCACGATGTTCACACCAAGCTTTTCGAGCGCCGAGAGGAGCAGCCGGACCACCTGGTCGGGGTCCAGCCATGCATCACCCGCCATTAGAACGCCGCTGTTGATGCGCGCTGAGACGCCGTAGAAGAATTCTGGAGTGTCGTTGCGCTCGACTCTGGTCATGGGAGCATTGAAGCTCTGCGCGACCTCGACGAATTGCTCCAATTGTCGTCGGTCGCTTTGGTCCCAACCCACGAGCAATGTGCCAGTCTCCACAATGTCGATGTCGTCTCCAGTCAGATCCTTGACCAGGCGACCAACCTCGCGCCATGCGGGCAAAGCCCTCTTCTCGAGTTCGTAGTTTGCCTCTTCGCCCGGTGCAATCTCACCACTCGGCGCAATCATTCCCGCCGCTGCCCACGTGGCACCCTTGGCGGGTGATTGATCGAACACGGTGACGTCATGATGCGCGATTGCGAGTCGAAATGCGCTGGTAAGGCCGATGATGCCACCGCCAACAATGACGACATTCTTGCGTGCGTTGTCCACCCCTCCACAGTACGTCGCGTGGGTTTCACGGTTTTTCGTTATAGTTGGAGACGGGTCAGCGTTGCCCCACTAGGTAACGCAATGACAGACACCCTTCCACTCTCTCTTTACGACCCCTCTTTCGAGCACGATGCGTGCGGAGTGGGTATGGTGGCGGACCTGACCGGTTCGCCAACGTTCGCAACCGTGAACGACGCACTCACGATTCTGGAGAACCTCGAACACCGTGGCGCCACGGGCGCTGACGTGGACTCTGGAGACGGTGCCGGCATCTTGTTGCAGATGCCCGACCAATTCATACGCGAAGTCTTTGGGGATCAGATTCCGGCGCGAGGCGAGTACGGCGTGGCCTTTTGGATGATTCCGCGCCACCTCGATGTCGGCGACGTGCGTACGACCATCGACATCGCCCTTCAACGCGTAGGGCTCGTATCGAGCGGTTGGCGAGTGGTGCCAGTCGACTCGAGCATCCTCGGTCCCACGTCAGCGGCTTCTGAGCCGCTGTTCGTCCAGCAACTGATCACCTCCTTACAGCAACCGACCAGTCTCGAAGGAGACCTGTTCGCAGCGCGAAAAGTCATTGAACACGAACTCGATATCTACGCATCGTCGTGTTCCGCACACGTACTGATCTACAAAGGAATGCTCACCTCGCCGCAACTGCGGCTGTACTTCGATGATCTTCGTGATTCGCGTCTGAGCTCGGCGATCGCCGTGGTGCACAGTCGCTTCTCGACCAATGTCCTCCCGCGCTGGGATCTGGCCCAGCCTTTTCGCTACATTGCCCATAACGGTGAGATCAACACCGTACGTGGCAACCGCAATTGGATGACCGCGCGAGAAACCACCCTGGACAGCCATTCCCTGTCGTTGCCCATGCGCGACCTCACGCCGATCATCACCCCCAACATGAGTGATTCGGCGAGCTTCGATGAAGTGGTTGAACTCCTCGTGCAGTCTGGACGAACCTTGCCGCACGCAATCTTGATGATGATTCCTGAGGCGTGGGAGCGGTCGACCGCGATGGGTGTCGAACGCCGAGACTTCTATCGTTATCACGCGGCACTGATGGAACCATGGGATGGCCCCGCATCGGTGACATTCTGCGACGGCAAGGTTGTGGGTGCCGTTCTCGACCGAAATGGGCTGCGCCCTGCGCGGTATTGGGTCACGAAAGACAAGCGCGTCATCTTCGCCAGCGAAGTGGGTGTCCTACCGATTGCGCCATCGAACATAGAACGCAAGGGTCGACTCCAACCGGGCCGGGTCTTTCTCGTCGACGTCGAACAGGGACGCATCATTGACGATGACGAACTGAAGTCTTCACTCGCAAAGAGGATGCCCTACGGACAATGGCTGAAGGAACAACAGGTCTCTCTCGATGAGCTCGAGGTGCGACCAATGTTGACACCAAGCCATGCGTCCATCGTGCGCCATCAGAGGAATTTTGGCTACAGCGAAGAGGACTTGCGCCTCATCATCCGCCACATGGCTCAGGTGGGCGAAGAGCCTATCGGCTCAATGGGCTCTGACGCGGCGCTGCCTGCACTTTCGCACGAACCACGCTCCATGTTTGACTACTTCACACAACTGTTTGCGCAGGTGACCAATCCGCCTCTCGACGCGATTCGCGAAGAGCTCGTCACCTCGACGCGCGTCGCGATCGGCGGTGAGGGAAATCTTCTCACTGAGACCGGCGAACACTGCCACCAGATTGTTCTGCCCTCACCAGTGTTGAGCATCGAAGAACTGGCGAAAATCAGATACATCGAAGAGAACGAGCACACACGAGGCTTCAAAACTTCTGTGGTGGACTGCGTCTTCGACGCTCACGGAGATCAACCAGACGCCGAGCGGCTTGCCGCAGCCATTGAACAGGTCACTCAAGAAGCAGTCGACCAAGTACGTGATGGCGCAAACATCATCATCGTGTCCGATCGCAATGTCTCAATGACGTCGGCGGCAATTCCAAGTCTCATCATCGCCTCTGCGTTGCATCATCGACTGGTTGACGAACACTTGCGAACGAGTGCTGCACTCATCGTCGAAGCCGGCGACGTGCGAGAGGTGCACCATGTAGCACTGCTCCTTGGTTTCGGAGCTTCAGCAGTATGTCCATACTTGGCGTACGAATCAATCGACGCCCTCGTTGAAGAGGGAGAACTCAACGAACTCTCGGCATTCGAGGCTCGCTACCAATACGGCAAGGGGCTCAACAAGGGCATCGTCAAGACCATGTCCAAGATGGGCGTGAGCACAGTAGCAAGTTACGTTGGTTCTCAGCTCTTTGAAGCGGTTGGAATCTCCCAGGACGTCCTTGACGCGTACTTTCCAGGATTCAAGTCGCGCATTGGCGGCATAACTCTCCAGCACATCGCAAGGAGTGTCCTTGCCCTGCACGCGAGTGCGTACGAGCCGGCTGCTTCGCAGCGCCTTGAGATTCGCAATCGAGGGGAGTATCAGTGGCGCCGTGAGGGTGAACTGCACCTCTTCAATCCTCGCACCGTGCAGAAACTGCAGCACGCGACTCGCGAGAAGCGCTTTGACATCTTCAAGGAGTACACGAAGATGGTCGATGAGCAGGCGAGCGGCAAGTTGACCCTGCGCGGACTCTTCTCGCTCGTCCAGAGCCCCACGCCCGTGCCACTGGATCAAGTTGAGAGAACCGCTTCAATCATCAAGCGGTTCTCCACCGGAGCAATGTCCTACGGATCGATTTCTGAGGAATCACACACCACTCTCGCCATTGCTATGAATCGCCTTGGTGCCAAGTCAAATACGGGCGAGGGCGGTGAGGACGAGAAGCGCTTTGACACCTCAGACCCCCAACACAACACTCGATCTGCGATCAAGCAGGTCGCTTCAGGACGATTCGGCGTCACCAGCCGCTATCTGGTCAATGCCGATGACATTCAAATAAAGATGGCTCAGGGAGCTAAGCCGGGCGAAGGCGGTCAATTGCCGGGGTCCAAGGTCTATCCCTGGATTGCTAAGACTCGTCACTCAACACCCGGCGTTGGCTTGATCTCTCCGCCGACGCATCACGATATCTACTCCATAGAAGACCTCGCCCAACTCATCTATGACCTTAAGAACGCAAACGATCAAGCACGCATCCACGTCAAGCTCGTCAGCGAGCAAGGCGTGGGCACCATCGCCGCTGGCGTTGCCAAGGCGCACGCTGACGTGATACTGATCTCCGGTCACGATGGCGGTACCGGCGCCGCACCCTTGACATCGCTTAAACACGCTGGAACTCCCTGGGAGCTCGGTCTCGCCGAGGCCCATCAGACGTTGGCTCAGAATGGTCTTCGCAGCCGAGTGGTGGTCCAGGTCGATGGACAACTTAAGACTGGACGCGATGTCATCATCGCAGCGCTCTTGGGTGCCGAGGAGTTTGGATTTGCGACAGCACCCCTCGTCGTGTCGGGCTGTGTCATGATGCGTGTCTGTCACCTCGATACCTGTCCGGTGGGCATCGCAACCCAGAACCCGGTCCTGCGAGAACGTTTCACGGGTAAGCCCGAGTTTGTCGAGAATTTCTTCGAGTTCATCGCCGAAGAGGTGCGAGAGTATCTCTCACTCTTGGGGGCCAGGACTCTCGATGAAGTCATTGGCGACGTTGCACGAATCAGCGTCGCTACTCCTGAGGACCCGACGAGTGACATGGATCTGACGGCGCTCCTTCGCCCTGTACCACCTGATCAACGCCGACAAAGCCTCAAGCAGGATCATGGTCTTGATGGTGCACTGGATTGGAGTTTCCTACATCCAGCGCTTGATGCGGCGAAGAAGAACACACCGATTCGACTCCACACGAGCATCAAGAATGTGAACCGCGCGGTGGGGACCCTCACCGGCAGTGCCATCACTCGAGCACTCGGCGCGCGGACACTGACCCATGATCACATTCAAATTGAACTGGAAGGTTCATCGGGCCAGAGTCTTGGAGCATTCATTCCCGCTGGAATGACGCTGCGTTTGACTGGCGATACGAACGACTACGCCGGCAAGGGCCTATCGGGAGGTCGAATCGTTATCAAGCCCTCACCCGACGCCACGTTCGCAAGTGATGAGAACATCATCGCCGGCAATGTCATTGGCTACGGCGCCACGAGCGGCGAGATCTTCATCAGTGGTGTGGTCGGGGAGCGATTGGGAGTTCGTAATTCTGGCGCAACCATCGTCGTCGAAGGCGCGGGCGATCACGCATGTGAGTACATGACCGGTGGCGTCGTTGTGGTGATCGGTGACGTTGGCCGCAACCTCGCGGCGGGCATGTCGGGAGGCACCCTGTACCTCTACGACCCCGAGCAACGGGTACATGACCACCTGAGCGCCGGTGTGTACGAAATCGATCCTCTGGAATTCAGCGATGACGAACACCTGGTGTCGCTGCTCGAGCGCTTCCACGCTGAGACAGACTCAAAGAAGGCCGGGCATCTGTTGGAACATTGGCGCGAGACACGCATGGACTTCGTTCGAATTGAGACCTCGGAATACCAACGTATTCGAGACGAGTTGCGAAATGGGTAAGCCCACCGGTTTCTTGGAGTTCGGGCGTCGCGGACCACAGTATCGACCCGTACCGGTTCGAATCCGCGACTGGCACGAAGTGTACGAGACCCAGAGTGACGCTGAACTCGCCGAGCAGGGCGCGCGGTGCATGGACTGCGGTATCCCGTTTTGCATGCAGGGCTGCCCGCTGGGTAACCGTATACCCGTCTTCAACGACCGCGTGTACCGATCGCAGTGGGCCACTGCGGCCGAGCAATTGTTCAGCACCAACAACTTTCCTGAGTTCACTGGTCGACTGTGCCCCGCACCGTGTGAGTCGGCGTGTGTACTCGGCATTTCAGACGATCCAGTGACCATTGAACGAATTGAGTACGAGGTCGCCGAGCACGCCTTCGCCAACGGTTTTGACGTCGCGGCACAGACGCCTCCCGAGACTGGAAAGCACGTAGCCATTGTTGGCTCCGGTCCCGCCGGGCTCGCAGCCGCAGCCCAATTGAGGAGTGCGGGACACGCGGTCAGCGTCTTCGAGCGAAGCGATGCGGTGGGTGGTCTCCTGCGATACGGCATTCCGGAATTCAAACTGGAGAAGCGAATCCTTGATCGTCGTCTGCAGGTCATGCGCGCTTCCGGGATCACGTTCCACACCAATGTCCACGTTGGCAGTGCCGCAATGCCCCTAAGCCAGCTCCAAAGGGATCATGACGCGGTCTTGCTCGCCATTGGTTCCACGCGACCGCGTCTGATCGCGGTCGACGGGTCCCACCTGGCCGGAGTCATGCCAGCGATGACGTACCTCGAGGCGGCGAATCGTGCTGTTCAAGGTGGCGTCTCGTCACAAATCAACGCCGAAGGGCGCCACGTCGTCATTCTTGGCGGGGGTGACACCGGTGCTGACTGTCTGGGTACTGCACATCGCCAAGGCGCCGCATCCATCACCCAGATCGAGATCATGGAGCGTCCGCCAGAGACGCGACCGAGCGATCAACCCTGGCCAACGATGGCCCGACTCTTCAAGACAACGTCCGCTCACGAAGAGGGTGGCGAGCGAGTGTTTTCCACTGAGACCCTCGAATTCGTCGGTGAGTCCAAGGTGCGCGAAATCGTCGTAAAGAACCGTGAGACCAACGAGATCGAGCGACTCAGTGCCGACCTCGTCCTCATAGCGGCGGGTTTCGTGGGTCCCGAACTCGAGGAATTGGGTCTAAATACCGCTGAATTGCGCACCGCGCGTGAGACTTTGAAGGTCGATGACCAGTGGCAGTTGCACGATGTGGGCGGCCCGAGTCCCGTCTACGCCTGTGGCGACGCGGTACGCGGGCAGAGCCTTATCGTATGGGCAATTGCCGAAGGGCGAAGTGCCGCGAGTGCCATTGATGCCCATTTGACGCCGGCGACGTCGCGATTGGCGGCACCAGTCACTCCGTACATGCTCTCGTGGTAGCCAATTTGCACCTACTCGTTCTTTTGTAGCATCGAAGTGGAACGTTGAATCGAGGGGGAATCGTGCAGAGCACAATGCAAGAAGCACCACTGTTGATTAGTGACATCATTCGACACGGCGAGTGGCTCTACGCTGACAAGAAGATTTTCACTGTCAATCCCGATGGTGTCGAGGAGTCAACGTTCTTCGAGGTCTCGAAGCGAGCCGAGCGACTTGCCGCCGCACTCGAAGCACTCGGGGTCAAGCGCGGTGACCGCGTGGCCACGTTCATGTGGAACAACCAGACCCACCTCGAGGCTTACATAGCGGTGCCTTGCATGGGGGCGGTGCTGCACACGCTCAACATCCGGCTCTTCCCCGAGCAACTTGCATACATCATCCGACACGCCGAAGATAAGTTCATCATCGTCGACAACTCACTCGTGCCGTTACTCGCCAAGGTTCGCGATCAAATCCCCTCGGTGAAGACCATCATCGTGCACGGACCCGACGACACGGGGCTCTTGGGCGACACGCTCGACTACGAGACCATCATTCAAGAGCAGCAACCTGGCTATGAATGGCCGGTGCTCGACGAACGCTCTGCGGCAATCATGTGTTACACCTCGGGCACCACCGGAAATCCCAAGGGCGTTGTGTACTCACACCGCTCCACGTGGCTGCATTCCATGGCCTCAACCTCCGCCAACTCAATTGGCCTTTGCGAGCGGGACCGCTGTCTTTTGATCGTGCCGATGTTCCACGTGAATGCGTGGGGTGCCGCGTACACGGCATTTCTCGCTGGCACTGAACTGATCATGCCGCAGATGTTCCTGCAGGGTGAACCAATCGTGAAGATGATCCGGGAGCTTCGACCCACGATTTCGCTCGGCGTGCCCACTATCTGGAACGACGTACTGCGCGCTGCTCAACTGGACGATCAGGTGGATTTCTCGAGCCTGCGTGCCTTGCTCGCGGGCGGAGCGGCCGTGCCTCGCGTCATGATCGAGGCCTTCAAAGACAAGTACGGCATCGATATGATCCAAGGCTGGGGAATGACCGAGACCAGTCCGCTCGCTGCAGTATCCCTGCCTCCCGCGGGTTCACCTCCTGAACTCGATCTCGACTATCGAGTGAAGGCCGGCCGTGTGGTCGCCGGCGTAGAGGTGCGAATCACCGATGAAGACGGCACCGTGCTTGAAAAAGATGGCGTCACCGTTGGTGAGTTCGAGATCCGCGGTCCGTGGATCACCGGCTCATACTTCGGCGTCGAGGACGATGAGAAGTTCAGAGATGGGTGGCTACGCACAGGTGACATTGGTACCCTCGACCACGAAGGCTTTATGGTCATCAGTGACCGAACCAAAGACGTGATCAAGTCAGGTGGGGAGTGGATCAGTTCAGTTGAGCTTGAAAGCACCGTGATGGCCCATCCCGCCGTCTTCGAGGCGGCAGTCATTGCGGTACCTGATGAAAAATGGCAAGAGCGCCCATTGTGCTGCGTCGTGCTGCGTCCCGATCAAAGTGCAACACCCGAGGAGTTGCGTTCGTTCCTCGCCGCACGTGTTGCCAAATGGTGGCTTCCGGAGCGCTGGTGCTTCATCGACGCCGTACCAAAGACGAGCGTCGGAAAGTTTGACAAGAAAGTGCTACGAGCTCGCTACCACGAGGGCGAACTCGACGTCGTCGAACTACGACCGTGACCGACTTCGAAGCGCTGGCCAATGATGTAGCCACTCTCGAAAGTCGCATCTCCGACGTGATTTTCGAGGCCGTGCGGGCGCAACTACGTGACGACGCGAGTGACGCCAAAGAACTTGAACGCCGACTATCCAAGGTTCGCCGGAGCCTCCAAAAAGCAGAATATCTCCTTCGACAAGAGACGTCTGATTAGCCGGTGATGTTATTGATCTCGTCAATGAGTAGGTGCAGGCTCACGTAGTCGCGTCCGTCAAAATCGAAGAGCAATCGATTGTCATCGCCCACTCGAAAGCCGCCGGATGAAGAGAACATCGGGAACTGCTTCGACAACCGTGCGATGTCACTCGCGCTTGGCATACGGCGAAGACGAAGACTAGCGCCGTGCTCGGTCTTGGCGTAGGCGACGAAGTTTGAATAGAAATGCTCGATCTCTTCGATGGCGTCAGACACCGAATAATGAATGGAGAACAGACTCGTATCAACCTCGTCGAGATAGCCATGAGCAATGACCGACTCGCGCATGAATCGCAGCCATCCTGTCCAGTAGGTCCCACCAAGCTCCTCAATCAACACAACCGGCGCGGGATCGGTCTTTCCGGTGTGCACGAGCGTCAGGATCTCAAAGAGTTCGTCCATCGTGCCAACCCCACCCGGAAAGGCTACGAACGCTCTTGAGGCTCGGGTCATCGCGACTTTCCTCGTAAAGAAGTACTTCATCGCAACATGCATCTGCTCGACATCGATGAACTCGTTCGCACCATGCTCAAAAGGCAGTTCGATATTGATCCCGAGCGTCGATGCTCTGCCTGCTCCCTTTGATGAGGCCGCCATGATCCCCGGTCCAGCACCCGAGACCGTCATCCAACCACGCGTGGCCATCTCATCGCTGAGTTGACGCGCCATCTCATAGAGAGGGCTGGTCGGGGGTGTTCGAGCCGAACCAAAGACGGTGATCTTCGGGCGTTCGCGCCACGCAGCGAACAACTCTGCGGACTTGAGCAGTTCACTGAGTGCCGTAGCGGCGATACGAAGGTCCGACGTGTCAGGGTCCAGTTCGGCGAGTTCAATAACCCTCGTGACCAGGGTGCGCAGTATTTGGAGTCGTTCTGGCGACTGGACCGACTCTGCGTTGAGCTCCTCGAGGAAGCGTTCAATCAAATCACTCATTGTCAGAGTGTCTGGTAGAGGGTGCTTCGTTGATGCAGCGGTCGCCCAAGCGGCTCAACCAGAGCTCGAAGGGTGTCGACGTCCATCTCCTGGCCGTGTGTGGCACCGGCGGCCCTCGAGATGTTCTCATCCATCAAGGTCCCACCGAGATCGTTCGCACCCGCCTGAAGGATCCGACGCGAACCTTGCACGCCCATCTTCACCCAACTCACTTGGATGTTGTTGATGAGGTTTGCGTAATGTAAGCGCGGCACCGCGTGCATCAAGACTGACTCACGAAACGTTGGACCACGACGAGAACGACCCCGCAGAAAGATCGGCGTGGCCATATGAACAAAGGGGAGTGGCACGAATTCCGTAAATCCGCCGGTTTCCACTTGCAATGCACGTGTTCGAAGTAAGTGGGTAACCCAACTCTCGACACCCTCGACGGCTCCGAACATGATGGTGATGTTCGAGCGAAGCCCCACCCCGTGAGCTGCGCGGTGCACTTCCAGCCACTGCTCGGTGTTGATCTTGTCAGGACAGAGGATTGAGCGAACTCGGTCGTCAAGGATCTCCGCTGCGGTGCCGGGTAGCGTTTTTAGTCCCGCATCTTTCAACCTTGTCAGGTACGTTGCCAGGTCCTGCTCTGAGCGGCGAGCGCCTTCAAAGACCTCAAGTGCGCTGAAGGCATGGATGTGAATCGACGGCGAACCCGCGCGCACCGCGGCGACCACGTCAATGTAATAGTCCCCGTCGAAGTTCGGATGAATTCCGCCCTGCAGACAGACTTCAGTCGCGCCCTTGGCCTCGGCCTCGCGTACCCGTTCGCTGATCTCATCAAGCGTCAACAGATAAGGGTCGCCTCGCAGGTTCAACGAGAGTGGTCCCTTCGAAAAGGCGCAGAAACGGCACTTGAACGTGCAGACATTGGTGTAGTTGATGTTGCGATTGATGACGAAACTCACCGCGTCACCTACCAGTTCTTCGCGCAGTGCGTCGGCGCGTTCCACAACCGCGTTGAAATCAGCGCCGCGGGCGTTAAAGAGGGCTGTCAACTCCTCTCGATCGAATTCATAACCTGGTTCGTAGCGAGCGAGCAGGGCCTGGACTGCTGTGCTTCGAGTGGTCCAGCGAGGCGGTGGCGGAGGCATTTCATCCGAGCCCGAGAACCAGTGGTCGTCGCGCGCAAGGAATGCGGCATCCGCGTGGGCCAAGACATATGGACGGACTGTCGGATCGATGAACGGTGACTCAAGGCCAATGAACTGCGGATAGACCGTGAGTCGAGGAGTGAGCACGAAACCCTTCTGATCACACGCATCGCCGAGTGCCTCCAGGGCCGGCCACGCGCGCTCGGGGTTGACGTGATCCTTCGTAACGGGAGAGATCCCACCGAAGTCGTCAATGCCAAAGGCCAACAATCGCGAAGGGTCATCACTCAGGTTTGGAGGTGCCTGTAGGTGGATTGAATCAGGAAGAATCATGCGAGCTACTGCAATGGTCCAGTGGAATTCTTCGTCGCTGACCGCTGGCGTGTTCGCCATCTGTGTACGTGCTTTAGGCAAGAAATTCTGGATTATCACTTCTTGGACGTGTCCATAGATTTCGTGTATCTCTCGTATTGCCTCAAGGGTCGCAATGCGATCCTCGCGGGTCTCGCCAATTCCCACCAATAGCCCGGTCGTGAAGGGGATCTGCAACTCACCAGCTTCGCGAAGCGTCGACAGTCGTCGTTCGGGGTCCTTATCGGGTGCCAAGCGATGGGCGTCAACGTGGGCGAGCGTTTCGAGCATCATGCCCTGTGAAGCGCTCACCGTTCGAAGTTGCGTCAGTTCATGGCGATACAGGGCTCCGGCGTTCGCGTGCGGTAGGAGCCCGGTGCCCTCAAGGACCATCTGGGCCGCATTGGCAACGTAGTCGACCGTCGACTGATATCCCCGCGATGCGAGCCACTTCGCTGCCTCGTCGTAACGCAATTCGGGCCGTTCGCCGAGGGTGAAAAGCGCCTCGGTGCAGCCCGCATCCTTGCCCGCTTGGGCGATGCTCATGACTTCGTCGAGGCTCATGAACGCTGAGGTCACGTGCGCCGGTGCCTGTGCAAAAGTGCAGTAGCCACAGCGATCACGACAGAGTTTCGTGAGGGGTATGAACACTTTGGGTGAGTACGTGACGGTCGTTCCGTACGCTCGTCGAGCCTTTGCAAACGCCATGACACTCAACTCGTCAAGTGAAGCGTGCACTAGGTCGTGAGTGGCGATGTCCTCGTAGGTTGTCATAGTGGCATCCTAGGTCTACACATCGAGAATCAGCGCCGCCTCATCAAGGTCATCCACGATCAATTGGTAGACCGAACGCCTCGCCGCATTCATTGCTTGATAGTCACTGTGCGCCTGCGCCATGTGAAGGTCGTGGAACGAGTAGTGGCGACCTGAGATTCGAACTGGGGTGCTCTTGGGCCTTTGGATGATCTGAACGCCCACGACGCCTTGAGGTCCCCCTTTGTGCAATTGTCCGGTCGAATGTAGGTATCGCGGCCCCAGGTTCGCAGTCGTCGCACCATAGACGGCATTCATGCGAATACGCAGATCGCTCACGCCCTTTGAATCTTCCAAGGGAACATAGGCCTGCACGGCGATGTAATTTGAACTTCGAAGTGCCTCGAGCATCTCTTTTCGCTCATAACCATGTGAATCTCGAGGAACACTCTCGCGCAGGAGTGCGAAGACATTCGACTTGGCATCATCGACGTCGGGCTGATTAAACGGATCCACGCCCAGGAAGCGCGCTACGAGCGCCGCCACGAGGTGATGGTGCTGCATTGAGGAAACGTGGATCTCGACGGCGTCAGTTGAGGGGAGTGGGATCACCCCACGACCTTGCTTGCCCGTGGTCTCTGCCATGAGCTGCTCCAGCCAGAGCGCACCGCCGTTCGTGATCGGATCGGCCCCGAGTTCGAAGAATCCCTGGCCGTCGATCGTGTCTCGAGCGATTCGAGTGGCTTCACTGAGTGCGCCCTCAATGAGCTCTCGCGTGAGAGAGCACCCGGCGAGTGCCTCACGTAGCCCACTGCCCGACCAGCCCGAGTAGAGAGCGGGTACGAGCCCGTACGGGGATAGTGATGAAAAACGACCGCCCGTCATGGGATCACCTTCGACCACCGTTGCCCCAAGAGATCGCCCGAGTTCCGCGAGCGAAGTACCCGGATCGGTGATGATCACCAGATCAGCGGGCTCCAGGCCACTCGCGAGCGCGTGAGCGAGGAGTGTCTGGGTTTCGATGGTTGCTCCAGACTTAGAGGACGCAATGACGTTCACCGTCGAGAAGTCAACGTGCGACACGGTGTCTGGATTCGACGTGTCGAGCACACGGAGTGTCGAGTCGCTTCGAGACTCTGCATAGAAACGTGCCGGCGACGACGAACCCCCCATTCCTAGGAGCACCGTTTGCTCATGGTGCCGCGGGAGGCACTGTTCAATGTCGTCGAGCCATTCAGTGAGGTACCGCTCGGGATGATGAAGCCAACCTAGAGAGTGTGCTGCAGTGGTGCCTTCGAAAGCTGAGGCGTCGCCGTGCATCAAGCTCGAGATGAGCTCGGCGTCCTCAGTGTTCATCAAACGCTGGCTATTTTCGCAGCGACCGTGGCGAGCAGTTCATCGTAGGAGGTCGAAAACGCATTGACGCCGTCGATCTCGAGACGCTCGGTGACAGCGGCGAGCGAGACCGTGAACGGCAACCCCTCGAGCAACTTCGTCTGAAGTTCGATTGACTCGGTGGACTGCAGCAATGACCGGCTGAAGTCACCATGATCGAGCACTGCGGCGAGGGTGGGATCAGGCATCGTGTTGACGGTCTCGTCGCCGACGATCGGATCTACATAGAGAAGGTCGGGGTATGCCGGATTCTTTGTTGACGTGGAGGCCCACAATGGTCGCTGTACTTGAGCGCCCGCGTCGAGCAGACGTGTCGCGCGATCACTTGAAATCCTCTGACGATAATGCTGATAGGCGCCACAGACTTGTGCGTTGGCGATCGTGCCGCGACGAGTATCACCCTCTTCGAGCAACGCGTCGACCGCCACATCAACACGAGACACGAAGAACGACGCGACACTCGCAATTTCCGCAAGGTCATGTCCGCGCTCTTTGGCCAATTCGAGACCTTGCAACCACGCATCGATGACCTCACCGTATCGCTCCAGAGAAAAGATGAGCGTCACGTTGACATTGATGCCGGAACCGAGGACCTCGGTTACCGCCGGCAACCCTTCCTTGGTGGCGGGAATCTTGATCATCACGTTCGCCCGTCCGACCTCATCCGCCAATCGCTTCGCGGCCGCAATGGTGCCGTTGGTGTCGCGGGCAAGATGAGGAGACACCTCTAACGAGACAAATCCGTCCAAGTACCTACGCTCTCCTCGAACAAACGCTGCTTTGGACTGCTCGTGAACATTCGCCAGGACGTCACAGGCGTCCTTGACGTCTTGCACCGCCAGCGCTTCAAACAGCGTCTCAGGATCGCTCGAGTGTGCACCCTTCAAGAACTCGTCGTACGCACTCGAGCTCGCCAAGGACTTGGCGAAGATGGACGGATTCGAGGTGACTCCGCGCACACCCTGTTCGACGAGGCCCTCTAATGTGCCGTCGTTCAACCAGTCGCGGCGAATATTGTCAATCCAAGGGCTCTGACCGTACTGGTCGAACAGTGCGTTGAGATTGCTCACTGAACCTCCTTCAAAGCGTTCTCCACGTGGGCCACCAGTGTCTCTGGTGTGATATTGAAATATTCAAAAACGTATGCGCCAGGTGCCGATAGTCCGAAACTATCGATGCCAATCGCTTCGTCAACGTACTGCGTCCAGCCGAGTGTGGCGCCAGCTTCGAGGGCGACGGACGGTATCGAGCGACGCAAGACCTCGTGACGATATTCAAGGGGCTGCTCGTCAAAGCACCTCCAACACGGCATGGCAACAACACGAGTCGCGATGCCCTTCTCGCGTAGCGCCTCGTGGGCACTGAGACAATGTGCAACCTCAGAACCCGTTCCCACCAGGGTGTACGTGGCTCCTGGGTCTTCTCTCAACACGTAACCACCTTTGCGCGCATTGGCTCGCGAGGCAAGTGCGTCGTTGCCCGCGAGCACGGGCATGTCTTGACGCGAGAGAACAAGTGCGGTGGTGGCGGGCATCTTCGAGCTCAAGAAGCCCTCGACGAGATCAAGGGTCTCGTTGGCGTCTGAGGGACGAACGACGTGTAGTCGCGGCATGGCACGAAGCGACATCAGGTGTTCAATCGGCTGGTGGGTTGGGCCATCTTCTCCAACGCCGACCGAATCATGGGTGAACACGAACAGCGCACCGGCGTGACTCAGGGCCGCCAGACGAATTGCCGGTCGCATGTAGTCGCTGAAGACGAAGAACGTCGAACCAGCCGGACGAAACCCACCGTGCAGTGCCTGGCCGACCATGACCGCCGCCATTGCGAATTCTCGAACACCATAATGAATCTGTCGCCCCCCGGGATTCGAATGAGCTTGGGCGGAGGAGTGGGCGAGGATGACACCGGTGTTGTCAGTCAAGTCAGCCGATCCCGCCGTCAGACCCTTCGTCTGGGGTGCGAAAACGTCCATCGCTCGCTGCATGGCCTTTCTGGTTGCAACCTTGGTCCCTTCAGCAAAGGGCTCTGCGGATGCCGTGACGACTCCCGCGCCATTGGTGGCCAGTTGGGTGACGAGTGAACGACCTTGGTCCCCAGCGGCGGCAACGCGCGCCTCCCACTCAACGCGCTGTTGGCGAAGTGGGCTCAGCACGTCAATGAACTCGCTCGGCAGTTCTGGATCAAGAAAGAAGGGTTCGAGGGGCACGCCAAGTACCTTCTTGGTCTCTTCAATGACCTCGGCACTGAATGGTGAACCGTGCGCCTCGCGTCGATCCATCATGGCCCGTGCCGGAAAGCCAATGTGTGATCGAACAATGATGAGCGTGGGACGCTCGGTCTCGGCGATAGCCGCGCGTGCTGCCGATTCGAGTGCGTCAAGGTCATTGGCGCTCTCACCCACGTTGATCACGTGCCATCCGTAGGCCTTGAACCGCTCTTCTGGGTCGTCGTGCAACGCCAGCTCTGTTGGCCCATCGATCGTGATGTGATTGTCATCGTAAAATACCGTCAAACGATCGAGGCCGAGCGACCCGGCAAGTGAGGCGGCCTCGTGACTGATCCCCTCTTCGAGGCAACCGTCACCTGCGATGACCCACGTGCGGTGATTCACGAGACCATCGCCATAGTCACTGCGTAGTATCCGCTCCGCAATACTCATGCCGACACCGTTCGCGACGCCTTGACCAAGAGGACCGGTGGTCACCTCAACGGTGGCCGTGACACCATTCTCTGGGTGCCCAGGGGTGCGTGAATGGGGCTGGCGAAAAGCCTCGAGGTCCTCTCGTTGCACGTCGTAACCGAACGCGTGAGCAAGCCCGTACTGGAGAATCGACGCGTGTCCACAACTCAGGATGAATCTGTCTCGATCACTCCACAGTGGATCGGTCGGATCGTGGCGCAACACGCGAGAGAACAGCATCACCCCCAAGGGCGCTAGGGCCATAGCGGTACCCGAGTGGCCAGAATTGGCCTTTGCGGGAGCGTCCATGGCCAGTGCGGAAATCTCGCGGATTGCACGGCCCTCGAGCGGTGTCGCACCAAGATACAGTTCGTCAGTCATGGTTACGACAGTAGTGAATTCGACGGTGTGTTTGGCGCGAAACTGAAGCTAGCCTTTGTCCATGACGCTGCAAATCCCACCAAATTGCGACCTTACGCTCGGTCTGAGGTGTGTGGACAAGTCCAAACCTGGAGTCAGCGTTTGGACAATGCGGGTCGATGAGCGATTTCTCAATCCGGCCGGAATCATCCAAGGTGGCTTCCTGAGTGCGATCCTTGATTCAGCAATGGGGGCCTCGGCGGTCACCGGAGCCGGCAAGGACCGAAAGGTCACGGTGATGAACACCGAGATGAAGGTCTCCTTCATTCGCTCAGCGCACCTCGGCGACGACTTGGTCTGTACTGCGAGAGTTCTGAAGCCGGGCCGGGTGATCACCTTCCTCGAGGGCCGCATCATGAACCAGCGAGACGAGCTCGTAGCACTGGGCAGTTCCTCCTACCTCATTAGAGAACGCACTGAGTAGGCTTGTCTCGTGAGGAACTCTTCGTGGCGACGCCTCCTTCGTGGAGCAAGCATCCAAAGGGATCTCGAGGAAATCCGAGACCTCTTTATCAAGTACGTCAAAGAGGAAACCGTTCAACCCTTGAAGGACTTGGGCCGCTTCATCCTCTGGGGGACGGTTGGGAGTGTTTTTGTAGGCTTCGGGTTCGCGATGCTGCTCTTCGCTGCTCTTCGCTTCCTCCAAGAGCAATTTCGTGTCCTTGACGGCAGTCTCTCGTGGCTCCCATATCTCATTGTTGTCGTGCTCGGTGTCACCGTCATCGCCCTCACCGCGTGGCGAATAGTGAGCGGGACAGCCAAGCGACGTATCAAGGCGACCAAGTGAGCGAACCATCTGCAACCAGGCGCGAGCTGGAAGATTCGATTCGAGGGCTGATCCCGGCCAACATCGCCTCGGATAGCCCGCTCGTCTCACAGAAATCAACCACGGCTGCTGTGGGTGTGGGCGGACTGTTCACTGGCTACATCTGGGGTTGGATACGCGGCAGGCGATCTCGAAAGAAGAAGCGCCGTTGATGCTTCGTCGCTTGTTGCGAGTCGTCATTGTCTCGGCGCTCGCGCGCGCCTGGGTTCAACGCTCACGCTCCTGGCTTGGAGTGGGTGTCGCACTGTTTCTATTTCGTTCACTTGATCAACACAACGTGAGATCTCACGCGCGTGCCAAAGCTCGCGCAGCCTCTCACACGAAAGCGAGATCCAAAGCGTGAGTAACGCCATCCTCAACGCAGGCGAGCGCGTAATGCTCATCGACGCCAAAGACCGTCACTACCTGATCACCTTGCGCGCTGATGCGGCATTTCACACCCACGCAGGCATCATTCAACACAACGACGTCATTGGAGCGGAAGAGGGATCGATCATCCGAGGCAACACCGAGCGCAGTTTCTTGGTGCTTCGACCAACCATGTCAGATGTCGTACTCAAGATGCCCCGCGGTGCTCAGGTGATCTACCCAAAGGACCTCGGAACCATCTTGATGCAGGCAGACATCGGACCTGGCATGCGAGTTCTCGAGGCCGGTGTTGGCTCTGGTGCGCTCTCGATGACGCTACTCAGGGCGGGTGCACTGATCACGGGATATGAGATCCGCGAGGATTTCGCCGAGCAGGCCACGAAGAACGTCCACGACATGCTCGGTACCGACGTCGCGTACGACATCCAGATTCGTGACGTCACCCTTGGCATCGACGAGCGCGACCTCGATCGCATCATCCTTGACATGCCCGAGCCGTGGGACGTCGTGAAGCACGCAGAACTTGCGCTTCGTCCCGGTGGAATTCTCTTGGCCTACTTGCCAACGATCAACCAAACCCAACTACTGCGCGAGACACTCCGTCAATTCTCGTTCGGCATGGAAGAGACGGTTGAGATCCTGCGCCGCACCTGGCACATCGACGGGCGCTCAGTGCGACCTGACCATCGAATGGTCGCGCACACGGGATTTCTTACCTCAGCGCGGCGACTCGTTCGAAGAAACGAGAACGAAGCGGTGAGCGAGAACGACTAGTCCTTTTCAATGAAGATGCACTCGCCGGGGCATTCCTCAGAAGCCTCAGTCACGGCATCTTCGAACTCTGCGGGTACTACGGCGAGGCCTTCTGCGCCACCGGGGGCGTTCTTTACTGCGTCACCCTCCTTAACGTAGGCGAGACCGTCGTCGAGCAGCGTAAACACGGAAGGACAGATCTCTTCGCATAGTCCGTCACCAGTACACAAGTCCTGGTCGATCCAAACCTTCATTTTCATGCCCTCCGTGGGTATCCAGTTCATTTACTTTAGCGGGAGATTGCCCCGATGAAGATTATGACAAGCGCCCTGCGCTCACCTAGGGTGACGTTATGGACCGTTCCGAGCGATTCCCAGAACCACACGGTGGTAACGACGACGAAAAGATCTCAGTGGGCGGCCCGCGACAGCACTCGATGAGTGACATCGACCAGGCCAATCGGCGCATTGAAATGCTCGAGGAGCGTCTCCTCGAGACGCGCGGTCAATTGGCCCAAACTCGCTCGAGCAATGAGAAGCTCACCATCACCATCCAGCAAACGCGCGATCAAATCGCTGCGCTGCGAGAAGAGGTCGAGAAGCTCACCCAGCCTCCAGCGGTGTACGGCACCTTCATTGACTTCAACGACGACGGCTCGGTGGACATCTTTGCCTCGGGTCGAAAGATGCGTGTCGCCCTGCACCCGGGATTGGACCCCGGTCAAATCGAACGTGGCAACGAAGTCGTTCTCAACGAATCCTTCACCGTCATTGGCGTACGCGACTCCGACGGACAGGGCGAAGTAGTCACTGTCAAGGAAGTGATCGATGAACGACGAGTGCTCGTCTACGCACGCGCCGACGAAGAGAGGGTGGTTGAACTCGCGGATTCGCTTCGCGACATAAAGCTACGAAGTGGCGACGCCCTACTCTTAGACCTTCGATCAAACCTGCTCGTGGAGAAACTCGTACGACAAGAAGCCGAGGAGTTGGTACTCGAAGAAGTTCCTGACATCTCCTACGCTGACGTCGGTGGCCTTGATGAGCAGATCGAGTCGATCATGGACGCCGTTGAACTGCCGTACCTACACCGCGCGCTCTTCCAGGATTACGAATTGCCAGCACCCAAGGGAATCCTGCTCTACGGTCCACCGGGATGTGGCAAGACGCTGATCGCGAAGGCCGTTGCGAACTCGTTGTCCCAGAAAGTCGCCGAGCTCACGGGCAACAGAAACGTTCGCTCGTACTTCCTCAACATCAAGGGCCCAGAACTCCTGAACAAATACGTGGGTGAGACCGAACGGCAGATTCGACTCGTCTTCCAACGAGCTCGCGAAAAGGCAGAAGAAGGTGTTCCGGTCATCGTGTTCTTCGACGAGATGGACTCGCTCTTTCGCACCCGGGGCACCGGTATTAGTTCTGACATGGAGTCGACGATCGTGCCCCAGTTGCTCGCCGAGATTGACGGCGTCGAATCACTTCGTGACGTCATTGTTATCGGCGCCACCAACCGAGAGGACCTGATCGATCCCGCGATACTGCGGCCGGGGCGACTCGACGTGAAAATCAAGATTGAACGTCCCGATGTTGACGCCGCCGCGCAGATCTTCGAGCGCTACTTGCACACAGATCTGCCAATCGACGAATCGCTAGTGAACGAATTTGGCGGCGGCGATCGTAACAAGGCCATTCGCGCGATGATCGAAGAAACGGTGGCGCAGATGTACCGCATCGATGACGCCAACCGTTTCCTCGAAGTCACCTACCAAGGGGGCGACAAAGAGATCCTGTACTTCAAGGACTTCGCGTCAGGCGCGATGATCGAGAACATCGTCAGACGGGCCAAGAAGCTCGCAGTGAAGCGAGAGATCGCTGGCAAAGGACGGGGACTTCGTATCGAGGACCTCGTTGAATCAATTCGCCAGGAGTTCCGAGAAAACGAAGATCTCCCCAATACGACCAATCCCGACGACTGGGCACGCATCTCAGGCAAGAAAGGGGAGCGGATCATCTTCATTCGTACTCTCATCAACCGAGAAGAGGCTGACGTCAAGGGCGGACGTTCGATTCAACACGTCGGCACCGGCCAGTACCTGTAGTGCGATGGCGATAGCCAAAGTCCTCGGCATCGAGACCGAATACGGAATATCCGGAGGGCCCGACCTCGAGCCCATTGCTTCTTCAAGCATCATCGTCAACGCCTACGCCCACCATGGTCGAACTCGCATCAACTGGGACTTCCAAGGTGAAACCCCTGACCTCGATGCACGCGGCCTACCCGGTCTTACGTCATTCGCCCCGATCATCGAGACCCACCTCGCAAACACCGTGCTGACGAACGGTGCGCGGCTCTACGTTGATCACGCCCACCCCGAGTACTCGTCACCCGAGTGTCGCACCCCTTGGGAGGCGACCCTCTACGACCTCGCCGGGGAAGAAGTGATGCGGCGCGCCCTCGTGATTGCTAATGAGTCACTCGCACTCGAAGATGCGATCTCGCTGTACAAGAACAACTCTGACGGCAAGGGCAATTCCTACGGAACCCACGAGAACTTCCTCGTGGGTCGTGAAGTCGACTTCTCAGACATCATCCGTGCCATGGTGCCCCATTTCGTCTCGCGCCAGATCATCGTCGGAGCGGGCAAAGTCGGTGCCGAAACCGATCACGGTCTCCACAGCGACCCCTTCTTCCAACTGAGTCAGCGAGCGGAGTTCTTCGAAGAAGTCGTTGGTTTGGAAACGACGCTCAAGCGCCCCATCATCAATACCCGTGACGAGCCCCACAGCGATGCAGAGCGCTTTCGGCGCTTGCACGTCATAATCGGCGATGCGAACTTGAGCCCCTATGCGACTTTTGTCAAACTCGGCTCGACTGCTCTGTTGCTTGCAATGCTCGAAGACGAGGGGACCGAGAACTTTCCGAGCCCTCCGCGCCATCCCGTTCACGCCGTACGGGCCTTTTCTCTCGATCCAAGTCTTCGAGCGGTGGAGATTTGCGAAGACAATAAATGGCGAAGCGCTTGGGACATCCAAGACCAATTGTGGACTGCAGCGAGCGAGTACGTGCGACGTCGAGGCGGCGAAGCGGTCGCGCCCGACGCCGAAGTGGCGCTCATCTTGGAGCAATGGCGCGAGATGCTCGATGGTGTACGAGATGACATTCGAACCGTTGCAGACCGTGTGGACTGGGTTGCGAAGTTCCGGGTGGTGAGTGGCATGCAAGAGCGTCATGACTTGAGTCCCCACGACGCCAAGCTGCGAGCGATCGACCTGCAATACCACGACCTCTCTCCGCAGCGATCCTTGGCACGCCGGGTCGGTCTTAGAACGTTACAGAGTGATGAAGAAGTTCGTGAAGCGCTTCACAATCCGCCAACGAGCACGCGGGCGTACTTTCGCGGCCAATGCGTAGCCCGATATCCTGAGCAAATCGTGGCCGCGAATTGGGATTCGGTGGTCTTTGACCTAGGAGAAGGGCCCTTACAGAGGGTCCCTATGATGGACCCTCTACGAGGCACCGCGGCGCTGACCGAAGACTTGCTAAAAGTATGTCCAACCGCAGATGACCTTCTTGAAGCACTAGACAGGTAGAACAGACGTATGACTGAACAAGAACGAATCCAAAAGCAACGCACGGAACGTGCCCGAGAGGCGTCGACTGACGTGTCTGTCGACGCCACCAAGGGTGACCAGTTGAAGGCCGAACTCGACGACTTGCTTGACGAGATTGACGAAGTCCTCGAGGAGAACGCCGAAGAGTTCGTGCGCAACTACGTCCAGAAGGGCGGCGAATAGAGGTGGGCTTGCCATTATTCGACGCACATCTTGATCCGGGGCCATCGTTCTTTCACTACGCCGAGAGAGCGGGACTAACATCACCACTCGGCGAGACGAGCACCCTCTCACCACACGCAACCACAGTCATCGCGGTGCGCTACAACGCGGGCGTGGTGATGGTGGGGGACCGCCAGGCAACGGGCAACTACATCGCCAGTCGCGACGTTCGAAAGATTGAAGCGGCGGATCGATTCACTGCAATTGCCATCTCGGGAACTGCTGCCCGAGGGATCGAGTTCATCAAGATGGCTCAGTTGTCCTTCGAGCATTACGAGAAGATGACCGACTCAGCACTCAGCCTCGAGGGCAAGGCGAATTATCTCTCGCCCATAATCCAGCGAAACAATCTGTCATCGCCACTTATCGTGATGCCGCTACTCGCCGGGTGGGACCCCAGTCATCAAATCGGGCGAATTTTCGAGTACGACGGTGCTGGTGGCTGCTACGAGCGATTCGACTTCTCGACCATTGGCTCTGGCACACCATTCGCAGACAGCGCGCTGCGACTCGGTTATCGCTCGGACATCGATCTCGATGGTGCCCTCGAACTTGGAGCACTCGCTCTTTACGAAGCCGGTGATAACGACCCGAGCACCGGGGGACCCGACTTCGTTCGAAACATTTACCCCATGATGGTCACCATCACCGCAGAGGGTTTTCGCGAACTCGACGCCGAGGATGTTGCAGCTCGATTCCGAGCGATCAATGACCGTCGCACCCAGTCAGGTGGGGTCGCAGGAGGCACATTGCGATGAGCAATTACTTCTACGTCTCACCCGAACAACTCATCAAAGACCGCGCCGAATTCGCCCAAAAGGGCATCGCTCGGGGCCGATCCATGGTTGGTGCAATATACGATGCCGGAGTCTTACTGATCGCAGAGAACCCCTCGGCGTCTCTCAACAAGATCTCTGAGATCTATGATCGCATCGCCTTTGCCGGTGCTGGTCGATACAACGAGTTCGACCGACTGAGAGAAGCGGGAATCCGATGGGCCGACGGAACGGGCTTCACATATTCGCGAGAAGATGTCGACGCCCGAGCCCTCGCGAACTACTACGCCCAGCACTTGGGAGACATGTTTACTGAGGGTCAAAAGCCCCTCGAAGTAGAGATTCTCGTTGCCCAACTCGGCAGCAAGATTCGCCCGACCAAGCTCTATCGCGTGGCGTACGAGGGGACTATCTCGGACGAGCCCTTCTTCGCGGTCCTCGGTGGCGACGCCGAGACGATCAGGGCACGCTTCGCGGCGCACGAAGAACGAATCCACCCTTTGAAAGAGACCCTCAAGAACGCAGTGGACGCCTTGGCCGGACCGGAGCGCACCATCGCAACTGCGGACCTCGAAGTGGGGATACTCGAAGACCGAGGAACGCGGCGGACTTTCATGCGACTCAGTGACAATGAAGTGAGTGAACTCCTCAGCTGAGTCCAGCGAGGAGAGGCCATGCTGCGGCGAATCTACGGCATTGAAACAGAATACGGAATCACCTTCTCGCTTCGAGGTCAACGTCGACTCAGCCCCGATGAGGTGTCGAGGTTCCTCTTTCGAAAGGTTGTCGCCTGGGGGCGATCGAGCAACGTCTTTCTAGAGAACGGAAGTCGCCTCTATCTCGACGTCGGTAGCCACCCCGAGTACGCAACGGCCGAGTGTGACAATCTCGTCGACGCTGTCGCCCAGGATAAGGCTGGCGAGGCGATCTTGCGCGAGTTGGTCGAATATGCACAGAGCCAACTGAGTGAAGAGGGAATTCGCGGAGAGATCTACCTGTTCAAGAACAACACCGACTCGACCGGCAACTCATATGGCTGCCATGAGAATTACTGCATTGAACGAATCGACGACCTCTCCCGCCTCGAGCAGGTCTTCATTCCGTACCTGATCAGCAGGCAAATATTTACCGGCGCGGGCAAGGTCGTTACAAACATCAAGGGCACGACCTACTCGATGAGCCAGCGCGCTGAGCACATCTGGGAGTCGATTTCGTCTGCAACAACGAGAAGTCGCCCCATCATCAATACTCGAGATGAGCCCCACGCCGACCCAGAGAAGTACCGTCGGCTACACGTGATTGTTGGTGACTCGAACATGAGCGAATTCGCCACGTACCTGAAACTGGGGACTGCGGCGGTCGTTCTCGCAATGATCGAAGACAAGACAACGGTGCTGCGTGACTTCAACATGGCATCGCCAATCAACGCACTTCGCGACATCTCCTACGACCTTTGGAGCAAAGAACCGGTACGCCTGCTGAGCGGTCGCGACATGACAGCACTCGAGATACAAGAGGACCTCTGCGAACGTGCAGAAGCCTTCATCCAGAACCGTGACGTCCCGCCCGACCAGGTTCACGCGGTCTCGCTCTGGCGTGAAGTCATTGAACAGTACCGAACCGATCCGATGGCCCTGAGCGACCGGGTCGACTGGATCGCCAAACTCCAGATCATCGAGCGCGAACGCGAACGCAGTGGCATCGAACTAAGTGACCCAAAGATCGCGTTGATCGACTTGTTGTACCACGACACTGACGTACGACGTGGTCTCTACTACCGCAGACAATCGCGGGGTCATTTTCGACGTATGGTCGCCGACGAGGACATTGCGCGCGCTGCACACGTTCCGCCATCGTCCACGCGAGCGCACATGCGCGGCACTTTCATTAAAGCCGCCAAAGAGTGGCGTCGCGATTACACAGTTGACTGGGTGCATCTGAAACTGAACGACGAGATGCAGCGAACGGTACTACTGAAAGATCCCTTCAAGAGCAACGATGAACGATTTCAACGACTCCTTGGCTCTCTCGAGCGCCCTCAACCGCGCGACTAACCTGACAATGTGCCAGACGACACTCCACAAGAGCCTTTGAGCGCGCTCGACACGAACCCCGAAAATGAGGTCGTAGCCACTTCTCGACGTCCAAAGTCGCGCCGACGCGCAGTTATTGAGTGGTTGGTCATACTGGTCGTGGCGGTGTCGGTCTCGATGCTCGTGCGCACCTACGTTGTCCAACAGTTCTCAATCCCGTCTGGTTCGATGATCCCGACCCTCGATGTTGGAGATCGGATCCTGGTGGACAAGCTTGGTGTGGAATTCGGCACCATCAACCGAGGGGACGTGGTCGTGTTTCGCCACCCCGCGAAGGCCCTGACGACGTGCGCGCCGCCCGTTGAGCCGATCTTCATTAAGCGCGTGATTGGCCTGCCTGGTGACGTGATCACCTCCAAGGGCAGCACCATCTATGTCAATGGCAAGCCCCTGAAACAGACGTGGCAGACCACCAGTCCCTTCGGTCCGGCAATTGGACGCGTGGTCGTGCCTGCGAACCATTACTTCATGATGGGCGACAACCGCGGTGAATCCTGCGACAGCCGCTACTGGGGCACGGTGCCCAGATCAGCCATTATCGGCAAGGCCTTCGTCAGAATTTGGCCATTTAATCGCATTGGTTTCATCTAGAAGAGCGAACCACCACCCCTACAATGGGTCCGTGTTCAATTTGAGTCCCATCAAGATCATGGTCATCGTGGCCGCCGTGCTGGTCTTGCTTGGACCCGACAAGTTACCCGAGGTCGCCCACAAGCTCGGGTCCAGTTGGCGCGCAGTGAAGCGACTTCAAGAGCGCGTCGAGGCCGAAGTGAGAGAAGCAATACCCGATCTGCCAAGCACCGGCGACATCGCACGCATCGCACGTAGCCCCATCAACTTGCTCAACTCACTGGCCGATCGCGTCGACGCAAAAGAGGAAGTCGAGGAGGTTGAAGGTGACCTACCTACCCACCTGAGTGACCCCTACGAGGAGCCCTCTGACTATCAAGTTCCCACCGCGCGCCCCGACAGTGCCGTCCTGCCTCCCGACCCTTCTTTGAACTAGGTCAGACGTGGCGAAATTCCGTAAGGCAGCATCCGGCATGACTTTGTCCGAGCACTTGGCCGAAGCACGCTACCGATCCATTGTGTCTTTGGCCTCGATCTTCGTACTCGGCACCGTGGCGTTCATCTTCTATCCGGAGATTTTGAAGGTGCTCCAACAGCCTTACTGTCGAGCCACGCCACAACATTGCACGTTCCTCGTGACCAATCCTCTCGACGGGCTGACGCTGCGCATCAAGATTGGTGTCTTTGGCGGATTCCTGCTCTCTTCACCCATACTCTTCTGGCAGGTGTGGCGCTTCATCACGCCAGGCCTCAAGGCCAAGGAACGTCGCTACGCGTTGCCGTTCGTTGGTTCCTCGATCCTCTTCTTCTCGGGTGGGGTAGCGGTGGCTTTCTTCATTTTCGGCCGCGCAATCAAGTTCCTTGAGACCATTGGCGGACACTCGCTCGTCACTGCCTACAACCCCAACCAATACCTCTCATTGTTCGTGCTCATGATGTTCATCTTCGGGGTTACTTTCGAATTTCCGGTGGTGCTCGTGGCATTGGAACTCGCCGGTCTCGTGACCCCGCGCCAGCTGCTGCACGGTTGGCGCTACGCCCTCATCACCATCACCGTGGTGTCAGCCGTCGTCACGCCAAGTAGCGACCCGTTCTCGATGCTGGCTCTCGCGATCCCGCTCACCGTGTTCTATTTCATGGCTATCGGTATCGGTAAGTTGCTGCACAAGTGACGCCGGTCGACTACCGGAGCAGTTTCGTTGAAGCCTTAGGTTTCGGTCTCGACTCATTTCAAATCAACGCCATAGACGCGATTGATCAACACGTCAACGTTCTCGTCAGCGCCCCGACGGGTTCTGGGAAGACAATCATTGCCAATTACGCCATTGGAAGAATCCTTCAACGGGGTGAACGCGCCTTCTACACAACGCCGCTCAAGGCTCTTTCGAATCAGAAGTACAAGGAACTCTGTGAGTTGTACGGTGACGAGCGAGTCGGCCTGTTAACCGGGGACACATCGCTCAACGGCTCGGCCGAGATTGTTGTCATGACCACCGAAGTACTACGCAACATGCTCCTCACTGATTCACACCAACTGATGACGTTGGGCCTGGTCGTGCTGGATGAAGTGCACTATCTACAGGATCCGTTTCGCGGCGGGGTGTGGGAGGAGGTCCTCATCCTCACACCATCTGCTGTGCGCTTTGTCGCCCTGTCAGCGACTGTGGGGAATGCGGCATTCGTCGGTGAATGGCTCGAACAACTGCGCGGGGCAACGAGCGTGATCATCGAACAAACGCGACCCATCAAGTTGCACGATCATCTTGCCGTAGTACACCGAGGCCAGACTCACGCCGAAATCGTCGACCTGCTCGATGGGGCACGACTGAGTGACCAGGCGCGTCGCATCGACAACATGATGAAGGCAACTCGACGCTTTCGTCCGGGTCCAAAGTGGAAAGGACCCAAATCGAGCGCCCCGCCACCGCCCTTTAGGGCGCCTCGACGAAGTGAACTGCTCCTCGCCCTTGAGCGAGAGGACCTCTTGCCGGTGATCGTCTTCATCTTCTCGCGCGCTGCGTGCGACGACGCGGTGCACCAATGTCGACGAGACGGTCTCATGTTCACGACTCCAGAAGAGCGTCGTGAGATCGAGATGATCGCCCAGTTGCGACTAAGCGGGTTCTCCGAAGACGATTTGCGCGCGCTCGAATATGCCGATTTCATTGACAGCCTTCGCCGTGGGCTCGCTATGCACCACGCAGGAATGGTGCCCGCTTTTCGCGAGATCGTCGAGGCCTGTTTCGAGCGCAATTTGCTGGCCGTGGTCTTTGCCACTGAGACACTGGCCCTCGGGGTCAACATGCCCGCTCGCTCGGTCGCACTCGAAAGGTTCACCAAGTTCTCAGACGAAGGTCGCAAGTTCCTCACGAGCGGCGAGTTCTCGCAGATGACCGGACGTGCGGGGCGACGAGGTCTCGATGAGGAGGGGCACGCCATTGTCTGCTTCGCGCCGGAGGTGGCGTTGCACGACGTTGGTCGCATCGCCATCGCACCACCCTCTGACTTGCACTCTTCGTTTCGCCCGACCTACAACTTCACAGCGAACCTGATTAACCACTTCGAGTATGAGACGGCCCTCGAGGTCGTGCAACGCTCGTACGCCCAGTTTGAGGCTGACCATCGCCCAACTGGCAATAAGCGTCCCCTCGGCGATCAGATGAAGGCGCGCCATCACGTCCTTGAAGAGCTCGAATACGCAGAAGCCTGGAAACTCACCCCCCAAGGTCAACTGCTTCGTTCGATCTACCACGAGTGCGACCTCTTGATCGCAGAGTCACTCAGGGCCGGAGTCTTCACCGGGCTTGACGCCTCCGAGCTCGCCGGGCTCTTGTCGTGTTTCGTCTTTGAGTCCAAACGTGCCGCGCGTGCGCCACACGCCGCGAAGCAGGTCACGACCAAGAAGAAGCGTTCACTCAACGACCGCCTCGGTCAAGAGCGTCGAGGCAGTATCGTCGAACGGACCAACGAGATCCGCATGATCGCTGTCACGATAAACGCAATTGAGGATCGATTTGCGGTGCCGCACGCCAAAGAGCCTGACGGTAAGTTCGCCAACATCATCGCCGCCTGGGCTCGCGGAGCATCACTGGGCACCGTGCTCGACCTCGCCGACGTCGAAATCGGCCAGACGTCACCGGGTGACTTCGTTCGAAACGCAAAACAAGTTGCTGACCTGTGTGAACAGTTGTCTCGAATGCGTCATCTCACCGACGTCGCCGATGTCGCCGCAGAGGCCCGTGATGCCGTCTTACGCAGTGTTGTTGCGGGTGCTTCTAGCGTCCACCCTCAAGCCTGATTTGGCCTCTAATCTCATTACTCCATGCATCCCTATGTCGCCGAAGAGTTCACCGAGAGTGAAATTGCCATACTCAAGCGGTATTTCACGAACTTGGAGGGTCCCGTCTTCGCGTTGGTCAACCTGCCCGAGGTTGTCAAAGGCGCGCTCTTTGCGAGGTATTCGAGGTCCTCAAAGAGCCTTCGTCGTCTCTTCTTGGACGAATTCGTCTCAGACCTCGACCTGAC
>DAIEHI010000144.1 GCA_027355725.1 Acidimicrobiaceae bacterium
ACGACCGCGATGATCGCTTGGTGTTCTTCTGACCATTCGTACATGTCCTAGGCCTCCCAACTCACTCGGGTCAATGTGTTGCGATCGGTGTGCATGATGATCGTGGGGTGCTTTTGATGCTCGACCACGGTTGTCTCGTCGTAGGAGAAGGTGTCCGCATCAATCGTGATGCTCACGTCAAAGCGAGTGGTCTTGGCGATGGCGTCGAGATACCGGTTCGACAAGATCCCGTAGGTGTTCGATCCGAGCGTGGCCTCGAGTTTGAAACTCGTCGCGTTTGCGTCCACGGTCGCACCGGCGATCAGCGCCGAGGCGCGCGGGATCAAGAAGCACCGCATCACCTCGCTCGTGTTCGCGTCCCACATCCAGTAGCCGACCTCGGTGTGAAAGGGGGTGTCCTCGCCGCGCTTCCAGGCAGCGGTTCGATAGTCGAGTCCGTAGAGGGACTGCTCTCCATTTTCGACGGGACCGAAGGGCTTGAAAGTGGTGTTCTCCCGGTAGGGCGTTTCGGCGATCTTGCCCTTGTCATTGTGAAAGGCGACGTCCAGTCCGGTGTACTGCGATTCCCACGTGCCCACGAGACCAGCCAGGGGCCCCCACTCCGCGTACGCCATCAGAACTCCTATGCCTCGCGCCTGCGTCGGCGCCCAGGTAATCCTACGATGCGAGCGACTCATTCGAGAGTGCGGGGCCGATGAGTTGGTCAATAAGTGCCTGGATCCACTGCATCTGGTCCAACGCTGCGACCACCAGTGCCAGGCCCAGCCACGGTTGCGCGTGCGATTGGGTCACGTAGAGCGCAATGAGGAGAACCTGTGAGCCAATGCGTCCTCTGGTGCTCTTGCCGGCGACTCTTCGAATGATCCGGTCGCTCGTGAGCACGGCGTTGAGGCCGGGTACGCACGCGCGAATGGACCATTTGCCATCGAGTTCTCGAAGCGCCAACGCGAAGAGCGCCGTCGCCGCGCAGAGCAGGGCCAAGCCTGTGTCGATCGAGATCTCCGCCAACCAGAGTGGCATGGGGGCATGTGTGCCCGGCCAGTGAGCGAGGGTGCTCGTGACGATGCCGATACCGCCGAAGATGGCGACGATGCCGTAGCGCAACAACCATTGAAGGCTCGTGATCAGGGGAAGCATCGAAGCCACTGGCGATGGGGGCGTTCGTTCGCCGTAAGGTCGTGTGGCTTCGGACCAACTCGCCCCGGTCCACACACGCCATTGACGCTCACCGCTCGGATCTGGATACCAGCCCGGCGGCACCTGGTTAGGTGGCGCAATACTCATCGCACTAGCCTCCCATACAAACGACCAAAGGAGGACCGATGACTTCGAAGCGCGGGGCCGCGGCTCCAACATCGGGCGCCCAGGATCAGGTTGCCCTCGACGAAACATCGCTCGATCAGGCGGTGAGTGAGGTCAGCGCCCAACGCGACGCGTGGGCACACACGCCCGCGAGCGAGCGAGCTCGGTTGCTCGAACGCATCGTGCACGACACGTTCGAAGTCGCCGAGGAGTGGAACGCGAGCGCGTGCGCCGCGAAGGGTTACGACCCCAACGGGCCAGTCGGTGGTGAAGAACTCTTCAGTGGCGTGGGGACCTTCATGCGCATGGCGCAGGCTTTTCATACGTCGATGATCGATATCGCGACCAAGGGTCGCCCCCAGTACCCCGGACCGGTTCGCCATAAGCCCGGTAATCGCATCGCGGTCCAGGTCATGCCCGCGAGTGCCTTTGACAGGGTGCTTTACGCAGGAATCACCGGCGAGGTCTGGATGCAGCCCGGGGTCGACGAGGACCAGATGAAGGCCACCCAGGCCCAGGCCTACGCGTCGCCCGCCGAGCACGCGGGTGTCTCGCTGGTGCTCGGCGCGGGCAACGTCGCCTCGCTCGGGCCACGTGATGTGCTGAGCAAGTTGTTCGCCGAGGGCAAGGTCGTTGTCCTGAAGGCGAATCCGGTCAACGACTACCTCATCCCCTACTGGGAGCGGGCCATGGCGTCACTCATCGAGGGAGGTTTTCTGCGCATTGTGCGAGGTGGCGCTCAGGTGGGTGCGTATCTCACCGCTCACCCGCTGATCAGCGACATTCACGTGACGGGTTCGGACAAGACCCACGACGCGATCGTCTTTGGCACGGGTGCCGAGGGAGCACGGCGAAAGGCAGACAACGAACCACTCATCACCAAGCCGGTGAGCTGTGAATTGGGCAACGTGTCACCAGTTGTCATCGTGCCCGGCCTTTGGAGTGCCAAGGAGATCGAGTACCAGGCACGCCACGTTGCGACGATGATCTCGAACAACTCAGGCTTCAACTGTCTGACCCCGAGGGTCATCATCACCCACAAGGGCTGGGCGCAACGTGAGGAGTTCTTCGGTGCCCTCGAGCGGGTGTTCAAGTCGCTGCCCACGAGAAAGCCGTATTACCCGGGCGCCGAGCAACGCCGCTCCATGTTCCTCGAAGCCCACCCCGATGCCCACCAGATTGGCGACGTGACGGATGAGACCATGGCGTGGACAATCGTGCGTGACGTGGACGCGTCGAACATCGACGACATCTGTCTTAACGTGGAGGCGTTCTGTGCACTCACGAGCGAGACCGCCCTCGAGGCCACGTCCACGACGGACTTCATCAAGAAGGCGACCGACTTCTGTAACGATGTGGTCTGGGGCACGCTCTCGATGACGTTGCTCGCCGATCCGCGAACAATGAAGGACCCAGAGAGCGGACCTGCCATCGAAGAGGCCATCGCCAATCTTCGCTACGGCTCCATCGGGGTGAATCTCTGGCACGCCATGAGCTTCGTCTTCTCGAGCACCGCCTGGGGCGCGTACCCGGGCCACAGTGCGACCGACATCCAGTCAGGAACGGGATTCGTCGGCAATTCCTACCTGTTCGAGCGACCGCAGAAGTCCGTCGTGCGTGGACCCTTTGTTTCGAATCCGTCGCCCGCGTGGTTCGCCACCAACGCCAATGGGGGAGCGGTCATGAGGAAGCTCCTCGCCTTTGAAGCGCACCCGTCCTGGCTAAAGATCCCTGGCCTGATGGCGGCGGCACTTCGCCATTAGGGGTGCAGCGCGAGCAGCGTACTGACGCCGATCGCGGCGCAGGTCGTGGTGCCGCACGCCACGTCCACCAGGGCCGATGGCACGTACTGCAGGCGGCTCGCAACGACGGAGGAGTTCGTGAGCGTGGCCAGCCACGGTTGACCCGTGGCGTTCTCTCCAACGATCACGCAGTGTCCGATGCTCGTGCACGCGAGTGCGCTGGCCTTGACCCTCAGTGCGGTGGCGTGCCAGAGACGCGCGAAGGTGGTGCTTCGAACAATGAACGAGGACGTGGTGGTGTTCGCGATCGCCACGCACGTGAGTTTCACGCAGTGCAGTGAACTCAGGCTGACCCAGGACGGTGGGGTGGGTCGAGCGATCCAGTTGAGTCCGGCGTCGTGGGTGACTTCGAGATCCAAGGTACCGGCGCCACTCTCGGCGCTCACCATGCAGTTGAGGGCGTCCGTGCACGAAACGCTCTTGACTGTTTCGCCGAGGGTCCAGGGGAGGGGCGTTGGAGCTGACCACGTGACGCCGCCATCGCTCGTGAACGAGATTGCCGACACGTTGTTCGTCGTCCCCGTTGAGCTGGCGGTCGACGTGGTGCTCACGATTGCCGCGCATGCGCCGGCGACGAAGCAATCCAATGCGCGAACGCCCTGACTCGTGGGCGGTACGTCTTGGACGGTGACTGATTGGGACGACGCGTTATAGACCCACACGAGTGAACCACTGGGCTGAATGCCACCAATGAGACATCCGGTCTTCCAGCACGACGTCGAGGTGATCAGGGACGAGGGGGCTTCAGGAACGTTGAGCACCGACCAACTCCCATTGCTCCGGCGATACTCGCCGACCGAGGAGGGCACGAGTTGGGAACCCGTCGTTCCGAGGGCAATGCAGGAGTTGCTCGTTGTGCACGCGACCTTGTGAAGGGGCACCGCGATACCGATTGAGGGGATGCCAGTGACGTGAGGGACCGCCCTTGTGCTGTTGGTACATCCCGCGAGGACCAGTGCCGACGAAAGGACCGCGACGGCGCGCCACGTGCGACGTGCGCGCAAGAATCGTGGAATCATGGCTTGCTACGTGCTTTCATCTGACAAGGGGTGATAGTCGATGTTACCGAGCGCCCGGAGTCATCGGGGCGGCTCGCCTGATGGGGGCGTACCCTTGGGGGATGAGTTGGGTTGACCTCGTCATCGTTGTCGTGGTGTTCCTTGGTGTTCTGCGCGGGCGAAGCGAAGGGGCACTTCGTCAGGTTGCGAGTCTGGTGGGGCTCGCGGCGGGCTTCATCCTCTCGACCATGGTGGCGCCTCGACTCAGTTCGCAGTTCACGAATGCCTCGTGGCGGCCACTGCTCGCCCTGGGCATAGTGCTCGTCGGCTCGATGCTCGGGAGCACTCTTGGTGGAATGCTTGGATCACTCGGCGCCCGATCGCTTCGCAGCCTGAAGCTGGGCGCAATCGATCGCATCGCGGGCGCGGCGCTCGGGGGGATTGGATCACTCGTCGTGTGCTGGTTCCTTGCGGGCCTTTTGGGCTCGGTCACCTGGGGTTCTCTCGCGACCCAGATCCAGAACTCGAGCGTGCTCGCTGCGATGGACAAGGTGATGCCTCCGATTCCCGCGATGGAAGCTCGCGTGCAGGCTCTCTTTCGAAGTGCGGGCTTTCCGGCGGTCTTTGCGAGCATCATCGCCCCCTCGCTCGCCCCCTCGGCGACGCCGAGTCAGCTTGGCCCCGTGGTGTCGGGACTTGGCGGACCGACCAGTGTCCAAAAAGTGCTCGCGAGCGGTGCGTGTGGATCACTGAGCCAGGGAACGGCGTTCTTCGTCTCGGCGCACATGGCGGTGACCAACGCGCACGTGGTCGCTGGTTACTCCCAGGTGAGTGTCGCGGGCGCCCCAGCCCAAGTGGCGTTCTATGACCCGTTACACGACATCGCAGTCTTGCGAGTCCCGTCACTCAGTGAGCCGGTCCTTCACTTTCAAACCCCGGTGCCAACGCGCGGAACACCGGTTCAGGTGATTGGCTTTCCGCTCAACTCCTCACGCACGGGCGCGCCGGGGGTGATCGAAGGAGAACTCTCGGGCCAAGGTCGTGATATCTACAACCAGCGCTTGTTCAACAAGACGGTGCTCGCGGTCTCGGTGAACGTCCAGCCCGGTAATTCGGGAAGTCCCGTGTTCGATCACGGTTTGGTCGCCGGTGTCATCGAATCCAAATCGCTCAGTCAGCCCTTGACCGCGTACGCAATCCCCAATGACGTTGTCGAACACGACATCGCCATGACGCCGGCGTCTGGCTCGGCGTCCACCCAGGGTTGTGTGCCCTAGCGCGCTTGGCGAACGGCGCTGGCGAGGACGTTGAGGCCGTCGAGAAGTTGGTCGTCGGTGATGACCAGTGGCGGCAAGAGTCGGATGACGTTGCCGTAGGTGCCACAGGCGAGTGCGATGACGCCGTTCTGGTTGCAGTACGACACGATCGACTTCGCGGCGGCGGCATTGGGGTTCTTCGTTCCCGGCTCGACCAACTCAAAGGCGATCATGGCGCCACGACCGCGCACGTCACCAATGATGGCGACGTCTTGTTGGAGCGTGCGAAGGCCCTTCATGATGATGGCCTCGATCTCCCTCGCGCGCGCAACCAGGTTGCGGTCGCGCAGCGTGTTGATCGTGGCGAGTGCCGCCGCGGCCGCCACGGGGTTGCCACCGTAGGTACCGCCGAGTCCGCCTTCGTGCACCTTGTTCATCAGTTCGGCGCGTCCGGTCACCGCGGCGAGCGGCATGCCACCGGCGAGACCCTTGGCCATGGTGACAATGTCGGGGATGACGTTCTCGTGATTGACGGCGAACCAGTCACCGGTACGACAGAAGCCGCTTTGGATCTCATCAGCGATGAAGACCACGCCATTCTTCGTGGTCCACTCTGACAGTGCGGGCAAGAAGCCCTCGGCGGGCACGATGAACCCACCCTCGCCCTGGATGGGCTCGATGAGCAGTGCCGCGACGTTGCTGGCCCCGACTTGGACCTCGATCTCTTTGATCGCGCGCTCAGCGGCTTCGGCGCCGCTCAGGCCGTCAAGGAATGGATAGCTCATCGAAACGCGGTAGATCTCGGGCGCGAAGGGACCGAAGTGATCCTTGTAGGGCATGTTCTTCGCGGTGAGGGCCATCGTGAGATTGGTGCGTCCGTGGTACGCGTGGTCAAAGACGATGATGGCCTGGCGACCAGTCGCGAGACGTGCGATCTTGACGGCGTTCTCGACTGCTTCGGAGCCTGAGTTGAACAGTGCGGAGGTCTTCTCGTGGGTTCCCGGGGTCAGTGCGGCGAGCTCTTCGCAGACCGCGACGTAACTCTCGTAGGGGGTGACCATGAAACAAGTGTGGGTGAATGCGGCGACCTGGGCACTCACGGCGTCGATCACCTCGGGCACGGCGTGGCCAACGGTGGTGACCGCGATGCCCGAACCGAGGTCGAGGATCTGGTTGCCGTCGACGTCGCGAACGATCGCCCCATCGGCGCGCTCGATGTAGACGGGGAACCCGTTGGTCAGGCCCGCGCTGACGACGGCCTTGCGGCGTTCGTGAAGGGCGCGTGACTTGGGCCCGGGTATCTCAGTGACGACTTTGCGTTCTGTGCCTACTGCTGACTCGATTGACGAAACCATGGTGATCTCCTAGGAAAGTCCAACGTGTGCGGACTTTCCTAGCGTACCTGCGTTGGAGCGGTCGGTCACAAGACGAAGAAACGGGTGACTCGCGTCACCCGTTTCTTCGTGGCGGAGGAGGTGGGATTTGAACCCACGGTGCCCGTAGACACAGCAGTTTTCGAGACTGCCCGATTCGGCCGCTCTCGCACCCCTCCGTCAACGAGTCTACTGCCCAGCACCGCAGGGCCCTTTGGGGACTGATCGGTGGCGATGGACTACGTCAAACGACCAGTGACGCCTCTAACGTGAGCGGGGGAAGGTGGCGTTGATGAGTGATGATCGAGACGTTCAGTTCATGACCAGGGCACTCGAGTTAGCCCGCGACGCATCGCTACACGAGGACGTTCCGGTGGGGTGCGTGCTTGTGGCGAACGGAGAGATCATTGGCGAAGGTGAGAATCGTCGCGAGGTCGATCGAGATCCAACGGCGCACGCCGAGATCATCGCCCTTCGAGACGCCGCTACTCGTCGAGATGGCTGGCGCATGGACGGTGTCACGGCCTATGTCACGTTGGAACCGTGCGTCATGTGCGCCGGCGCACTGTTGAACGCGCGAGTGGCGCACGTGGTGATCGGCGCGCTGGATGAGAAGGCGGGGGCCGTCGGATCGCGATACAACATCTTGAGCGACCCACGCCTTCTGCACGAATCAAGTGTCACGTACGACGTTGGCCGAGAGGGGTCTCAAGCACTCTTGCGCGCGTTCTTCGCCGAGCGTCGCGTCTAGTCGATTCCTCTAGGAGGCTGCGATACGGCCCGAAGTCGTCACCATGGTCCTCGCCCCGCGGTGAGGTCCAGCTCGTAACGTGAGGCCGGGCGACCATTGATCTCGGCGGGGCCGGTCACGTTGAATCCCGTCTTTTCCAATACTCGCTTGGAGCCGACGTTGGTGTCGCTCACGACTGCCTTCAATGCGCTCAAGCCGTACACGTCTCTTGCGAGCTGTATCACTCGCGTCACTGCTTCGCTGGCAACGCCGCGACCAGTGACTCGTTGCGCGAGGCGGTACCCGAGGTCAGCAGCCCCTTCTCGCACGTCATAGAGATTCACTCGACCCACGACCGCGCCATCTGAGTCGACGAGGACATGAAAGACACAGGTCCCGGCTTCTTGCTCGGCGAGCTGGTTTCGGTGCTCTCGGGAGTACTGCTCAAAGAACTCGTCGCCCCGATCCGAAATGGACTGCGCAAAATACGCTCGGTTCTCCAACTCGAAGGCCAGGACTGTCGCCTCGTCGACTTCGCTCATTCTTCGAAGTTCAATCATCGGGTCGTAAACTACTCGCGATCTCTCACTGCGGTTGCCTTGGGGTATCGCGACCTGTGTCGAGGTGTCGTCCTCTCACAAGATCCTCCAATGATGGCGTCACTCGATCGCTCAACTGATCAGTCGCCTGCATGTCGAGCGCCCACGGACCGTCGTCGCGAACGACATCGTGCGCAGGGCGCAGTTGATTGCCGGGACTGTGGTCGCGAGTGCACGGGTCGCGACGGGGAAGCGCGACCGTTATGGGCCGTCATTATGGGGCGACACCACTTTCTCCAAGACCCCTCGGCGGAGGAGGTGGGATTTGAACCCACGGAAGGTTTCCCTTCACACGATTTCCAATCGTGCCGATTCGGCCGCTCTCGCACTCCTCCAGGACTTCATCACGTACAAAGCGAAATGAACACCGGCTTGCAAGGCTACCCGAGTCGCAGGTGCGCGTCGTCAGGTAGCCTCTTTTGATGCCGAGGTTCAAAGCGGTGGTCGGGTCCCGTGCGACGACCGTTCGCGAACCGAGTCAGGGGTGGAAGCCAGCAGCTCTCAGTGGATTGTGTTGGGTGCCACGGATTGCCTGACCATCGCTTTGGACCTCGGCATCTGACAGGCCACCGTTAGCATGCGTGCATGGCAGATGCGACCCCGACCCCGACGTCCCTCGATGGCGTTACCTCTCTTTACCGCCGTTTTCGTCCGGGTCGCTTCGTCGAGTTGCGCGGTCAGGACCACGTCGTACGCGCCCTTCAGGGTGCGGTGAAGAACGATCGAATCTCTCACGCCTACCTCTTTTCTGGACCCCGAGGGACGGGAAAGACGACCACTGCACGCATACTCGCCAAGGCTCTCAATTGTGAAAATCCTCTCGATGGCGACGCGTGCAACACGTGCGCGAGTTGTCTTGCCATCACCAAGGGCTCGTCACTCGACGTGATTGAGCTCGACGCTGCGTCCAATAACGGTGTCGACGACATGCGCGATATCACGGTGGGCGCCTGGCACGGAACGCCGGGGCGCTGGAAGGTGTACATCTTCGACGAAGTCCATCAGCTCTCCAAAGCGGCGTCGGCGGCGTTGTTGAAGACCCTCGAGGAACCGCCACAACACGTCGTGTTCGTGCTCGCGACGACCGATCCCCACAAGGTCTTGCCAACGATCCGCTCGCGTACCCAGCACCTCGAATTTCGCCTCATCGCGGGTTCGACGCTCAGTTCATTGCTGCACGACGTGCAAGGGGCGGCGGGGCTCTCGGCGGATGCGGCGACCATCGATGCGGCGGTTCGACTCGGACGAGGTTCCGCGCGCGACGCACTGAGTGCGCTTGACCAGTTGATCGCCACGGGTTCGATAGAAGAGACCCAGCCGCAGTTCGACGGGCTGTTCAACGCCCTGGTGAGTGGTGACGCCGTTGAAGCGCTCACGACGCTCGCTCACTTGCGCCAAGACGGCTGGGACCCTGAGCAGTTGGCTGAGACGTTCGCTGCTGAGGTTCGTCAGGTTTTTCTCCTGCAGGTGGCGCCCGACGTAGCTGACGCTGTTGACGCGGACCGCACGCGCCTGACGTCGTGGGGCGAGCAACTGGGACTGGCTCGAACAGTGCGGGTACTCGAGACCTTTGGGCGTGCGATGCGAGAGATGAAGAGCGCCCCAGAAAAGATCGCAATCCTCGAGGTCGCACTGGTGCGTTTGATAAAGCCCGATCTCGATTCGTCGATCGACGCGCTCGAGGAACGAGTGACCAAGCTCGAGCGTGCTGCGACTCGGGCACAGTCTGCACCTGAGCCCGCAGCCGCGCCACCACCACTTCGTCCCATTGGCGCGACCGACGCAAAGCAGGCTGCGACTCGATCGACACCACCAACGTCGTCGTCGAGTCCATCTCCCAGTCCATCGCCAACGCTCAAGCCAGCGCCGAGTGCGTCTGAGCAGGTCGTGCGACAACCCGCTGCTGATAGCTCACCACTCGAGTTCGACGATGTGCGAGAACGCTTCAACCAACGCGTCGTGCCGCGCACCTCACGATCAGCGCAGTTGTTGTTGAAGTCGGCCGAGGTGCGTGGTCTCGACGGGTTGCGACTGACGATCGCCGTGCCGAGTGAGGAGATGCGTCAGAACACTGAGATGATCTCCCAGGGTCTACGTGGCGCGCTCGAGCACGAGTTCAAGGTCGTACTCGAGGTCACTTGGGTCGTGGACGCTTCACTGCAGAGCACGACGCCAGCCCCGACGCAGCGAGCGTCGCGCCCGAAGGCGCCACCTGCCGACGTGCCTGACGAGACGTATTCGCCCGACGAGAGTTCCATCGTCGTTCAGTCCGTCGCTGACCACTTGATCACCGAGATGTTCCCGGGTGCTGAGGAGATCTCGTGACCTATCCACCACCCCTGCAGGCGGTTGTCGACGAGCTGGGCCGGTTCCCAGGCGTCGGACAGAAGTCGGCGCAGCGGATCGCGTTCTGGTTGATGCGTCAACCTAACGAGGATGTGCTGCGCCTTGCATCGTCGCTCGAGGACATGAAGACTCGCTTGTCATTCTGTGAGCGTTGCTGCAACATCGCAGAGACCGGTGGTCTCTGTCCGGTCTGTGCCGACGAGCGACGAGACCAGACAACGATCTGCGTGGTGGAGAACCCGCCAGATGTCGTTGCGGTGGAGCGATCAGGCGCATTTCATGGCACCTATCACGTGTTGCACGGAGTCCTCAATCCACTTGAGGGCGTGACACCCGACCGTCTTCGCATCCAAGAGCTGTTGCAACGTCTACGCGGGCCGGTCAAAGAGGTGATTCTCTGTTTCAACTCGAACGTCGAAGGTGACGCGACTGCCATGTACCTGAGTCGACTGTTAAAGGTGCCGGGCCTGGTCGTCTCCCAGCCGGCCAGCGGACTGCCCGTCGGTGGCGACCTCGAGTTCGCTGACGATCTGACGCTGGGTCGCGCGATCGACGGTCGACGCGTCTTAGGCGATTAGTTGGTGCCTAGGCGAAGCGGATGACGCAGAGTAGTCCCGCCACGAGGCTGTAGACGCCGAACGGCACGAGGGTTCTCGTGGTGAACCACTTGGTCAAGAACCGCACCGCGACATAGGCCGCCACCATTGCGAAGAGGGCGCCGACGAGTGACTGCATTCGCACGCCCTGCCCGAGGGGCCCAAGGAGCTTGGGCAGCTTGTAGAGCCCGGCGGCGAGGATCACGGGTGTGGCGAGCAGGAACGAGAAGTTTGCGGACTCCTCGTGATCGAGACCACCCATGAGGCCGGCAACCATGGTGACGCCACTTCTCGAGATGCCGGCGAGCAGAGCGAGTATTTGAGATGACCCCATGGCGACCGCGGACCAGGGGGAGACCGTGTCGAGTTTCGCGTAGCGGGCGTGGCGACCGCGCGAGCGAAGGAGCTTCTCTCCACCGAGCAGGATCACTCCATTGATGGAGAGAAAGATCGCCGCGGCGAGAGGCTTCGCGAAGAGTTCGCGCAGCTTGTGGTCCAACAGGACCCCCGCGAGTCCGACTGGGATTGTGGCGGCAGCGAGGATGAAGAGCAGCCGGTAGTTCTTGTCCATGCGCGGGTCCTTGAACTGCCACAGCGAACGCACCCCGCTCTCGCGAGTGTTGCGCACTTGTCGAAAGAGGCCTCGAAACAGTGCGAACCAGGTCTTTCGATAGAAGACGAACAGCCCTGCGGCCGTTCCCACGTGCAGACCGACGAGAAAGACGAGGAAGAACGACTCGGACTGGGTCTGGCTGTTCACGAGATCGTGCCAGCCGAGCAGTGCGGGTAACAACACGCCGTGACCGAGACTCGAGATGGGAAAGAGTTCTGAAACCCCCTGGACGAGGCCCATCACGATTGCTTGGAAGTAGGTCACGGAGGCGAGCACGTCCCAACGCTAAACCAAGGACGAGGTGCGCGGCGCACAGTTGGGCCAGACTGGTCTTGTGCGTTATCTCACCATTGTTCGACACTGCGAATCGTCACCCGCTCATCACGGTGCGTCGGATTTCGATCGCGTATTGAGCAAGCGCGGACGCCACCAATGCGAGCAACTTCGAAAGTGGGCCAACAACGATCACAAGCTCGGTCGCTTCGGTCCTACGAGCGCGCTCGTGAGCAATGCCCGACGTACGAGAGAGACCTTCGCGCTCGCTTTTGACGGCACCGCATTCGCTGGCCCGCGCGAGTTCAGCGACTTGATCTACAACGGTCGACGCGACGTGAGCGCCGAGGACCTGTTGATCGACCTTGCGGCTATTGATCCGGTGACGATGTCGTTACTCGTGGTCGCCCATAATCCAACGGTGCACGAATTGATGCTCAGTCTCGTCGACGAGGTGCCCGAGTCTCTTCAGCGTCACGCGTACCCCCTCGGGGGTGCGTTCGTGTTGGCGCTGCCTGATGATCGCCAGATAGGTCTCTCGCGTTATGAACTCGTTGCGAGTTACGTGCCCGACTAGAGCGAACGCAGGATGGCTCCGTCACCCTGACCTCCGCCACCGCACAGCGCCACCGCAGCCGTGCCGCCACCGCGACGGTGCAGTTCGAGTAGCGCCGTCAACGCGAGACGGGTGCCCGACATGCCAACGGGGTGGCCGAGCGCGATCGCACCGCCGTTGACGTTGATCTTGTCCTCGTCGATACCGAGCTCGTCGGCCGACGCCAGGCCCACCGCGGCGAACGCTTCGTTGATCTCGAAGATGTCGATACCCGAGATGTTGATGCCCGCTTTGGCCGCGGCCTTGGAGATCGCGTTCGAGGGCTGGTGCAGTAGGGACGCATCGGGGCCGGCCACTTGGCCGTAACTCACGAGTTCGCCAATGGGTGTGAGGCCCAACTGTGCGCAACGCTCTTCGGACATGATGAGCAGTGCCGCAGCACCGTCGGAGATCTGAGAGGCGTTACCAGCGGTGATGGTGCCGTCCTTTTCAAAGGCACCGCGCAGTTGTGCGAGCGACTCGGTGGTCGTTTCTCCTCGAATGCCCTCATCGGTGCTGACCATGATCGGATCACCCTTGCGCTGTGGGACCGGTACCGCCACGATCTCTTGGGCGAACTTGCCCGAGGCGGTCGCAGCCGCGGCGAGTTGATGACTTCGCGCCGAGAACTCGTCCTGGCGAGCGCGGGTGATGCGTCCAGCGTTGTAGCGCTCGGTCGCGAGGCCCATCGCACACTCGTCGAAGGCGCAGGTGAGGCCGTCGAACATCATTGAGTCGACTACCTTCTGGTCACCAATGCGGTAGCCCGATCGAGCCCCGGGCAGAAGGTACGGGGCGTTGGTCATGGACTCCATGCCGCCGGCGATGACGATGTCGGCTTCGCCGGCTCGAATCATGAGGTCGGCCATGTAGATGGTCTGTAGGCCCGAGAGGCACACCTTGTTGACGGTCGTGGCGTTCACGGTCATCGGAACACCACCCTTGACCGCGGCTTGACGCGCAGTGATCTGGCCTTGTCCGGCCTGGATGACCTGACCCATCAGAACAACGTCGATCGAGGTCGGGTCGACACCGGTCTTGGCGAGGACGCTCGCAATGGCGGCACCGCCCAGGTCCTGGGCACTCAGCGAGGCGAAGGCCCCGGACAATTTTGCGATTGCGGTGCGACTACCCGCGACGATGACACTCCGTGACACGATGACTCCTTTAGACAACAGCGAAGAAACCTCCGCCACGCTAGAGAGTACAACGACTCGCGTGACACCTCTACCCGCCGCGTCTTGGTTCAACTCTCGAGCACTGCGAGGATTTATGGGGCGTCCGCCGGCATCGTCACGCGAAGTGCGGCCTGGACCACGGTGCCCACGCCAATCGTCGAATGCACGCTCAAGGTACCCCCGAGCAACCGAGCGCGCTCACGCATACCAACGATGCCGAGCGAGGGTGCCGGGCCCGTGGGAGCCGACTCGCGTACGTCAAAGCCCTGGCCGTTATCGACAATGGTCAGCTCGAGGAGTTCCTCGCTGAACGACACGATCACATCGAGATGGGTGGCCCTTGCGTGGCGCACTGCGTTGTTGCACGATTCTTGAACAATGCGAAACGCACCCAATTCGACGTCGGGCTCGAGTCGTCTCGAGCGACCGCGCACTTCGAGTTGGGCGCTCAACTCGATGTCAACGTCGAGGTGCGCTACCAGACTCGACAGTGCCGCTACCAGTCCCAACTGATCGAGTACAGGAGGTCGAAGGTCGCGAGCAAGGGTTCGTAGTCGCGACGCGGCGTCGAGGGATTGCCGTCTCGTTTCGCCCAGAGCCGACACCACTTCACTCGGCACGCCAGGTACCAAACTGAGTGTCTCGATGCGACGCGCGAGATGAAGGAAGAGCTGTAGGGGTTCATCGTGTAACTCCCGAGCGAGTTGGCGACGCTGTGCCTCTTCGACTTCGATGATCTGTCGTGCGAACTGGCGAGAGCGTCGCTCTTCGGAGCGCTCTTCGGTCACATCCTCTAGGTTCAATTGGCGGCGTTGGTCGCTCGGGCCACGGGGCATTGCCACCGAGTCGAGTCGATAGTCGTGGCCGTCGCCCAGCGTGAGCACGTGACCCTGAGGTTCGTTGAAGTCAACGTCACCACCGAGAATCACCTCACCTGACATCCCGACGATCGTCGCTCCAAAGAGTGCGTACGCCGCGGGGTTGGCGTCAGAGATGATGTCGTCTTTGTCGAGAACCAAGATGGGTGCTCGATTCGATTCGAACAAGCGTCGATATCCGGCTTCTACGGCCAGTATTCGTGACTGGTCGATACGCTCGCGCTCGATGAGACGACCGAAGATGATCGCGACGAGCAACACGATTGACAGGTTCAACAGGTCATCACTCACGTGGCCTTGGTCATGTGGGAGCAGGAGGTCGGGGAGCCACAAGATGATCGCCCACGACATCGTTGCGCCCGAGCCCACCAGTCCGTAACGAAGTGCGCTGTAGCCAATGGGAATCACGAGCACGGCGACGGGAACCCCCGTCGGGAAGGTGCTACCGATGAAGTTCGGTCTCACGTCCGCGAGGTAGTGGACACCAACGATGGTGAGTAACGAGACCTGAATAATCCAGAAAGGGATCTCGCCAATTGGGGGACGAAGGAGCCGACGTACGAACGATGAACTCGTCAGTGCCCCGGTCTCACTGGTGATTGATGACATGGCTCGGCGCGCTGATCAGTCGGTGGATGAGCGCGTGGGTCGCCGCCTCGGTGCGAGAGGCGACGCCCAACTTGTTGAGGACGTTCGAGACGTATCCCTCGACGGTGCGGGTTCCGAGGTCAAGCTCGGATGCGATCTGCTTGTTAGTTCGTCCTTGCGCGAGCAATTCCAGCACGGCGGTTTCCCGCGGCGTGAGGGTGCCCACGGTGTGCGGCGAGGTTTCGCGTCGCCTCACGAGTTGCATTGAAACCTGTCGGTCGAGCACGAGCACCCCTTCGTACACCGCGCGCAGTGCGTCTATCAATTCTTTTCCGCTCGCGGTCTTCAACAAATATCCCCCGACGCCGATCTCCAAAGCCTCGCTGATGTAAGCGTGCTCGTCGTACGCGCTCAAAATGAGTACGCGCGTCTCGGGGGTTGTGGTGGAGAGGGCTCGCGCAAGTTCGAGGCCACTCACTTGGGGAAGATTGAGGTCGACAATGGCGACATCAGGGCGGAGCCGCTCGATGAGTTCAAGCGCCTCCTCGCCCGATCCCGCACTGGCGACGACTTCTATACCAATGTCGTTCTCGATGAGTTGACGCGTGCCTTCGCGCACGAGAGCGTGGTCATCGACAATGACCACGCGAATCGCGCCTCTGCTTTGTTCGTTGTGCGGCACCTCGAACTCGCCTTGTAGTGCTGTGGTCTCACTAGTCACGAAAACCTCCTTTGTCGCTCACGAGAAGACGAGGGCCGCTCGATACTTCGAGGCCATCGCGGTATGCCCCACGAGTGAACTCTCCACCTAATCTCACCTCAATTACTTAACCTCTAGTGAATAACTTGACAATCAAATTCCTACGTGATAACACGTAATGCTATCAGTAGTTCTACGGTAATGGTTAAGTATTTTACTTGAGTATCAGGGGGGGGGCAGTTATGGCGGATCGTGTGGAGACGAAGACTCCGAGAGGCTGTGGCGCAGGAGTGGGCGAAAAGCACCTGATCGATCCAATCGGGGTGGCGATTCACATCAGGCGACCCGAGAATCCGGCGGCCATTGGTCGATTCGCGCCAACTGACCTGCCCCGAGGTCTCGACGTCGCTCGGCACCCGCTCGTGGCGCGGATACTGCGCGACCGTCGACTGCAGTTCATGTTGATACTGCCGAATCAGATCATCTTCTGGTTGGTCATTGGCATTGGTCTTCTCGGAACGGCTATCCCCGGACTCAACTTCGCCACGGCAATCACCTGGTACCTGTGGTTCTGCCTGGTCTTTGTCATGATGGTCGTCGTCGGGCGGGCCTGGTGTGCGATGTGTCCCTTTGGTGGTTTTGGCGAATGGATCCAGCGCCACACGTTCTGGAAGCGAACCACCTCCAATATTGGCCTTGGTCTGAAGATGCCCGAGAAGCTCGCCCAGTACGGCTTCTTGTTGTCAGTCGGCGCGTTCTTGCTGCTCACCTGGATCGAGGAGTTCTTTAACATCGCCGGCCCCGGCAATCCTGCCTCGACGAGTTTCATGGTGCTCGGCATCGTCGCCAGTGCGCTCGTGTTCTTTCTCGTCTTCGAGCGTCGGACCTTCTGTCGCTACGTATGCCCCCTCAGTGCGCTCATCGGCACCGTTGGCACGATGGGTTCGGTAGCGGGTTTTCGCACCCGCGACCGCGACGTCTGCCTGTCGTGTACGACCAAGGACTGCATGCGCGGCGACGAGGACGGTTACGGGTGTCCCTGGTACACGTGGCCGGGCAGCTCTGACTCGAACTCAGCCTGTGGACTCTGCACCGAGTGCTACAAGGCGTGCCCTTCGGACAACATAGGACTCTTCCTGCAAAAGCCGCTGACCTCAGTGGTTGCCCCCACGCGACGTCGCGCCGACGTCGCGTGGTCAATCGCTCTGCTGTTCGGTCTTGTGGTGTACCAGCAGTTGAACGCCCTCACCCCATTTGGCAACCTTGACACCTGGTTGAACAACCACACGATCTTCCCTCACTACCCCGACCCGATTGCTTATCTCGGGATCATCGTCGCGGTCGCACTGGTGATGGCGGGTGCGGCGCGGGTCCTTCAGGCGCTCTTCGCGCGAGACGGATACACGCCAAGCACAATCGGGCGAACTTTCGTTGATCGCACCAGCTCGTTTCGCACCTACTTCCTGCCCCTGATGTATGGCATCATCCCGGTGGTGGGTGCGGACTACTTCGCGCGCCAACTCCCTAAGTTCTTCCAGCACGTGCCGCGGGTGCCCGTCTCGATCGGTCACCTCTTCGGGGTCGGTACCACCGGTTCATCGCTCTACAAGGCGTCACTCATCTCATCCAACGCCGGCATCGTCGCGGTCCAGGTGGGCGTGATCGCCATGGGCACACTGGCGGCGATGTGGACGAGTTGGCGTATCGCTGGACGTGACATCGCTCCCGCTGGCGGAAACAAGCGCGTGGTGCAGTTGTCGGTCACCGGCTTCGCTCTGGCGCTCGGGATCGTCGTTGCGCTGTTGTACGTACTTATGAATGCTGCGGACTGAGGGGGATCACATGACTGTTGTTGAAAGTGAAATCAAGCCGGGGCCATCCGGGAGGCGCCACGTGACCGTGCTCGTGGATCGCTGCGCGGGTTGTCAGGAATGCGTCATCCGGTGCCCCTCGGGTGCACTCTCGATGGAACCCGTCACGTGGACCGCGTTGGCCAACGATGACGCGTGCGTTGGGTGTCGTCAATGTGAACGCACGTGTCCCTTCGCCGCAATCGAGGTCGACGGCCCTCTCGCGCTGAGCGCTCGCATGGATCCAAAGAACTACCAGCCGGTTGAGCTGCGCGGCAACATCGTCGAGATTCGTCGTGGTTATGACACCTGGGAGGAAGCCATCGCCGAGGCCAATCGTTGCCTCGCGTGTCCCGATCCGACGTGTATGCGGGGCTGTCCCGCACACAATGACATCCCCCAGTTCGTCGCAGCGGTACGCGACCGCGACCTCGAACGAGCTCATGAAATCTTGTCGCGCACAACAGTGATGCCCGATATATGCTCGCGCGTCTGCAATCAGGCCGCCCAGTGCGAGGGTGCCTGCACGTGGTCACTCGCGGGCGCAGAGCCCGTGGCAATCGGCCGCCTCGAGCGCTTCATCGCGGACCACGCACCGGTGCCGGCGCCACTGCGGGGCGAAGCGAACGAGTACGCAGTCTCGGTGGCGATCATTGGCTCGGGTCCGGCCGGTATCGGCGCCGCGTGGGACCTCATAGAGGCCGGTGCTTCGGTCACGGTGTACGAAAAGGATGCGACGCCGGGGGGACTGCCCATCTGGGGGATGCCGGACTTCACCCTGCCCGACGAGATCGCAACGCGACCGTGGCGTCAACTCATCGACGCCGGCGTCGATCTGCGATGCGAGACGACCATCGCACCCGAGTCGATTGATGGGCTCCTCGAAGAACACGACGCCGTGATCGTCGCCGCAGGAGCGGGGGTACCGATGCGTCTGGCGGTGCCGGGCGCGGAACTCGAGGGTGTCGTCGACGCAACGTACTTCTTGAAGGGTGCCAAGTCCGCACTCGTTGAGGGCGGCGACCCGAGCGATTTCAAACGAGAACTCGGGGTGGCGAACGACCGCGGCCGCCGGGTGCTGGTGCTCGGTGCGGGCAACACCGCCATGGACGTTGCACGTATGGCGCGACGACTCGGACTTGAAGCGACCTGTGTTGACTGGCTCGACGAGCGCAATGCCCTGGCGCGTCCCGACGAACTGGCCGAGGCTCGCCACGAAGGGGTTGACGTGCGCTTCTCTCGCACCCTCACGATGCTGCTCGGTTACGAGGGTCGCGTGGGCAGAGCGTTGCTCTCGCACACCTTCCAGCGCGACGCGAAGAAGCCACCGGTCGTGTTGCAGCGCGAACCGGATCAACTCGACGTCGACCTCGTCGTCATGGCCATGGGCTACCGCGTCGACGGCCCGCTGAGTGAGGTGCTCGGTGCAGTGCCGATTCGCAAGCGCGCGACTGGGATGGCGCACGGATCATGGCGCGCGAGTGGGATCTTGAAGAACGCCGCCTCCGCCTACAACCACCACAGTCCGGTTGGATCCCTCGCTCTTGATCGAGAGGTGGGGCTGTGGGCGGCGACGATGCCGGTGAGAGAGCGGTTGTGGGTGGTGGGAGACGCGCTCACCGGTCCTTCGAGCGTGGTCGAGGCCATGGCCCAGGGTCGACGAGCGGCGCGCGCGCTGCTCGATGCGCACCCGACACGCCCGGACCGATCCAGGGAGTTCGTTTCGTCCCACGCCGCTCGGGTGCTCGTGTGCTACTGCAGCGAAGGCGGCACGACCAAGCGCGTCGCCGATGAGATTGTCGATCAACTGAACATCCAAGGCGCGCGGGCCCAGGCCCGTTCGATCGATGACGTGGGTGTCGTTGAACTCGCCCAGGCTGATGTCGTGATGGTTGGCACCTGGGTCGAGGGGCTCGTCGTCGCGAAGGTGCGGCCGGCTCGCGCGATGCGCGAATGGCTAGAGGCGCTACCCAATCTCGGCGGCCGTCGCGTCGCGGTGTTTTGTACCTACAAGGTGAACCCCCGTGGCGCTTTAGAGGAGATGAGTGAGATGCTCACGGCCAAGGGCGCGAAGGTCATTGCAAGCGAGGCGTTCGCTCCCCGAGACGCGCACGCGTCACTGCGTCCGACCAAGCCCGAAGCCTTGGCCAATCGGGTGGCTGATCGGGTCGTGCACGCCAAGGCGGGCGCGGGCAGCCACTGATCAGGCGAGGTCGTCCTCGAGGGCGTGGGCCAGGCGGCGAAGCAGCGAGCGCACGGTGGCGCGCGCGACCCGGGTGAAGATCGCGTCATCGAGCGCTTGGCCGGCGCGTCCGAGCGGCGGACGATAACGACCGTTCAGAGTGAGCTCGCAGCGCTCAGGATCGAGTTCGTTGACGTGCAGCGATCCGACGAGGCGAGGAAAGAGTCCTGTCGCCCCGGTCGCCTCCCACCGGATGGCCAGAGCCAGTCCATGTTCACTGACGACGGGTTCGCCCAAGTGGACCGCCACGGTCTTGGTGAGCCAGTTCGTCTCGCTGGGACCAATGCGCACCATGATCGACTCGCCCTCCTCACGCGCGGCATCGAGGTGGGGGATCAACCAGGCGCCGCCATCACTGAGGCGTTCACTGATGCGCTCAAGCGCCCGCTCGACGTGCACAGAGTCGTTCACCTCCACACTGGGTGCGTTGTTGCGGTGGTGTCCGACCACGCTGTATTCGCCCGCGGTGATGAGTCGGTCACGCTCAACGAGCGTGGCGAGCGTGGTCGCGGCGAGTTCGCCGCGCATCGCTGCGGTTGCGGCACTCCAGGTCTCGTGCATTGGACAGACCGACTCCCACTGACAAGGATCGTCGCCGAGTACGCACGTGTCGGACTCCAGAGTCCCCTCTCCAGCCTCGACCACCTCGAGCACAGTGATCTGCTCGGGTGAACGAGCCAGCCGGTAACCGCCGTTAGCGCCGAAATACGACGTCGCGATCCCGGCTTGGACGAGGTCGCCGAGTATTTGAGAGACGAAGGTGCGCGGAACTCCCATCTGGACCGAGATCTGTCGCAACTTGATCGGCTGAGGGGAGTCGTAACTGGTCGCGAGACAGAGCGCCGAGCGCACCACGTAATCGCCGCGCTTGGACAACTTCAGTCTCATTGGCCAAGATTACCGGTCCCATCTACGTGAAGCGACCCAGTACACCTCACGTCGAGGTGGGCTTCTCGAACTTCTCAGACGGCGAACCACCAAGGATTTCGGACAACGTCCGATCGAGGTCTTCGCGTAACTCCCGATCGGCGCGCTCGGCGCGAACCGTCCACAGGCTCAGCATCCCTCCCGCGAGGCAAATTGCGAACATCGCCACGAGCGATATCACGATGAGCGCTGCAACGATCAGTCCCACCAGAGTTCCCATGAATTCATGGTGGCCCATCAAATGTCGGAGCGAAACCCGGATTCCACACTGCTCGAGTCGACAATTCCACGCACCATACCGTGGTTCTACGGCGACGGTGGTGAGCATCGCGGGACTCTGGCCGGTAACCTCGCCGGATGAGCGAGATACTGACAGCCGTCCTCGAAGGTGCCTCCGGTGAGGCGCTGGCCGACATTGCGATGCCCAAGACCACGCGCGCGGTCTTCGTGCGCCGCGACGAGCAGAACATGTTCGATGGCGTAGCAACGAGAGACAAGGACCCGCGGCGGAGCCTGCACGTTGACGAGGTGCCCCTGCCCGAGATCGCGCCCGACGAGGTCTATCTCGCAGTCATGGCGTCATCGATCAACTTCAACACCGTCTGGACGAGCATCTTTGAGCCGGTGTCGACCTTTGGATTCCTCGACCGATTGGGCAAGGAATCATTCTGGGGGCGACGTCACGCGCTCGATTACCACGTTGTTGGATCCGACGCTTCGGGTGTGGTGCTTCGAGTTGGTTCAGCGGTTCGAAATTGGAGGGTCGGCGATGAGGTCACGGTGCACTGCAACTACGTCGACGACCAGGACCCGAGTGGCCACGACGACTCGATGCTCTCGAGCAACCAGCGAATCTGGGGCTTTGAGACCAACTTCGGCGGCCTGGCCGACATCGCCATTGTGAAGGCCAATCAGTTGATGCCCAAGCCCGCGCACCTGAGCTGGGAAGAATCGGCGGTCAACGCGTTGTGCAACTCGACCTCCTATCGCATGCTCGTGTCGCGCAACGGCGCGCCCGTGACCCAAGGGGACAAGGTGCTGATCTGGGGCGCGTCGGGGGGAATTGGCTCGTTCGCGGTCCAGCACGTGCTCAACTCGGGGGGAACGCCCATTGGCGTCGTCTCGAGTGAGGCCAAGGCGGACACGCTTCGAGAACTGGGATGTGAGTTCGTCATCAATCGAGGCGAGAGGAACTACCAGTTCTGGAAAGACTCCCACACCCAGGACGAGAGCGAATGGCGCAGGCTCGGCAAGGACATCCGCGCCCTGGTCGGTGACGACCCCGACATTGTCTTTGAACACCCGGGCCGCTCCACGATGGGCGCGAGCGTCTTCGTCGCCAAACGAGGCGGCACCATCATCACCTGCGCCGCGACCAGTGGGTACATGATCGAATACGACAATCGTCACCTGTGGATGAAGTTGAAGACCATCAAGGGTTCGCACTTCTCGAACTACCGCGAGGCTTGGGCCGCCAACCAGACCATTGTCGACGCCAAGGTGGTGCCACCACTGTCGGCGGTCTTCTCACTCGAGGAGGTGGGCGAGGCGGCCTACGAGGTCCATCACAATCGTCATGAGGGCAAGATCGGTGTGCTGTGCGTGGCGCCTCGAGAAGGTATGGGCATCACCGACCCGGCACTGCGCGCGCGTGTGGGCGAAGAGCGCTTGAGCATCTTTCGTCGTCACGACAAGGAGATGTAATGGAGTCACTACTCACTGAAATCGACCACGTCGCCATTGCGGTGCGCGACCTGGATGCGGCTATTGCCTGGTACGAAGACGCCTTTGGCGCGACGGTCGAGCACCGTGAGGTCGTTGAGTCCGACGGCGTCGCTGAGGCGCTCCTGCGAGTCTCGGATTCCTACATCCAACTGCTGACCCCGACGCGCGAGGACTCGCCGGTCGCGAAGTACCTCGAGGCCAAGGGCGAGGGGCTGCACCACGTTGGATATCGAGTGGCCGATTGCGCCGTGGCGCTCGACGCGGTGAAGGCCGCGGGTGGCCGGGTGATCGACAACGCCCCGCGCCCGGGCTCGCGCGGCACTCTGGTTGCATTCGTGCACCCCAAGACGTCTTTTGGCACGTTGATCGAACTGGTCGAGGAGCGCCTCACTCACGAAGCATGAAGCCATCTTTCGGCTGGTGACGCACGCCAGAACGCATCTGGATAGCCTTGTCACTCATGGAGCACACAATGGCGGAACGCTTGGCTCAGCTTGAGGCCCGAAAGGCGCAGGCCCGATTAGCGGGCGGCGACGCGGCAATCGAGCGCCACCGAGCCAAGGGCAAGATGACCGCGCGAGAGCGCATTGAATACCTGCTCGACGAGGACACGTTCCAAGAACTCGACATGATGAACCGGCACGTGGCCTCGGGCATGGGCCTCGAGGATTCTCGTCCCTACACCGATGGCGTCATCACGGGCTACGGCAAGATCGACGGACGAAAGGTCTGTGTCTACTCCCAGGACTTCACCGTCTTTGGTGGAGCGTTGGGCGAGACCCACGGCGAGAAGATCATGAAGATCATGGACCTCGCCACTACCATGGGCCTTCCCATCATTGGACTGAACGACGGCGCGGGTGCGCGCATCCAAGAGGGCGTCGCCGCGCTGCACGCCTACGGGGGCATCTTCCATCGAAACGCCAAGGCCTCGGGTGTCGTACCGCAGATTTCGGTGATCCTCGGACCCTGCGCGGGGGGCGCGGTCTACTCACCCGCGCTCACCGACTTCATCTTCATGGTCAAAGACACCAGTCACATGTTCATCACCGGTCCCGACGTCGTGAAGACCGTCACCGGCGAGGACGTCACGCTCGAGGAATTGGGTGGAGCTCTGACGCACGCCACCAAGTCCGGGGTCGCCAATTTCGTGATGCCCGATGAGAAGAGCGTGCTCGACGAGGTCCGCTACCTCTTGTCGTTCCTACCGTCGAACAACATGGAAGAGCCACCGCGCATCATGACCGGTGACGACCCCGACCGACTCTGTGAGGACCTGCGCGAACTCTTGCCGACCTCGCCGAACCAGCCCTACGACATGAAAAAGGTCATCGCGTCGGTCGTCGACGACGGCGATTACATGGAGGTCCACGCGACCTACGCCCAACAGATCACTTGCGGGTTCGCGCGCATCGACGGCCACGCGGTCGGCATTGTCTCCAATCAGCCCCAGATCCTCGCGGGCGTGCTCGACATCCAGTCGAGTGAGAAGGCCGCACGCTTCGTGCGCACGTACGACGCGTTCAACGTGCCGATCATCAGCTTCGTCGACGTGCCCGGCTTCATGCCCGGCGTCGACCAAGAATACGGCGGCATCATCCGTCACGGCGCCAAACTGCTCTACGCGTTCTGTGAAGCGACGGTGCCTCGCATCTCGATCATCACGCGAAAGGCCTACGGCGGCGCGTACGTGGTCATGAACTCCAAGTCGATCGGCGCGGACCTCGCCTTCGCGTGGCCGACCGCCGAGCTCGCCGTCATGGGTGCCTCGGGAGCGGTGGAGATCGTCCATCGTCGCGACCTCATGGAATCAGACGACCAGGCCACCCTTCGCGCCCAGCTCGTCGAGGACTACGAGGAGCGCTACGCAACGCCCTACATCGCCGCTGAGCGCGGATTCATCGACGACGTGATCGACCCCGCCGAAACCCGTCGGGTGTTGAGCCGATCGCTCGATCTGTTGCGTGCGAAGCGAGAGGACCTGCCCAAGCGTAAGCACGGGAACGTGCCGTTGTGAGCTACGGACTTGCACCTCGCCCCTCGTTGGGTCCCGACGAGACGGCTGCGGTGATCGCAGTCGCCCAAGAACTACTTCGCGCTCGCGCCCAAGCCCACGAGGTGCTCGTCGACGAGACGCCGGCGTGGCGCTTCTCGGGTCGCTGGTTTCACGGGGGGCCACTGTCGATGCGACGACCCCGCGGGATCAACTGACCGTTTCGACCATACCGATCAGATCGCTCATGATCGCCGCCAGCGAGAAGTCCTTGGGCGTGTACACCGCGGCCACCCCGTGCTCGCGCAGGAACTGCGCGTCCTCGGCGGGGACGATGCCGCCGACGACGACCTTGGCCTCGACTCCGGCGCCACGCAGTCCTTCAACCACCCGCGGCACGAGGGCCAGGTGCGATCCGGACAGAATCGATATGCCAACGATGTCGACGTCCTCATCACGCGCGGCGGCGACTATCTCATCTGGTGAGAGACGAATACCCTGATAGACGACCTCGAATCCGGCGTCTCGCGCGGCAACAGCGATCTGCTCGGCACCATTGGAGTGTCCATCGAGCCCGGGCTTGGCGACCAGGAGTTTGGGCGGGGCTCCGCGACGTGCGAGCAGGGCCGCCGAGCGCTCGACGAGGGCCGCGAACTGATCGCCGCGCACGCCTAGGCCGCTGCGCACCCCGGTGGGTGCGCGATACTCGCCGAAGATCTCGCGCAACGCACCAGCCCATTCACCCGTGGTGCCGCCGGCTTTGGCGAGGGCGATCGTTGGGACCATGATGTTGTTGGTGGGGTCAGTACTCTTCGCGACCCGCTCGAGTTCGTTGATCGCTGCTTGGACCGCCACTTCGTCGCGCTTCGCGCGCCACGCAACGACGTCGTTCACCATGTCGCGCTCGACCAGGGGGTCGACGGTCATGATCGCTTCGAGAGATGCGCCGCTCGTGAGTGGCGACTCGGTGGTCTCGACGAAACGATTGACCCCGACCACGACCTGTTCGCCCGACTCGATGCGGGCAATGCGCTCGGCTTGGCTCGCGACCAGGCGACTCTTCAGTTCCTCGATGGCGTTAAAGGCGCCCCCGAGCGCGAGGACGTCGTCGAGTTCGCTCTGGGCCCCGAGCGTCAGTTCGTGCACCTTCGCGTCCATGACCTGGGAGCCCGCGAAGATGTCGGGGTATTCGAGCAAATCGCTTTCGAAGGCGAGGACCTGCTGCATGCGAAGACTCCACTGCTGGTCCCACGGGCGTGGCAACCCGAGCGCCTCGTTCCACGCGGGCAATTGCAGAGCCCGCGCTCGAGCGTCGGCGGAGAGCGTCACCCCGAGCATCTCGAGCACGATGCGCTGGACGTTGTTCTCGGGCTGTTGTTCGGTGAGACCGAGCGAGTTGACCTGCACGCCGTAGCGGAACCGGCGTAGCGACGGGTCATCCACGCCGTATCGGGTGCGACAGATCTCGTCCCACATCGCGGTGAAGGTGCGCATCTTGGCGATCTCTTCGATGAATCGGACCCCGGCGTTCACGAAGAACGAGATGCGTCCGACCACGTTGGGCATCTGGGCGGGTTCGATCTTGCCCGAGTCGCGCACCGCGTCGAGGATGTCAATGGCGGTCGCGAGTGCGTAGGCGATCTCCTGGACCGGCGTGGCGCCAGCCTCTTGGAGGTGGTAACTGCAGACGTTGATGGGGTTCCACTTAGGTACGTGATTGATGCCGTAGGCAATCATGTCGACGATGAGTCGCTTGGAGGGTTCGGGCGCGAAGACGTAGGTCCCGCGACTCAGGTACTCCTTCACGACATCGTTCTGGGTCGTGCCGGAGAGTTCAGAGAACGCAACGCCCTGCTCGTCGGCGAGCGCCAGGTAGAGCCCCCACAACCAGGCGGCCGTGGCGTTGATGGTCATAGACGTGTTCATCTCGCGAAGCGGGATGCCCTCGAGGAGTTGGCGCATGTGGCCCAAGTGCGCAACGGGCACCCCGACCTTGCCGACCTCACCCGCGGCGTTCTCGTCGTCGGGGTCGTACCCGGTCTGGGTGGGCAGGTCGAAGGCGATCGAGAGCCCGGTCTGGCCTTTGGCGAGGTTGCTGCGGTACAACTCGTTCGAGGTAACGGCCGTCGAGTGACCCGAATAGGTTCGCATCACCCAGGGCTTGGAGCGATCAGCCATGGTTCTCTCCTTATCTACCTATCGACGGTAGTCGTAGAAACCGGTACCTGACTTTCGCCCGAGTTGTCCAGCGCTCACCATTCGTCGAAGCAGGGGAACCGGTGCGAAATTGGGGTCTGCGAACTCCGCGTGCAGCGCGTCAAGGATGGCGAGTGATGTGTCAAGACCCACGAGGTCGAGCAGTGCGAAGGGCCCCATCGGGAATCCGCAGCCGCCCTTCATCGCGATGTCGATGCCCTCTTTGGTAGCGACTCCTTGTTCGAGCAGTCGAATGGCGTTGTTGAGATAGGGGAACAGCAGCGCGTTCACGACGAAGCCGGCCTGGTCCTTCACGAGCACCGGGTCCTTCTCGCAGGCGAGCGCGAACTCGCTGACGGCATTGATGGTCTCATCGCTGGCGCACAGTGGTCGTACGATCTCGACCAGTGACATCGCGGGCGCGGGATTGAAGAAGTGCACGCCGCACACGCGCTCGGGACGCGAGGTCTCCATCGCGAGTTCGATCACCGAGAGCGTCGAGGTGTTGGTGGCGAGGATGGCGCTGTGCTGGACTGCACGGTCGAGTTCGTTGAAGAGTGCCTTCTTCACGGCTAGGTCCTCGACCACTGATTCAATGATCAGGTCGCAGTCGTGCAGGTCCGAGAGACTGGTCGTGGCCGACACCCGAGCGCGCAGCGCTTCGGCCTCTTCGGGTGTGCGCTTGTTCTTCTCTACTTGCTTCGCGAGCGACTTCTCGAGCCCGGCCAGCATGGCGTCGGCGGTCGCCTGGGAGCGACTTCGCACGACAACGAGGGCACCAGCACCGGCCGCCACCTCGGCGATGCCACTACCCATGATGCCCGAACCGAGAACGCCTACTTTTTGAAAGGTCATCCCGGAACATTACTGGGCGGTAAAGCTCACACCCAAGTGCGATACTTCACGACATGATTTCTACCTTTTACGCCGTGGGTTCTCTTGACGCGTTGCGGGTGGTCCTTGGCGAGAGGTGCGCTGCTCATAGCGGCCAATTGGACGTCGTGATTGTGCCGAGCGCGGCGGCGTTCACCGGCGCCCCCGAGGCGTGTGTGGCGATTGCTGAGCTCTGTAACGAGTTCGACGTGCGCGTCGAAGCCCTGATGGTCACCGACCGTACGTCGACTAACGAGCCTTACTTCGAGCAGCGCATTCGTGCGGCCGATCTCGTCATCCTCGCCAACGGATCCGCACTGCACGCACGACTCACGTGGCGTAATTCGCTCGTTGGTGACGCACTGAAAGATGCGAAGGTCGTCGCCGCGATTGGTTCGGTGGCGTCAGTAGTGGCTGAGGTGATGATCGACCCTCGCGGTGGTGCGCCCACGACCGGGTTGGGACTCTTTGACGGTGTGGCGTTCTGTGAACCAGCGAGCGACGAGCAACTGGCACGAACGAGGGCGCTCATTGAACCCACTATGGCGCTCGTGGTCCTCGGCGCGCTCGCGGTGGTGGTCCACGATGAGACGTGGCGGGTGGTGGTTGACGATGTCGTGGTCACCCGGGGTCAGACCCCAAGCTCATTAAGCCTCGGTGATCGTCACTGACTCTATGACGACGTCCTCACGCGGCTTGCCCGAGGGGCTGCCGATGCCGTCGATGGCCGCGACGACGTCGAGTCCCTTGACGACCTTGCCGAAGAGCGCGTAGAGCGGTGGCAGTCGCACGCCGTCAGGCCCCGAGATGACAAAGAACTGGGAGCCGTTTGTGTTGGGCCCGGCGTTCGCCATTGCCAAGGAGCCGAGTTCGTAGCGACCGGCCTTGGGTAGCTCGTCGTTGAATCGGTAGCCGGGACCACCCGCGCCGGTGCCGTGCGGGTCACCGCCCTGTAGCACGAAGCCCGGGATGACGCGGTGAAAGACAATGCCGTCGAAGTAGTGCCAGCGCGCGAGAAAGACGAAGTTGTTGACCGTCACGGGAGCACCCAGCGCGTCGAGCACGATCTCCAGCGTGCCCTTGGAGGTCACCATGGTCGCGGTGTAGGTCTTGGCGGTGTCGATGATCATGGGCGGTGCCGCGTCGAAATGCTGACGCTGCTCGCTCGTACCGTCGGGGTTTGGAATCAAGTCGCTCATGACCTCTACCTTGCTCTAGTCGTGCCGGTCAATCCTACGGCACCGCTCACAGTTTGAATGCTGAGGCCAGAGAACGAGCGGCTAGGGCGTGACCTTCAACAAGTCAACGACGAACACCAAGGTGTCATTCTTCGCAATACCCGCACCGGGCGAGTTGGCGCCGTACCCGAGAGACGGTGGGATGATCAGTTCACGTCGGCCCCCGACGCGCATGCCGACCATTCCCTGGTCCCAGCCGGTAATGACCTGTCCGGCACCGAGTTTGAAACTGAAGGGTTGCGCCGTCCACGAAGACTGGATGACCTTGTGGGTTGAGTATGTGGCGAGCACGTACTGGACCTCAAGGGTGTCTCCCGACTTCGCCACAGCACCGCTGCCGTTGATCAGGTCGCTGACCTCGAGTGAGGTCGGTGGTGGGGTCGTGGGTACGACGACGGTCGGTGCGGTGCCGAATTTTCCGGCGGGCGAGGGGTTCGCTATTGGCTTGATGGTGGCGGGCGGCGTCGAGGCGCTCGTGGTCGTAGTGGCGCTCGCCGCTGTGGTCGTGGTCGTCGGCGTTGACTTGCCTGAGAACAAGAGTGCTCCCGTGCCGATCACCACGACGGCGACTGCGCCAATGATCACCGCTCGACGGGTGTTGTTGCGGCGCTTCGCCTGGCGCTGCATCTGCTCGAGCTTCTCTCGACGAGCGGCTTTTTGACGTTCACGTTTGGTAGTTGCCATGGTGCGAGATTAGTAGGCCCGGACAAGCACTCCGTTGGCCTCAACTAATCTTCTTATCCATGGCGCTCATTGTCCAAAAATTCGGAGGCACTTCCGTAGGCGACGCCGAGCGAATCGGAGCGGTGGCCGATCACGTTGCGCGCACTCGTGAGGCGGGTAACGAAGTGGTCGTCGTGGTGTCAGCGATGGGCAAATTCACTGATGACCTGATTCGACTGGCTGACGACGTTTCACCCACCCGGCCACCACGCGAGCTCGACATGCTGCTCACCGCGGGTGAGCGAATCTCCATGGCGCTCGTGAGCATGGCGCTCGGCGCACGCGGTGTGGAGTCGGCGTCGTTCACGGGCTCCCAAGCGGGCATCATCACCGACACCGACCACACACGGGCCAAGATCCTCGAGATGCGACCGGACCGTATTCGAGAGGCTCTCGACGACGGTCTCGTGCCGGTCATCGCGGGTTTCCAAGGTGTCTCCACCGAAAAGGACATCACGACCCTCGGCCGAGGGGGCTCGGATGTGACCGCCGTGGCACTCGCTGCCGCACTGCACGCCGATGTCTGTGAGATCTATACCGACGTCACGGGCGTCTTCTCGGCGGACCCTCGCGTGGTCTCCAAGGCGCGTCGCCTGGCCAAGGTGTCCTTTGACGAGATGATGGAGATGGCCGCGACCGGAGGGCGAGTGTTGATGCTGCGCTCCGTTGAGTTCGCTCGCCGACACGGCGTGCCGTTGCACGTTCGATCGAGTTTCACCTGGGAACCAGGCACCTGGATTGTGGAGGAGGACCCCACTATGGAAGAAGCCGTCGTTACGGCCATCACTGACGACAAGTCCGAGGCCAAGGTCACGGTCGGCGGTGTGCCGGACAAGCCCGGTGTTGCGGCGAAGCTCTTTCGTGAGCTCGCTGACCAGGGGATCAATGTCGACATGATTGTCCAGAACACGGGAGCCAACGGACTGACCGACATCTCGTTCACGGTCGCCAAGACCGATCTCGCCTCGGCCGGTGAGGCGTGCAATCACGTGAAGGACGTGATCGGCGCGCTCGAGGTGACGACCGACGACAACATCGGACGCGTCTCGATCATCGGTGCGGGCATGAAGTCGAATCCGGGCGTCACGGCCTTGATGTTCGAGACGCTCTCGGCCAACGGCATCAACATCGAGATGATTTCAACGAGCTCAATCCGCATCTCGTGTGTGCTTCGTGCCGAGAAGGTCGGTGACGCGGTGCGCGCACTGCACACCGCTTTCGGTCTCGACGCCGCCTAGCCATAGACTTCACGCATGCGAGTAGCGATTGTTGGGGCCTCGGGCCAAGTAGGGACCGTCATGCGCGCGATTCTGCGCGAACGCAATTTCCCGGTTGACGAGATCAGATTCTTCGGATCGTCGCGCTCCGCTGGCCACACGATTGACTGGAACGGCAAGGCCATCACGATTGAAGACGCCGCCACCGCCGATTTCAGCGGGATTGACATAGCGCTCGCCTCCTCGGGCGCCTCATCATCGAAGATCCTCTCGCCACGACTCGCCGCCGCGGGAGCGATTGTCATTGACAATTCCTCCGCGTGGCGCATGGACCCCAACGTACCCCTCGTCGTCCCCGAGGTCAACGCCCACGCGCTGCGATCAATACCCAAGGGGATCGTCGCGAATCCCAACTGCACGACTATGGCCGCCATGCCCGTGCTCAAGCCGCTGCACAACGCTGCGGGACTTCGCTCGATGGTCGTCTCCACCTACCAGGCCGTGAGTGGGGCCGGACGAGAAGGTGTTGATGAACTGGCATCGCAGCTCGAGACGACCCTCGAACGCGACGTACGCGTTTTGACCTTTGACGGTTCAGCGTTCCCGCTCGAACAGGGCATCAAGTTTCCCCAGACCATCGCACACAACGTCATCCCCATGGCGGGTTCCATTGTGGACGACGGAACCCTCGAGACGGGCGAAGAGCAGAAGTTGCGTGACGAGAGTCGCAAGATCCTCGAGATCGACGACCTCGTGGTGGACGCGACCTGCGTGCGTGTGCCAGTCTTCACCGGTCACTCGCTCAGTATCACGCTGGGTTTCGAGCGAGCCATCTCGCCCGAAGAGGCGACATCACTGTTGATGGACGCGCCCGGTGTGGTCGTGCACGACATGCCGACCCCGAGGCTCGTCGCGGGCAAGGACCCCTCGTACGTCGGAAGGATTCGTCGGGCGTCGACGTTGCAGAACGGGCTGTCGTTGTTCGTGAGTGGGGACAATCTTCGAAAGGGTGCTGCGCTCAACGCCGTGCAGATCGCCGAAGCGCTGGCGACGCTTCGTTAGTCGCCGCCGTTTCGACCCACCTGGCGTCGCGCCAGGTTCACGCAGTGGTCGCCGAAGCGTTCGTAGAAGCGTGCGAGCAGTGCCAGTTCCACCGCTACCGGCAAGGTCATCGATCCTGACGTGAGCTCCGCGGTCAGTGAGACGTGCAGGTCATCGAGTTCATCATCGATGTCCTCGATCGCCCCCGCGGCCTCGAGCTTGCCGTCGATGATCACGTCGGACGCCTCGCGCCAGATCATGGCCGCGACTTCGCCCATTCGCTCTACCAGACCCCGACTGCGCGGCGACATCTCACTGCCCAGACCACGCGCCGCACGGCGCGCGATGTGTTCGGCCAAATCACCGTTGCGCTCCACTTCGGGCAGTATGCGAAGCAGCGTCAGTAGTGAGCGGCGCGCGTTCGAGCTCAGTGAGGCGTTCTCGAAGAGCTGCTGTTCGGCGCTGAGCACCATCTCATTGACGAGGGTGTCAATCACAATGTCCTGGTCCACGACGCGCTTGGCCAATTCGCGGTCTCCCGCGAGTAGGGCGTGGGTGGCCTCGGCAATCGCTTCGCCGACCAGAGCGAAGACGCGTACGACATTGGTGTGCATCTCGGGCGTGATGCCCTCATCGTTCGCGGGGGGCTCTGAAGGTTGAGCACTTGATCCAAACAGGCGGTACATGAATAAAGGCTACCGGTGTGACACGACTTCTCTATGGTTGTGGCGAGACGATCGAATCGGAGGGTCAATGGGAATAGTTCTCGCTGCAGTCGTGGGCCTGATACTCGGGTTCGCCGTGGGGTGGATGCTCCTCTCAAAGAAGATCCAAGTGGCACGCGACGCGCTGGCGACGTCGGTCCAGGACCTCGCGAAGTCTGCCCAGGACCTGGCGGTGCGTGACTCGGAACTGCAGGCCGCCAAGGAGAATCTCGACCGAGAGCGCGCCGAGCGGGTTAAGGCGCTGGAGGGGTTGGAGGCGGCCTTTGAGAACACCTCGAACCGCGTACTCAGTCGCACGGTCGACGATTTCAACAAGTCTCAAGAGCAGGTGCTGAAAGAGCGCGACTCGAAACTGACCCATACCCTCAAGCCACTCGAGGACCTGCTCGATGAGTACAAGCGAAATCTCGCAGACTTCAACGAAAAGCACGTGGGTGCGTTGTCTGATGTGAAGAGCAAAGCTGCTGAACTCCTCGAGGCGCAACAGAAGTCCCAGACCGAGACTCGTCGGCTCAATCAACTACTCGGGCGCGGAGACCAACGCGGCAAGTGGGGCGAGATCCAACTCGCCAACGTGATGGAGGCCTCTGGGCTACGTCGCAACATCGACTACGACCTGCAGGTGAGTGGTGTGAACGACTCGGGACGGTCCCTTCGTCCCGATTGCATCGTGAAGATGCCCAACGGCGCGAGCATCGCGGTAGATGCGAAGTTCCCCTTCGACGACTTCGAGCGCGCACTGGCGAGCGAGGACGTTGACGAACGTCGACGCCATTACGACGAATTCGCGAAGAAGTTGCGTGGTCACGTGAAGACCCTGCGCGAGAAGTCCTACTGGGAGATCATCGCGCCCGCGCCCGAGTTCACGGTGTGTTTCGTGCCGAGTGACGCCGCGATCACCGCGGCGTTCGACGCCGACCCCTCGCTGCACGCCTTCGCCGCGAGCGAGCGTGTCCTCGTCGTTGGCCCGACCAACCTCTTGTCCTTGCTCTGGTCGGTGGCGTTCGTCGTTCGCCAGCACGAAGCGCAAGTCAACGCGAAAGAGATCCTCGACATGGCTGAGAAGATCGTCGACCGCATTCGTCTAGTGGCTGAGCCGATCACCAAACTGGGCCGCTCGCTCAATGAGACGGTGAACAATTACAACCAGATGGTGAAGTCCGTCGAGTCGCGCCTGATCGTGTCCGCGAGAGAGATTCGACGCCTCGGCGGTGCCCAGCGGGCCAAGGTGGTGCCGGATCTGACGGCCATCCATGAGGCGCCGGTGGCCCTCAACGAAGTCAAGTGGGGGATCGGACCCGGTTCGCCACTGCTCGAGGGTGTCTCAGAGATCATCGACCTCGAGGATCTCGACGAGAGCGAAGAAGAGTGACACCTCTTGGGCGGATTTGTTGCGAGTGAGTAAGTTCTTACGTCGTGGCCCGCACCCGAGCGCAACGTCGCCGACACACCCTCATGTTGACCGTGGCCGTGATTGTCACGTTGCTCGTGCTGTTGTTGGCTCGCGACATCAGCCGCGCGGGTCATGGCGCAACCAGTCCGCGACTCACTGAGAACGAGAGCTTCGCCGCGCTCACCAATTCACTCATTGGTCAAGAAAACGCCTTTGACACCCGCCTCGCCTACCTCCTCAGCCACGGTCAAACGTTGTCACGCCAGGTGTTCGCCGCACGCCTTGAACAACTGCAACAGCAGTTACCCCAGTTCCAGACCGAAGGCTCTCGACTTCGTCGACCCCCGCTCAAACATCGCATTAACGAGACCATCGCTCAGTTGACCGAACAGCGCGTCGATGACTACCAGTCCCTACTCAGTTCAGTGGCGGCGGGGCTCTCCTTGCCCTGGACGACGCCGAGCAACGTCACGCCCGGGCTCAGCGCCACCGCGGCGCAAGCGTCGCTGCTCGTTACGAACCAGCAGTGGGATCTGGCTCGCCGCGGTCTGTTGCTCGAGCCAGGTCACGTGACGTTGATCGCGACCACGACGAACGTCGCGCGTCTCGATTTCGCGACGGTCATGTCGCGCTTGTCCCAGTCACCGTCGCTCACCTTGACGAGGGGAGTGGGGATCACTGCCGTCAGCGTCCTGCCCGCGCCACTGCCCGCGCCCACGGGTGAAATCTTGTTACCCCCGACGAGCATGATCCACCTCGGGGTCACCGTCACCAACGCGAGTTACGCGACCCAGGCGGTCACACTGACCATCGTGCTCTCGCCCTCGGGCGCCGCGGGTGTCGCCCAGCGACAGACCATGTCGGTGACCCTCCGCCCACTGGGGTCGTACGCATTCGTGCCCAAGATCTTGACAATCGCGGCGAGTGAACACGCGACCCTGACCCTCACTCTCTCCGGCGCGCAGACCGGGCCCAACATGGTGCGCAGTCGTCGCTATGCGGTCGTGGTCTCGCCCTCGGGCAACGGCTGATCAGTCCGGCTCACCGCCGAGTTCGCCTACGATGGACTCGCCCCCTATGTTGAAGTGAGGAACCATGACCGAGTCCATAACGGTGATCGACAATCGCACGGGAGAAACTCGAGAAATTCCTATTGAGAACGGTGGCATCACCGCGAAGGATTTCTCAAAAGCCGTGCCGGGCGTGTGGTTCTACGACCCAGGTTTCATGTCGACAGCCGCGGCGGAGTCGGCTATCACCTACCTCGACGGCGACGCGGGCATCCTTCGATACCGCGGGTATCCAATCGAGCAACTCGCCGAGAAGTCGACGTACCTCGAGGTCGCGTACCTGTTGAACCACGGTGAACTGCCCACGGCGGAGCAGGCCGGTGAATGGGAACGCGAGATCACCTACCACACGTTCATTCACGAGAACGTGCGCAAGCGCTTCCTCGAAGGTTTCAACTACGACGCACACCCGATGGGCATGCTCGTCTCAGCGATCGCGGCGCTCTCGACGTACTACAAGGAAGCCAAAGTCCTCGACGACCCCGAGGTACTGCACAAGCAGGTCGTGCGCCTCATCGCCAAGATGCCGACCCTCGCCGCCGCCGCGCACCGTTTCTCGGTTGGCATGCCGTTTGTCTACCCGGACAATACCCTTGGCTACACCCAGAACTTCTTGTCGATGATGTGGAAGGTCGCCGAACCGCGTTACGAACCGGATCCGATCCTGGCGCGCGCGCTCGACATCTTGTTCATCCTGCACGCCGACCACGAGCAGAACTGCGGCACGACCGCGATGCGCGTGGTGGGCTCCTCACACGGAGATCCCTACAGTGCAACCGCGGCCGCTACCGCGGCCCTCTACGGTCCACGTCACGGTGGCGCGAACGAGGCGGTGCTCAAGATGCTGACCAAGATCGGCAGCATCGAGAACATCCCCGCATTCATTGAGACCGTCAAGCAGGGTAAGACCAAGCTCGAAGGCTTCGGGCACCGCGTCTACAAGAACTTCGACCCGCGCGCGACGATCATCAAAAAGACGGCCGACTCGGTCTTCAGCGTCACCGGCAAGAACCCGTTGCTCGACATCGCCCTCAAGCTCGAGGAGATCGCACTGAAGGACGACTACTTCATCTCGCGTCGTCTGTATCCGAACGTTGACTTCTACTCGGGTCTGATCTACCAGGCAATGGGCTTTCCCCCAGAGATGTTCACGGTGCTCTTCGCAATCCCGCGCACCTCGGGTTGGCTCTCGCACTTCCAAGAGTTGCTGCAACAAGATGTGAAGATCGCGCGTCCGCGCCAGCTCTACATCGGCTCAGGGCAGCGCGACTACGTGCCGATGTCCGATCGCAAGTAACGCCACCGGATTCTCGCCACCCCGCGAGGGCGACTGACTAGGCGTCTACGTTCAATGCCTCGATGAGTTGGGCCGCGTGCTCACGCGGGTGACGGGTATAGGTCTCGAGCCACGTCGCGACGCTGTAGCGGCCTGATTCGCTGTGCTCACCGTAGCGATCAAGGTCATCGCTCGTGAGGCGCTTGAGGATGTCGAGTGACGCAGCGCGCACGGAAATGAAGACACTGAGAGAGTGCTCGATCGCCAACTCCTGGTATCCGAGAAGTTCACACGTTGCCCACGCGGCCTCGTCGTAGCCCTGGATGAGCGAGCCGAGCGGCTCAGCGAGGAGACGACGTAGGCGAGCGTAGGACTGGGCTTCGCTGTCGGCGACGTGGTGGACAATCTGACGCGGCGACCATCCATCGGGTACGTGATGGTCAATGTTCTCCTCGGTGACACGTTCAACCGCTTCGAGAAAGACATTGGTACTGGCTTCGTAATCTCGTGCAGCGCTCGTTAGGTCCACTGTCGAATTCTAGGAGTGGGTGTGCGGCGAGGACGGGTCGATGACCCTCGTGAGTCCCTCTTGGACCATCGACACCTGCAGTTCGCCCGCCTGGTTGAACAAGAAGCCGCGCGCGAGACCACGCCCGCCGTGAGCAATGGGCGAATCGGTGTCGTAGAGCAACCACTCGTCGGCTCGAACCGCGCGATGGAACCACATGCAGTGATCGAGGCTCGCGCCCATGAAGGTCCCGTCGTCCCAGCGGATGCTGTGCGGTGCGAGGATGGCGTCGAACAGGCTCATGTCACTCGCGTAGGCAATCACACACGCGTGCAGCAGCGGATCATCGGGCAGTTCGCCGTCGGCCTTGATCCAGAGGCGTTGTCGCGGTTCCTTGGAGCGCAGCGGACTCCAGGGGAGTTCACCGATGAATCGCTGGTCAATGGGGTGCTGGCGTTTGAACCACTCGTCGATGTCACCGAACTCGCTTTGGACGCGCTCGAGCAGGGGTTTGATGGTCTCGGGCCCAGGAACTTCGGGCATCACGAACTGGTGTTCGAGGCTCTGTTCTTCACTGTGGAAGCTCGCTTGCATGTTGTAGATGGCGCGCCCGTGCTGGATTGCGACGACGCGACGGGTCGTGAAGCTCTTGCCGTCGCGAATCCGGTCGACTTCGTAGAGGATCGGGATCCGAGGATCGCCCGGGCGAAGAAAGTAGGAGTGCAGCGAGTGCACTGCGCCACGCTCGACCGTGCGCCCGGCCGCCATGAGGGCTTGGGCGGCGACTTGTCCTCCAAAGGTCCGCTGTCGTTCCTCTTCGGGGTGGCGACCTCGATAGGTGTTGACTTCAATGGTCTCGAGGTCGAGCAGGTTCACCAGGAACTCTAGGGATTGGGACATGCCACCATTGTGCCACTCAACGCCCTCGACATCATCCTGCCGGTAGGCTAGCGAGGATGCCTACACGAATCAGTGACATCCTTGCGTGGTCGAGGACACATCAAGGTAAGAAGCTCATTCGATTCTTCGTCAGTTCGGTGTTGACCACCTTGGTGTCACTCAGCGTGATTCTGATCACCTATGGTTTTCGAATCTTTCACGGTGTGATCGCGGCGACGCTCTGTGGGAACGTGGTGGCGATCATTCCCTCGTACTACCTGAATCGCGCCTGGGCGTGGGGCAAGCGGGGCAAGAGTCACTTTCGAAATGAAGTCGTTCCCTACTGGACAATGTCATTTCTCGGCATCGCGTTCTCGTTGCTCGGTGCAGCCTGGGTGAAGCACATGGTCCACACCCACGACTGGGCCCACGTGATCAATACCCTGATGGTTGCCGGCGTCAACGTCCTGAGCTTCACGATCTTTTGGATCTTGAAGATCCTGCTCTTCAATCGAATCTTTCACACTGACAAGCTGCACGACATCGAAGCCCACCTCGTCGCCGAAGAGCAGATCGCGAACTAGCGCTTTCGCTCGCCGGGGTCAGTCGCGAAAGTTCGTGAACTGCAGCGGTACCGACATGTCAGCTTCCTTGAAAAACGCAATGGCCTGTTGGAGGTCGTCGCGCTGTTTGCCGGTGACACGTACCTGGTCGCCTTGGATCGATGAGCTGAGATTCTTCACGCCCATCTCCTTCACCATCTTGTTGATCTGCTTGCCGACCTCTTGGCTGATGCCCGCCTTCAGAGCGACCTTCTGTCGCGCGGCACCCTGGCTCGCCTCTTCGATCTTGCCGGGGTCGAGCGTCTTGAGCGACACCGAGCGCTTGACCATCTTTTCTTCGAGCAGTTGGTAGAGGGCACGAAGGCGGTCCTCAGTCGAGGCCGACAGGGTGAGCTCTTTCTCGGCGAAGGTGATGGTTGCGTTGGTCCCCTTGAAGTCGAATCGCGTCGTTGCTTCGCGGTTGGCCTGGTCGACGGCGTTTCGTACCTCTTGAAGGTCGATCTCAGAGACAATGTCAAAACTGGGCATGTCCAAATCGTAGATGCTCCACGCCCATTGGAAGTGGGTCGTCGCGGCCAAGTAGGATTCTCGACGGGTCGGTGCCCGAGCGGCCAATGGGATCTGGCTGTAAACCAGACGGCTTTGCCTACGGGGGTTCAAATCCCTCCCGGCCCACCACGGTCAATCCAGCGAAAGCTGGATTGACCACGCCCGGAATTGGCAACTGCGGACTACGGTGGCAACTGATCGAGGCGAGAGGAGTGGTGTGGAACGACTGACGTCGTGGGCTCGCGCGGTTCGTCACACCTACGAACGCATTGCGCAGTGGTTCGAGTCGGGTGTGCAGTTGCTCGAACGCCGCTACACGCCGCTCGGTCGTTTCTCACCCGGGCCCTTTGAGGGCTGGTCGTTCCTCTGGCAGCCGGCGCTGCTCGGGTTCGTCGCGATGGCGCTCATCCTCGCGGGCGGGTCCTTCACCAACTCGCCGTTCAAGTTCAACTTCCCCAAGACCTGGTTCTTCGGTGAACCAGTCGTCCCCCTTCCGGTCGCCAACACGAGCGAGACCAAATTGCTGCTCTCGATCATCCTCGTCTACGGGGGGTTGTTGTTGTTGATGCGCGTGTGGTTGCGCCTGGCTGAGGTGATGAAGCTGCACCCGGGGTCGTCGATCAAGTCGCTCTGGTGGATGCTGCTGCTCTGGGCGGCGCCCATGATCGTCGCGCCACCGATGTTCTCGCGCGACGTCTTTAGCTACGCAGCCCAAGGTGAGATGACCGGCTATCACCTCAGTCCCTATATTTTGGGCCCTTTCTCGCTCGGCTCGAGCCCCTACGTCTCGCCCGTTGACCCGCTGTGGGGCAATGCACCCGCGCCGTATGGGCCGCTGTTCCTCTTCCTTGACGGCTCGATCGACCGGCTCACGCTGCACAACCAGCTCGCCACCGTCGTTGGTCTTCGCCTCTTGGAGGTGTTCGCAGTCGCCATGATTGGCTACGGCATCGTCATGCTCGCGCGAGCAATGAACCGAGACCCCGGCGAGGCGTTCGTGCTCAGCGCGATGAATCCGCTCGTGCTGCTCACCTTGATCGGTGGAGCCCACAATGACGCGATCATGACGGGCTTTTTGGTCGTGGGCATTGGTCTCGCGGTGAAGAAGAGACCCATCTTGGCGCTGATCTTCGTGTCCTGTGCGGCGGCGATCAAGGCGCCCGCCGCACTCGGACTGGCGTTCGTGGCCTGGACGTGGCTCGGGCCCCGCGCGAGTTTTCGTGAGCGCATAAAGCCCATAGCCATCGCCACCCTGGTCGCGGGGGCGGTGCTCGCGGTCTCTACTCAACTCGCGGGCTTCGGGTTCGGGTGGGTGAAGAACCTGCTCTCCAATGGCACCGTTCGTTCTTGGGCGGCACCCGCGACCGGTGCGGGAATGGCGATCACGAACACCCTGCACGCGATCGGCCTTCAATCGATCAGGCTCGCCCCAGTGCTGTCGGTGACGCGCCTGCTCGGTCTGCTCGCCGCGGTCGGGTTCGCACTCTGGCTCTTCTTCAATGGCGAGCGGCGCGGCTGGGTTCGCTCGCTCGCGGTGGCCCTGCTGCTCTTCGTGGAGCTTGGGCCAGTGGTCCAGCCGTGGTACTTCGCATGGGGACTCGTGCTGCTCGCGGCGAGTTACGAGGGACGCGAGCACTTCTGGCTGTTGGCACTGTCGATCACGGGACCCTTCATTGGTCTGCCCGGCGGGCGCCAGTTGCTCGCGGGCCTCGTGCACAGCAATCCGTTGCTCATTGCCTTGGCCGTGGCGATCCTCGGCGGCGTGCTGGTGCTCCCCATGGGCCGCTGGACCCAGTGGTCGTGGCCCGAGCAGGAGCTCGAACTGACGTCTTAACCCCGTTGGTCAGGTATTACGTACTGATACTCAACGACATCGAGCCAGCGACCGTGCTTTCGACCCACTTCGATCTCGGTCCCCACGAGTTTGAAGCCACACTTCTCGTGGAGCCGGATGGATCCGTCGTTCTCGCCAACGATGCGTGCGATCAGTGAGTGAAAACCCGATTCACCAGCGGTGTTGATCAGTTCTCGCAGCAATCGTTCACCCACGCCGCGCCCCCTCGCACCGCGGTGGACGTAGACCGAGTTCTCAACGGTGGTGGCGTAGGCGGGACGCTGTCGAAAGGGGGAGACCAGGGCGAATCCTAGGATCCGCTCGTCGCGGGCCCCTAGTTCACCGACCTCGTCATCCTCGTTCAACGCCACGATGCACGGGTGGGTGGCGAGGTGGGTTCGAATCCAAGCGCGCTGCTCTTCGAGCGAGCGCGGAATCAGGTCAAAACTCACCGTGGTCTCGATAACCTCGGGGTTGTAGATGTTCATGAGGGCCTGGGCGTCATCGAGTTCTACCAGGCGCGTTCTCATGAGTCTCAAGGGTAGTCTTCGCCCGGTTGGAAAAACCCTCCATTGTCGGAGTACAATTCGCCTCCGTGTCTTTTTGACACGATTGCCCTCTTAGCTCAGTGGTAGAGCACTTCCATGGTAAGGAAGGGGTCGTCGGTTCAATCCCGACAGAGGGCTCGCCAGG
>DAIEHI010000164.1 GCA_027355725.1 Acidimicrobiaceae bacterium
CGCGACGAAAGTATGTTGACCTGCTCAACGAAGTCACCATTCATCTCACCTGGTATCACGACTGTGAGGAAACGAGATGCGCGATGTCGAAGTGTGGTCAATGATTCGCTTGTTTGCTTCTTCGACGCTGCCAATATCGAAGAGCAAATGATTCGACGTGCAACGATCACGAACTCGTGTTGATACCGACGTGCTGAGGACCACTCGTGTGTGATTCTCAATAAGGATGGAACTACTCATCACGCACCGTGCATGCACTTCGAAAAGACTGAGAATGCTCGCTGATTCCGGTCTCGCCGTCGAACGTCGTCAGTGGCGTTCATTCGAAGTAAACAATGCATCGTTGCGTGATCACTCGCGCGCAACGGTTTGTAAATGACCTAGGACTCTTTCGAACGCGCTGAACATTTTTTACATTGTTGGCAGAGGCAGTCGTAGCTTCGAGGAGGTGTCGAGATGGAGAATTCAAGGAGAATTTTCAATTCGCGATCCAGTTTGGCGTCCGCACTTGCTGCGGTGTTGGTAGTTGGTGGTCTCAGTTCAGTGTTCGATGCGCGGCCAGTCGCTGCGTCGTCGACACAGTTCTCGTGGACGACCGTCGCTAATTTTGCGGACACGCCGTCGGGTGCTTCATCGTCGTTCAACAGCTTCAATCAACCTTCAGTGAACCAATCGGGGGTCGTGGTGTTTCGTGGCCGAACGAAGGGGTCTCAACCCGTCAGGGGGATTTACACTCGCGACATGCAAGGCGGCAGTCACCCTCTGGTGACGTACGCCGAAGTAGGTCAGGCGGTACCGGAGCCCAACAATTCTTCTGGTACCTTCACGGAGTTTCCGTCGTTTCCGCGAATTGATGCCACGAGCAACAACATCGCAGTCCGTGGTCAGTCGACCCCGGTGTGGACCTACTCGCTCAACGGCACCGACACCCAAGTTGGAACCAGCGGTATCTATGCGACGACCGGCGGTGCCGTGACGACTGGCGCATCGTTGCTGGGCAACGTTCCGGGTCAAGAGGTCTACTCGGTACCCGGAGCTCCGGCAGGAACTCGTTTTGACCAGTTCCCGGGCTCGGCATCGATCGATGGAAACGTCATCGTGTTCAAGGGTAACTACACCGACGGAACCTCGGGACTGACCGGCGTCTATTACCGCAACCTCTCTTCGCCCACTAACGCAGTGCAGTTGATTGCGAACTCCTCGACCGTGATCCCTGGACAATCGGGCGGCACGGTGACTTTTGGTTCAACTGCTCCGCCGAGTGCAGCGAATGGAAAGTTGGTCTTCACTGGCTGGGATAACGAGAGCGCACCTACTTTGGGCGGCGTCTATCTCGCCGATATTTCACCCTCGCCGACCCTCACCGCACTGGTGAAGATCGGTGACACGGTGCCCGGTACGAGTGAGACGTTCACGAACTTTGGTGAAGGCCTGTCCTTCGATGGTCGCTACGTGGGCTTCTGGGGATCGTGGGGCACGCAGACCGAGACAATCAACTTTGCTTGCCCCTCGGACGGCCAAGCAGATTTGATTGCTTACTGCCAGCAGAACTACCCCAATGGATTTACGACCACGGTTCCTGCACATCAGGGAGTCTTCGTCTATGACACTTCAACCGCGACACTGCACACCGTGACGACGTCTGGCGCGCGATTTGCCGACTTCCAATACTGGGTGTTCTCTGGGAGCCCTCCGGGTAGCGGCAGCGGTGACTCGACAACCGAGCCGCCTCGTTGGCGGGCTTCATCTTTCGTCGCTGTCTCTGGGACCTCCGGCAGTGACTATCAAGTCGCCTTCAAGGCAACACCCGTGGCGGGCGGATCTGGCATCTACGTTGGACAAGGACCCAGTACGAAAGAGCGCATCATCACTGCCGTGCAGACTTCTGACGCTGGCTCGGTCCTCGACTCCGGCGCACCCGCCGGGACGCTCGTGAGCACGGTCGGGTTGGAGCGTGACGCGTTTCGCGGCCGCTATCTGGCCATCACTGCATCGATGGTGGATCCAGTGACGTCAACTGGTTGGGGTGGCGTCTATCTGACTTCAGTGCCCGCCACCTTGGCCATGGAGTCCCAGACCATCGACTTCGCCACGCCACCATCGGCTCATATTGGCAATACCTTCACGCTCAACGGAACCGTGACGTCTGGCTTACCGATCACCTATAGCGTTGATGCGACTTCAGGTGCTGGAGTGTGCTCACTTTCAGGATTGGTGCTGTCCTATGACGCGTTAGGTACGTGCGTCATCGACGCGAACCAGGCGGGTGACGATGCTTACACGGCCGCCGCACAGGTTCAGCGCTCATTTGATGTCACCAAGCGACCACAAGTGATCGAGTTGGCCACTCTGCCCCCCGCTTACGTGGGCAAGACCCTCACCCTCAATGCGACTTCTGATTCGTTGCTGGCTGTTGAGTACAGCATTGACGCGACATCGGGTACGGGAGTTTGTTCACTCTCGGGTTCAACGGTGACCTATCACAAGCTGGGCACGTGCGTCATCGACGTCAACCAAGCTGGAGATGCGACGTACGCACCAGCGACTCAGGTGCAGCGCTCAATCACAGTGACGCTGCAACCTCAGGTGATCACGGTACCGACGCCTCCGACGGTCTACGTGGGTGGTGCGTACACCGTTGACGCGACTGCGAGTTCTGGTCTGGCGGTGAGTCTGAGTATTGATGGTTCGAGCACTGCTGGAGCGTGCGCACTGAACGGTACTGTTGTGCACTTCTTGACGATTGGAACGTGCGTCATCAACGCCAACCAGGCCGGTGATGCCTTCTACGATCCGGCACCGTCAGCTCAGGTACGTTTCAACATCGTGCCTCAGCCAGCTCCGGGAACACCGCCTCAACCCCAAGTGATAACCCTTCCACCGCCACCACCGGCAAGTATCGGTGGAACGTACACACTGAGTGCCACCACCGACTCGGGGCTGCCGGTGACGTACGCCGTTGATTCTTCGAGCACCGCCGGAGCTTGCACGCTTGTGGGCACCACGGTATCGTTCGTGGACCTTGGAACGTGTGTCATAGCGATCACTCAAGGTGGGAGCGCTGAATTCCTGCCAGCACCGTCGGTCAAGCAGACAATTCTTGTCGGTGCGATGCTCACGACCTTGAAGATCAAGACCACGGTGTCGTCGACCAAGTATGGCCAGGCAGTGCGCGCCGTCGCGACGCTGAGCCTGCCGTCAGGCTCGGTATCGGGCAAGGTGCAGTTCTTGGTTGATGGTCGAAACTTCGGCGCAGCCCAGAAGGTGGTGAATGGTGTCGCAACCAGTCCATTGCTGGTCGACGCCGCGCGCCGTCCGCTCAAGCCTGGCGCACACCAGATCGGGGCAATCTTTGTTCCCGATGACACTGCCCGTTACGCAAGTTCCAAGGGCAATCTCACTCATGTGGTGAAGAAGGCCGCAACGAGGCTGAGTCTGGCCGTGCACCCAACGACAATCACTGCGCGGGCGGTGACGGTCGCTCCGGGGGTCGCGGTGGCAACGGGCACCGTGACCTTCACGCTGGCGGGCAAGGTCATTGGCCGAGCTGCGTTGCATAACCGCGTAGCGACGCTTCGTTACAGCCTGAGTGGCGCACAAGCGAAGATGGTGAGCGCACGCTATGGAGGTAATGCGACCCTGCTGGGTTCATCCACGTCACGAGCGCTGGTCAGTGCCAAGACAGTGGGAGGGTTGGCGTCCGCATTGTAAGTAACGTGTTTTGATGTCGAAAGTGGTGCCCCTGGGACCGGCGTTAATGCCCGGGCCCAGGGGCATCTCTGTTGAGGGCGCTAGCGTGGGGAATACCGCATGTGCCTCGGTTCAGTTGTCGACTCCCCTCGGGTCGCCTCGAGGTCTCAGGAGTCTTGAACATGAACAAACGTGGAACCGTCGCGTTGAGCGCGTGTGTTGCCTTGGGCGCGCTCGGATTGATCGGTGCTCCGGCGAAGGGTGACACGCGAGCAGACGCATCAAGTGTCGCTCCGTCGACTGTCGTCGCCGTCGGCGCTCCCTTTCGCGGTGCGCCTTCAGCGACGAGTCCGGCAGTGGTGGGCATCGCGGCCAACCCCGATGGCCGTGGGTACTACGTTCTACGGTCGAATGGGGAGGTTGATGCGTTTGGCGTCCCCTCCTATGGCTCGTTGTCGGGCGCTGACCTACCGGCGGGGGTCACCGCGACGGGGATTGCTATTGATGCCCAGACCGGGGGCTACTGGGTCGTCAGTTCGGATGGACGCGTGCGGGGATTCCATGCACCGAACTTGGGCGGTCCCAAGATCCACCCTGGTGGTTGGGGCCAATACGCGTCGGCAGTGGCCATCGCCTCAACGAGTGACGGACGGGGCTACTACGTACTTCGAGCAAACGGGGGCGTCGACGGTTTTGGCGTCCCGTGGCACGGCTCGCTCGCGCGAAAGCTCGTCTACGGTGCGACAGCCCCGGTCGTGGCCGTCGGTATCGCAACTGACGCGCAGACCGGAGGGTATTGGGTGTTGACGTCAAATGGACGGGTGAGCGGATTTGACGCTCCGCTCACCACAGCCAAGCCATCGAACAACGGCGGTTCTTCAATGCCGGTCACCGCAATCGCGAGTGCAGGGAGCGGGACCGGGTATTTCGTGTTACGGGCTAACGGCGAGGTCAACGCCTTTCAAGCGCCGCTGCCCACCGCGCCGAGTCCTTCGATCACAATGCCCATTGGCGCCGTGGCTAGTGGCCTCGCGCTCGACCCGATCACTGGCGGTTACTACGAGGCGATTGATATGACGCCGCTCGATGGATATCTCAACCCGCTGCGTCAGATCACTGCTCTGGTGCCTCAAGAGATTGATCAGGGTGTTGATTACTGCGGATCAGGACCGGTCTTTTCCATCGGCGTTGGCGTGGTGAAGAACGTCTACGCGAGTGACTGGCCAAGTGGCGTCTTCATTGCCTATCAACTGAGTGAAGGACCGGCGAAGGGGCTTGACGTCTATGTGGCTGAAAACGTGACGCCCAAGGTCAGCGTGGGCCAACGTCTCAGCGCTCAGAGTGTCGTTGGCATCCTTCATGACGCCAAGACCTGCATGGAGATGGGCTGGGCGGACCCGAGTCAGACCAACGGACACGTCATGGGTCATCTTCAATTCAACGGAAAGAATTCCACCTCGTTCGGTCTCAACTTCAGTGCTTTTCTGCAGGCTCTTGGCGCCCGGCCGGGACTCCCTCAGCCCTTCGGTCCCCCTGGACCGATTCCTTCTTCATGGCCTCGATGGTGACGTGTCACTCAGTGCGATCAATGCGACTGATTATTAGCGTCTTCTTAGCGAGCGCATATCAGTGAAGCGTTGCGAGGTCACTAACTTCTCAAGGTGCACTTTGTGAACCGGCGCCGCACCTCTCTGCGGCGGACTTCAACACGACTAGTCGCGCACCTGCGCGAACCCGTCGTGTCTCGTGGCGTTCGTGTGATCACTAATGCATCCTGCGCGCCAGTCCGTCATCGTTCACGTGGCGCCATTACGAGGGTGATGTCCGGTTCACTCGCACTCATGCTGGCAGTGATGTGGATCGTCCAAGCAACTCCAAGAGCGTCGGCAGCATCGAGTAGGACTGTTGCCGCCCGACTGACGCCTCTGCCCGCGCCAACAAATCTGATTCCCTTCGCCGGCTCCGCGTCACCGGGCGATGGACACTGGCGGCCCGTGGGTCGACGTGTCCAGGGAATGGCGGCCGTCTACACCACCTCGCTGCACCTCCCGGGCAGTGCCAGCGTGTCCGCGGGAATTGCCTGGATGGATACGCGCTTACTGCGGGCCCGACTGTATTCGGGTTCCTTGAGTCCCGGAGGGGCGAACTGGAAGTTCACGGCTCCCGTTGCGAACAGTGCCGCCACCACGCTCGTCGCTGCGTTCAACGGCGGGTTTCTCATGAAGGACTCCGAGGGCGGGTACTACAGCGAAGGGCGCCTCGTCGCCCCACTCCGTCGCGGAGCGGCGTCGTTGGTCATCTATGCCAACGGCGTCGCCACCATCGGTGAGTGGGGGCGGGATGTGTCAATGAGTGCGAATGTCGTTGCGGTTCGCCAGAATCTCAGACTGCTCGTTGACAATGGTCGCCTCGTCTCGGGGCTGCAGCCTTCGGACATCAAGACCTGGGGTGTGGCGCTCAACAACGTGATCAATACGCCACGGTCAGGTCTTGGCATCACGAAGTCGGGCGCGCTTGTCTACGTCGAGGGTCCCATGAATATTGTCGATTTGGCGCACTTGCTCGTGCGTGCGGGTGCCGTGAAGGCAATGGTGCTCGACATGAATCCGCTGTGGCCCATCTTCGCGACGTATCGACCCTCCACTATGAACGGCGTCGCCTCGCCGGCCAACGGACAGGTGCTGACGCGAACGATGATCCAGACCCCGACACGCTTCTTCGATCCGGCCTACACTCGCGACTTCATAACGATGTCGGCGCGGTAGAGATCATCAGTCCTCGTTGTTCAACCCGTATTTCGAAGCCCGGTGGCGATACCGTTGATCGTGAGCAGCAGCGCACGTTGGAGCTCCGTGTCCACTTCCTCTCCGCGTTCGCGCACATCTCGCACGCGTTCGAGCAATTGGATCTGCATGAGTTGAAGCGGTCGTAGGTACGTGTCGCGGGTGCGCAACGTTGCGCGAAGAAGTGGTTGCGAGTCGAGTATGCGACTGGAGCGCGTGACGAAGAGAACCTCCTGGACGGTGAGTTCGTATTCGGCAACGATGCGCTCAAAGAGGTAGTGCAGTCGTGGAGGTGCGAGACGATGAACGTACTCTCGCGCGATGTCGATGTCAGTCTTGGCGAGAGTCATCTCGACGTTCGAGAGAAACGTCTCAAAGAAGGGCCACTCCCTATACATCTGTTGAAGCGCGTCACCAAGGCCCGCTGCTCGCGCGGCCGCGAGTCCGCTTCCAACGCCATACCAGCCTGGAACGACCTGTCGTGACTGAGTCCAGCCGAAGACCCAGGGTATGGCGCGAAGCGACTCGATGCCATCGTCGGCCTTGGTGCGTCGCGCCGGACGCGAACCCATGTGGAGACTGGCGAGTTCGTCAACGGGCGTTGTCAACGTGAAGTAGGTGGCCAGATTGGCGTCGCCGATGAGCGCGCGATACGAGTGCAGCGAGGCGTCGGCGATGAGGTCCATCGCGCCATCCCACAGGGGCAGCAGTTCGGGATCGGTGCGTGGCGTCGTGTGAAAGAGCATCCCCTCGAGCACGGCCGCGAGCAATTGTTCGAGATGTTCATGTGCGAGCGACGGCAACAAGTACTTGTCAGAGATCACTTCGCCCTGTTCGGTCATCTTGATGGAGCCTTCGAGAACGCCGTAGGGCTGAGCGAGTATTGCGTCGTGGCTCGGTCCGCCACCTCGACCGACGCTGCCGCCACGGCCGTGGAAGAGCCGCAGATGCACGCCATGCTGCAACGCGACGTCACGAAGCTGACGCTCGGCCTGGTGGATGCCCCATTGAGAGGCGGTGATGCCCGCGTCCTTGTTCGAGTCGGAGTAGCCGAGCATGACTTCTTGTTCATCTGCGCGTAGTGCCACGAGTCGGCGGTAGGCCGGAATCGACAGGAGCTGGTCCATGATCTCGCCCGCTCGTTTCAATTCATCGATCGTCTCAAAGAGCGGTACGAAGCCGATTCGTGCGACACCGCGCGTCAGGTCGACGAGCCGCGCTTCGCGTGCGAGGACAATCGCCGCGAGCACGTCGTCAGCGCCTTTGGTCATAGAGACGATGTAGCTCTCGCACGCCTCGGGACCGAAGTGGCCTATCACCTCTCGAATGGCCTCGAAGGCTCGAAAGGTCTTCATATCGCGATCTTCTAACGTCGGAGCGAGGAGACTGAAGGGTCGAGCCGAGTCGAGTTCGCGAGCGAGCAACGCAAGTCGCTCGTCGCGACTGAGTGTGGCGTAGGGTTCTGCGCTCACGTTCATGCGATCGATGATCGGTCCTAGCGCGGCGTGATGGGCTTGAGCGTGTTCGCGGACGTCAAGGGTGGTGAGTGTCAGACCGAAGACCGCAACGGTCCGCACCGCTTGTTCAAGTGTGCCGCGCGCAATCAGCTCACCACCGTTGTCGATGAGCGAGTCGTACAACAGGGTCAGGTCATCGATCAGTTCAGCAGAGTTCGCGTAGTCAACACCGGGTTGATGGCGACTACGCTGGCGCATGCGCCGAGATGTCGACTCCAACTTCGCTTGCATGCACGTGAGCTTCAAGCGATACGGCTCTTCGGCATTCAGACGGCGAAAGCGCGGGTCGAGGTTCGTGATGTTCGAGAGGTCCTGCTCTAGTGAGGCACGTAACGCCGGCGATACGTTCTTCAATCGTTCAGAGACCGACAATTCGTCGATGAGTCGCGCAAAGAGCGTTCCAAGCGTACGAATGGAATGCTCCAGTGAGAGGTCGACGACTGATGTCGTCACTTCAGGCGTGACAAAGGGGTTCCCGTCGCGGTCGCCGCCAATCCACGAGCCAAAGGAAAGGGGTCGATTCGTCAGGGGCACGCTCACACCGATCTCACCGAGGAGGTCGACCAACTGTACGAGGACCTCGGTCACTGGACGTCGCATCAAGCCATCGATGAAATAGAGGGCGTTGCGAGCTTCGTCGAGGACTTCTGGCCGCTCGAGACGCAGCTCGTCGGTCTGCCACAGTGATTCCACAACCTCGGCGGCGCGACGCTCGCGTCTGCGAGGATCGTTGCCCTCGGGGGTCACAACCGACTCATCGAGGAGATCACTGATGGTTCGAAGTTTGAGGAGCACCGAACGCCGAGCGGCTTCGGTTGGATGTGCCGTGAAGACGGGACGCACGTCAAGTTTCGAGACAGCGTCTCGCACGGTGTCGGCATCAAGGCGACCTTCTTCGATCGCGATGGTAATCATCCGCGTCACTCGCGCGAGTGGGCTCTGAAGAGTCTGTCGCTTCCGTCTTCCCTTGCGCGATCGGTGTGTCTGCTCTGCAATGTTGGCGAGATGAAAATAGACCGAGAACGCCCGCGACAATTGGCTTGACGTCCATAGATCCAGTTGCCTCAATTGGTGGATGGTTGCGTCGAGGTCTTGATCACTCGAAGCGCGAACGTCATTCACGATGGTGAGAAAGTCCTCGGAGACCTGCCGCTTGAGTGTTTCATCGAGCAAGGATCCGAGCAGGACGAGATCTGATTCGAGGATCTCGGCGTCATGAAAGACGGGCTCGAAAGAGGTGAATCCTCTTGGCTCAGTCACGGCTCGATCTTCGTTAACGTGATCACCCATCACGTAACGCTACAAAATCGTCGCTGTCTCGTCGAAACGAGGCTGGCGGTTCGAGTGTCGTGCACATGCTCACCGGGCGTGGACTTCTTTCGGGACCAAAGGCCTTAATCGGGGCCGCAGGTGGTGCACTACGGTCGATTCCGTAGGCATTTAGACCGAAGTGCGCGAGATCATCCGTTCGGGGGTGGGGTTCTCGCGACATCGCGGTCAATGGACACCCAGGGGATTGTCAGGCATGTTTCAGATTCGTCTTCACGGCAGAGGTGGACAGGGTGTGGTGACCGCAGCCGAGATCCTCTCGGTCGCCGCATTCGCTGAGGGACGCCACGCCCAAGCGTTCCCGAGTTTCGGTTCGGAGCGCACTGGTGCTCCAGTCGTTTCATTCTGTCGAATCGACGACCGAGAGATTCGTACTCGTGAGCCAGTGATGGAGCCGAACGCGATCATCATTCAAGACGCCACCCTGGTCCATCAGGTTGATCTCTTTGCTGGTCTTGTGCATGATGGCTACGCCTTGGTCAACACCTCTCGCGATTTCGCCGAACTCGGGTTCGACCATACTCTTATGAGCTTTCGTCACGACCGGTTCATGACGTGTCCCGCAACCGAATTTGCCCTTGAGCACCTGGGTCGCCCGCTACCGAACGCCGCCCTACTCGGCGGGTTCGCTGCGTTGACTGGTCAGATATCAATCGAAGCGATCGACACTGCGGTGAAGGAGCGATTCGAAGGGTCGGTTGGAGAGCGAAACGCAGCAGCCGCAGCCGCAGCGTACGCCTTCGTGGTCTCGAAGATGAAGGAGTTGACCCGTGCTTCGTCAGATTGAAGGTTCAAGGGCGATTGCTGAGACGGTCGCGCTCTGTCGACCTGAGGTGGTGTGTGCCTATCCAATCTCACCCCAGACGCACATCATTGAGGCGGTGGGCGCGATGGTCAAGTCTGGTGTGCTCACCTCATGCGAATTCATCAACGTGGAATCGGAGTTCGCCGCGATGTCGGTGGCGATTGGGGCGTCGGCTACGGGTGCGAGGTCGTATACGGCAACCGCGAGCCAGGGTCTGTTGTTCATGGTCGAGGCTGTCTTCAATGCGTCGGGACTGGGGTTGCCGATAGTGATGACGCTCGCGAACCGCGCGATTGGAGCCCCTATCAATATCTGGAACGACCATAGTGACGCCATGGCCGTGCGTGATGCGGGTTGGATCCAGCTGTTCGCCGAGACCAATCAGGAGGCTGCGGACCTGCACGTACAGGCGTTCAAGTTGGCTGAGGAACTCTCAGTACCGGTCATGGTGTGCGTTGACGGCTTCATCTTGACCCACGCCGTCGAAGGCGTGGACATTCTCGATCAGGCCAGCGTCGATTCGTTCTTGCCTCCGTATGAACCTCGCCAGGTCCTCGACGTTGATGAGCCTGTGTCGATTGGCGCCATGGTCGGCCCTGAGGCGTTTGAGGAGGTGAGGTATCTCGCGTACCTTCGACAACGTGATGCATTGGAGCGGATCCCAGAGATTGCGCGGACCTTCAATGATCTCACGGGCCGTGACAGTGGCGGACTGATTCGAACGTATCGCACTGATGACGCTGAGATCGTTGTGGTGGCATTGGGATCAGTACTCGGCACCATCAAGGATGCCGTAGATATTCGCCGCGATCTGGGTGAACGGATTGGCGTCGTTGGCATCACGACCTTTAGACCGTTTCCTAGTGAGGCAGTACGTAGTGCGCTCGCGAACGCTCGTCAGGTGGTCGTGCTCGAGAAAGCATTCAGCACCGGATTCGGTGGCGTCCTCTCGACCGACGTCGCGATGTCACTGCGCGACATGGACTTTGATCTTCGTACGGTTGTGGCTGGACTCGGAGGTCGCGCTATCACCCGTCGCTCAATCGAAGAGATGCTTGAGAAGGCGCAACACGATGATTTGGAGTCGCTCACGTTCCTCGACCTCGATCAGGGGGCGGTTGAACGAGAGAGGGAGCGGATGCGCACGGTTCGTCGTTCCGGACCATCGGCGGAGAATTTGTTGCGCGATCGAACGGCCGACCTTTCGAAGGCAGTGAGGAGGGGAGCGTGACCGACCAGCGCGTTCACTTCTACCAGGTCGGCAGTTTCGCGGTTGGTAATCGCCTGCTCAGTCCCGATGATCGCACTGTGCAGTCGCAACGTGACCGCACCAACTCGATCGACTCGGGTCATCGCGCCTGTCAGGGTTGCGGCGAGGCGCTCGGGGCGCGTTACGCCCTCGACGCCGCGATGCGCGCTACCAATGGTCGCGTGGTTGCGGTCAATGCGACTGGTTGTCTGGAGGTATTTTCAACGCCCTATCCCGAGACATCGTGGCGGATCCCTTGGCTGCACTCACTCTTTGGTAATGCGCCAGCCGTCGCCACCGGAGTTGCAGCTGCGCTGCGGGTGAAGGGAAAGGGTGATGTTCGTGTCGTCGCCCAAGCCGGTGATGGCGGCACTGTGGACATTGGTTTCGGCGCTCTGTCGGGGATGTTCGAACGTAATGATGACGTTCTATTCATTTGTTATGACAATGAGGGATACATGAATACTGGCGTGCAGCGATCTGCAGCGACGCCACCCGCAGCGCGCACCGCGACCACTGACGCCGTTGGTCCCGAACCGGGGAACATCTTTGGCACCGGCAAGGATCTCCCTCGAATTGCCATGGCCCACGACATCCCCTACGTAGCGACAGCGACAGTGGCTGACCTGCATGATCTCGAACGCAAGGTGGAGCGAGCCATGGCTATGCACGGTGCGCGGTATCTGCACGTGCTCGTCCCGTGTCCACTGGGCTGGGGCTCGGCGTCCAATGACACGATTCATATCGCACGACTCGCCAAGGAATCCGGACTCTTTCCAGTTTTTGAAGCCGAGCACGGCAAGGTCACTTCAGTGTCGACAATACGCCGACGCGTCCCCGTTGAGCAGTACTTGAGTTTGCAGCGACGTTACGGGCACCTCTTTGGCTCGAATGCACGCCCGGACATCGTCGCTCGGATCCAGGCCATTGCCGACGAGAACATCGCGCGCTACGCACTTATTGACGACGCGACCGAGTCACAGGAGATGAGCGCCTGATGGATACGCCCTTTGCAATCACTCTCGGTGTTGGGACAAGTCGAGCCAATCACACGGGGTCGTGGCGGGTGGAGCGACCCGTGTACGTCGATCGCCTACCGCCGTGCAACAACGCGTGTCCCGCGGGGGAGAACATCCAGGGCTGGCTCTACGAGGCGGAATCGGGTAACTACGAGGCCGCGTGGCGAAAGCTTGTTGAAGAGAATCCGCTACCCGCGATCATGGGTCGTGTGTGCTTTCACCCCTGCGAAACAGTCTGTAATCGCGTGCAGGTTGACGAGGCGGTTGGCATCAACGCGGTCGAGCGATTCCTGGGCGATCTCGCCATCGAAAAGGGCTGGCGTCTGCCGGATCCCGGTCCCGATACCGCGAAGCGAATCCTCGTGGTCGGTGCGGGGCCCGCTGGGCTGAGTGCCGCGTACCACCTTCGTCGACTCGGACACCGCGTGCGTCTCGTTGACTCAGCTGAGCAACTGGGCGGCATGATGCGCTACGGCATCCCGGCGTACCGACTACCTCGAGCGATACTCGACGCCGAGATTGATCGCATCATCGAAATGGGCGTCGACGTCGTCCTTAACCATGTCGTGCACGACATCGAGCTCGAGCGCAGCGCTGGAGGGTTTGACGCGGTCTTTCTCGCAGTCGGGGCGCAGTTGGGTAAGCGCGTCAATATTCCCGCAGGGGATTCGTCCAAGGTCATCGACGCGGTGTCGTTTCTTCACCAAGTTGCCCACGATGACCCGCCGCTTCTGGGCCGCAGGGTCGTGGTCTACGGAGGTGGCGACACCGCCTTCGATGCTGCGCGTACGGCACGGCGACTCGGCGCTACCGATGCGGTGATTGTCTATCGGCGTAATCGAGAGCGAATGGGCGCGAGTGGTGAAGAATTCGAGCAGGCACTCGGAGAGGGCGTCACCGTGCGTTGGCTCTCCACGGTGAGTCGATTCGACCCTGAACGCATCGTGCTCGAGAAGATGCGCCTCAATGAGGAGGGCTTCCCCGAAGCGACCGGCGAATTCGAAGAGTTGGATGCTGACTCGCTGGTCTTGGCCCTCGGCCAGGACACGGATCTCTCACTTCTCGATCACGCGAAGGACGTCACTGTCCACGACGGGTCCGTGGAAGTGCAGCACTCGATGATGGCTGGTGCCAGTGGCATCTTTGCCGGAGGTGATGCGGTGCCCGCTGAACGCACGGCAACGGTCGCAGTGGGTCACGGCAAGCGCGCCGCGCACGGTATTGATGATTTCGTGATGGGTCGGTCGCCACAGGAGAAGCAGCGCCACGAACTGGCGACCTTCGAGCGACTCAATACCTGGTACTACGCAGATGCGCCACGAACCAAGCGACCCGAGCTTGAGAAGGTTCGTCGCCAAACCAACTTCGAAGAAGTCATAGGCGGACTCACCGAGGAGAACGCCCTGTTTGAAGCGAGGCGCTGTCTCTCATGTGGGAACTGCTTCGAATGTGATAACTGCTTTGGTGTGTGTCCAGATAACGCGGTAATCAAACTCGGTGGCGAGGACCGCTACGAATTTGACTATGACTTCTGCAAGGGGTGCGGGATCTGCGTGAAGGAGTGTCCGTGTGGCGCTATTGAAATGGTGCCCGAGCGAATCTGAGTCGAACGTCGGTTCATTGGACGAACCATCGACGTCTTCACCCTCAGGCAGCCTTTGAGATGAGGTGCTGGGCGTGATGGACTGCGAGGTGTTCGGCGTCGCGATGCATCTCGGCGGCGAGGTCTGCGAAGGAGTCCAGCGCGGGATTCACGCCTACGAGGGTGAACTCACGTTCCACCACGACCACATCGAGACCCCAGACGTCGCGAAGGATGCGCAGGATCCACGCCGTCGCGTGGTCCCACCCGTCACGAGGAGTCCCGGGTCCGTACGCACCACCTCGCACGATGGCGAGCACCGCGTGCTTGTCTTTGAGGGGCTGGCTCGACATGCGTGGGTCGGTGATGATGAGATCCACCCACGTCTTTAGATGCTGGGAAACGCCGAAGTTGTAGAGCGGGACGGTGAGCAAGATGGCGTCCGCGTCGACGAGTTCGTCCACCAAGGTTCCCGCAAGCCCAGCGGCGTTCTTCTGGTCTGGTGTACGGTCCTGCTCGGGGGTGCGACTGGCGGAAACGGCGAGGGCCCAGGCATCAGATGGCAAGGGTTCGAGTCCGATGTTGCGTCGGATGACCTGGGCATCGATCTCAGATTCACGCCAGGTCTTTTCGATGAGGTCGCCGAGTGCGCGGCTTGCGGACCCTTGGGTTTGAATACTGGCGTCGAGGCGAAAGAGTGTCATGATGCTCCTTGGGTTGCAATATCAACTACTAGAATATATGTTACTAGTAAAAAGATAGTCACTTGTATGGGACAAGTCAAGGGTAGAATTTTGTGGTGAATTCAGATCACCCGCAGAGCGGCTCTTCGGCACCGAAGGACCATGACCCCACGTCCCAGCATTGTGACGCGGCGTTGGCTCGCGCGTTCAGCTTCCTCGGCAAGCGTTGGAACGGGGTCATTCTCGGGTCACTCGTGACCGGCGGAGCGGGATTCTCAGAACTGAAGCGACGCGTCGAGGGCATCAGCGACTCGGTGTTGAGCGACCGGTTAAGCGAACTCCAAGGTGTCGGGCTGATCATTCGAACGGTGCAGGAAGGGCCCCCGGTCTCGGTGAGTTACGCGCTCTCGCACGCCGGTGCGGAACTCATTCCGGTGATGTCGGCGCTTGGTGCGTGGGCGTCAGTCAATTTCGTCGCACACTCCGACTAAGCACCGCGCGCTTCGCGCCAATACGGCGTGGGAGCACTGATGCGCTCGAGGTGGCTCGACACGTTTCCGAACCGGCCGTCATCCTTGTGCCACGACTCGAATGCCTGATCTATCTCGCTTCGAGTGCGTGCGACGAAATTCCACCAGATCATGACGTCACTCTCGAACGGCACGCCCCCGAGCAGCATCGCTCTCGTTGGTTCATAGGCATCGAGAGCGATCTCATCATTACCCGTACCAAGGTATCCAAGTTGACCCGGCGCAAGATCAACTCCGTCGCATGCGAGCGCTCCGTCGAGCACGATGAGTGCATATTCAAAGTCCGTCCTCAGCGACAGGAGTAGCCGCTTCTTGATCGCGAGCTCGACACCGACCAGTGGTGTGTCGTGACGCGCGGGGCTTCGAACGCCGTGAAATTCGCCAATCAGGATTGTGGCCAGTGAGTGCTCAATGCTGATGCGCGGCAACTGTGCGTGATGTTCGAACGACGAGGGGCTGTGGCGAGTGGCGTCGGGCTGTGCGATCCAGAGTTGAATCCCGTGTAAATCGCCTTCGTAGCGACCCGTTGCCTCCTCGGAGTGCGAGACGCCCAAGCCCGCACTCATGAGATTCACTTGTCCGGCGCTGATCAACTGCTCGCTGCCGAGACTGTCGCGATGGAGCGCCTCACCACTCACCAGATACGTGACGGTTTGGAGTCCGGTATGCGGGTGTGGGCCGATGTCGAGGCCGTGTTCCTTCGTGACCGCCGCGGGGCCAATGTGGTCAGCGAAGCACCACGCGCCCACCGTTCGATGAGCTCGTCGCGGTAGTGCTCGACGCACTGGCATGGCTCCGACGCGGGTGAGGCGGCTGTCTGAGACTTCTAGGCGGGTCACGTAGCGACACTAGTCAGCGTCGTTCGCGAAAAGGGTCGTGACGGCAAAGAAGCCCGGGCGGGGGACCCGGGCTTCTAGGGGATATGGCCGACTTTTCTAGATCACGTCCGATGGGTCGCTCTGGCGGTAGTGGCGTACGCCGAGCAATGTGAGAATGAGCATGACCAGCGCCAAGACGAATGAGGCGATCGCAGCGTAGAGCGCAATCACGCCAATGAACCCAAAAGCGTACGCGTTGAGCAAGAGTCCTCGAAGCGTGTCGCCGCGAAACACGAGTTCAACTTGATTCTTAAGCGCTGTGTTCGAAGGGTCCGCGAGCGAAGCCGCACTCAATTGCGCATAGGTCTTGCCGCCACTGATCATGTTCGTGTCGACACCAATGATGTCGTTCGCGAAGATCTGGGCTTGTGAGCCGGTGAGCACTTGCTGTCCAGCGAGTTCGGTGTGGTGAGCCTTCACCAAGTCCTGGTAGTCCGCTTCACCGCTCTTTGGAAAGAAGACCTTCTGCTCAAGCAATTGGGACTTCACTTGAGAGCTCGTGAAACTGTAGCCAACCATGAGTCCGGCGCCAGCGACGAGCAGCATCACCGTCAAAAGTCCTCCAACCCAGTTGAGCAACAGGTCAAGTGTCTTACGCCGCATACATCGTTCCTTTCGATTACCCCTGGCAACATTCTCGCGTGCCTGGTGATCGGTCTCTTAGAGCAGAAAGTCCTATTAATTACAGGACAATCAAGGAACTAGTGGTCGAAGGAAAGACCCATTCTTGCGAGGTAACCAACGCCCATCACGGCCGCTTCGCAGCCAATCACCTCGAGTGCGAGGACGTCGTCATCGTCTCGCACCCCTCCCGCGGCCACCACGCGCAGACCACTCGCGCACACCTGTTCATAGAGTGCCAGATCCGGCCCCTGCATCGTGCCGTCGCGTTCGATGGCGGTGACGTGCAGGCGGGTGACCCCAGCGCGAACGCAGTGCGCGAGAGCGTCCTCGACCGCGAGGCCCGTTGAGGACTGCCAACCGCGAATGGAGATCTCGCCTTGGCGAACATCAAAGGCGACCACGAGTCTCTGTTCGAGCGCAGCCACGAAGTCCTCCAAGGCAGTGGGCTTTGACCACACCGCAGTCCCCACGATGACGCGAGATGCCCCCGCCTCTAATGCGTCGAGCGCGGCGGGAATTGATCTGATGCCACCCGAGACCTGCAAGGGGATGTCACCAGCGAGATCAGCACAGCGTCGCACCACGTCACTGCGAATGGCACCATCGCGTGCACCCTGCAGATCGACGATGTGAATGAAACTCGGATGGGTGGCCACGATGCGCGCCATGAACTCCTCGATGGGTCGTCGAAAGAGGACCCGCTCGAAGTCACCTTGCTCGAGGCGCACCGCGTCCTCGCCCAAGAGATCGATCGCCGGTATGAGTTGCATAGTCACGTAGTAGCACGTTAGCATGTCATCATGACAAGTGGAAAAGTCCAAGAGGCCCAAGCAAGGCCCGAGACATCAGAGAGATTTGACGAACTCGTCAAAGCCTTCGTGAAACTCGGCGATCCCCAGATCGTGGCCGCGTTCCTACGAGATCTTTGCACCACGGCCGAGCTCGACGCCATGGGACAGCGACTGCAGGTGGCACGCCTCGTGGATGAGGCGGTCTCGTACCAAGAGATATCACGGCGTACTGGTGCGTCGACTGCGACAGTCACTCGCGTGGCTCACTGGTTGCACCACGGCGAGGGCGGGTACGGCGCGGTGTTGAAGCGGGGTCGGAAATGACCCGACGTCTCACCATGGCGCTGCCTTCGAAGGGGCGGCTCCGTGAACCATCGTGGTCGTTACTCGAAGCGAGCGGCGTGGATCCCCAAGAGCCCGGCGAGCGCGTCCTCCAGGCCCACTGCAGAAACGCCGAGATCGACCTGCTGTTCGTACGAGCGGACGACGTTCCTGAATATGTTCAAGATGGCGTCGTTGATTGCGGCATCACTGGCCTCGACCTGGTCTCTGAGCGTGAGAGCGACGTTGAGGTGCTCTTACGCCTGGGTTTCGGTTCGTGCTCACTGCAAGCGGCGGTGTCAATGGAAGATACGGCGCTCAGTATCGATGATCTTGAAGGACGACGCATCGCCACCTCGCACCCTCGAATCGCTGCCCAGGCGTTGGCCGAGCGCGGTATCAAGGCGGAGCTCGTCAGTGTTGCCGGATCGGTAGAGATTTCGCCCAGACTCGGTCTCGCCGACGCGATCATCGACCTCGTCTCGACAGGTTCGACACTGCGCACGAACGGTCTTCGTTCCGTGGGGGTGTTGTTCGAGTCCGAAGCAGTGCTCGTTGGGCGCAAAGGCTCCACTGACTTAGAAGCTCGCAAGACCCTCACAACGGTCCTGGGCTCGGTTATCAACGCCCGTGCCAACCGGTATCTGCTCTGTAACGTGGCGAAGGATCGATTGAATGATGTTCTCGCAGTCCTACCCACATCTGGCTCTCCAACGGTGATGGACCTCGCGACGCCCGGCGTCGTGGCCGTGCACGCGTTGGTACCGGCGGCGGACATCTGGTCACTTCTGCCTCGACTGGAGAGAAGCGGTGCCAGTTCAATCCTGACCCTTCCCGTAGAGCGGATGGTGCCATGAGCAAGCCGGTCCAAACCAATCGCACTTTCACAATCGAAGAGGTCGTCAATGACGTTCGAGATCGCGGCGACGCGGCACTCGTTGAGTGGTCCGCGTTATTCGATGCAACGACGTCGGACGTTCCCGAGCGAGCAGTCGCGTACGGTGATGTTCCCACGGCAGCAATTCTTGATGCAGCGGAGTCGGTTCGAAAGTGGCACGCCGCTCAGCGACCTGATGACCTCATGCTCGAAGTCTCACCTGGGGTCACACTTGAACGACGTTGGACACCACTTCGATCGGTGGGCGTCTACGTGCCGAAGGGGCTCGTGTCGTCGCTCATCATGGGGGCCATTCCGGCTCAAGTCGCGGGAGTTGAAAGAATTGTGGTCTGCACGCCACCAAGCGGCGCGGCAGCGGTAGCGGCTGCGGCTGCGCTCTTGGGTATCGACGAGGTCTGGGCGGTAGGTGGCGCACAGGCAATCGCTGCAATGGCGTACGGGACTGAGTCCATCGCCAAGGTTGACAAGATCATTGGGCCCGGAGGCGGGGCGGTTAACGCGGCGAAACTGCTCGTCAGCAAGGACGTCGCCATTGACCTGCCTGCAGGACCCAGCGAAATCGTTGTTGTCGCTGATGAGGGTTTCGACGAGGACATCATCCAACAAGAGTTGGCGGCACAGATGGAACACGGACCCGATTCGCGGGCGTTTGTCGTTCGCGTTGGCGACGATCTCGAAGAGGCGCTTCGAGAGGTCGAGCGGTTCGCGGCCGAGCATGTGGCCCTGCTTGGTGAACGAGCGGAGTCTCTCGCTGATCGAATTCGTAACGCCGGTGCTGTCTTTGTTGGACCCTACGCACCAGTGCCCGCGGGGGACTACGCCACGGGCGCGAATCACGTGCTACCGACGGGCGGGTGGTCGCGATCAACTGGGGGTCTTGGTCTGGAGTCATTCATGAAGACCGTCACCGTGCAGCGTGTCACCAAGGAAGGTTTGGAGCGAATCGCGCCGACAATCGAGGCACTCGCGGAACTCGAGGGTATGACTGCTCACAAGGCTACGGCACGTCGATGAAGAACATCACTGCACTCGACGCGTACCAGTGGCCACCATCGAACGAGGACATCGCGGCCACGATTGGCATTGACCCGCGATCCATCATTCGATTCGACGGTAACGTCGCAGCAACGCCTCCAGCGAGCGCGCGCCCCGCGGCGCTGGCGCGGGCGCTCGCCGACATCAATGAGTACGATCGCGGTCGCTACGAGCCGCTGCGCCAGGCCATCGCCAACCACCACGGCGTGCAACTCGACCAAGTTGCGCTCGGAGCAGGTAGTGACGAGTTCATTGTGCTGCTCGCGCGCATTTTCGCTGAGGCTGGCACCATCGCTACGGTACCTGCGGTCTCATATTCGATGTACCGTTACGCCGCAACGATGGCGGGTGCCACGATTATCGACGATCCCTCGCAGGCCGACCTGGTCTTCGTCTGTCGTCCGAACAATCCAACCGGGGAGCTTCCGGACATCCCGGACGTTGCGGGACAACTAGTCATTGACGAGGCGTACGCCCACTATGCGGGTGTCGACGCGCTTGATCGCATCGAGAGTGGGGCGATAGTACTTCGTACCTTCTCCAAGGCCTATGGTCTCGCCGGAGCGCGAGTAGGTTACGCCCTCTCGTCGCCCGCGACCACCTCTGTCATCACGTCGCGTCAAGCGCCGCTGTCGGTATCGTCGCTCTCGGCGGCACTGGCGCTCTCAGTGATCAGTTCACCGTTAGACGTTTCAGCGCAAATTGCCGAGCGCGAGAGACTGAGCGACGCGCTCACGTCGCTCGGACTCGTACCGCTGCGTTCGTACACGAACTTCCTTTACATTCCAATGGATAACCCTCAGGACATCGTGGAGCGACTCTTACCGTATGGCGTCGTCGTTCGCGCGTTCGCCGGAGGTCTACGGGTGAGTGTTCGAGATGAACTCGATGACGACGTGCTCTTGGGCGCGCTGCGGTGCGAACTCGCTGGTGAACCAGCTCCTCCGGCCATTGTGCGTCATCGTCGAGCGACTGCCGAGACGTTGCTGAGCGTACGGCTGCGTGTTCCCGGCGAGGGTCGCGTCTTTGTTCACACCGGCGAAGGCTTCTACGATCACATGCTCCAGCAATTGGCGTTCCACGGCGGGATGGACCTTCGCCTCGAGGGTGTGGGTGACCTCGAAACGGGCGACCACCACACCGTCGAAGACATGATGCGAACCTTCGGCGAGGCACTCGACATCGCGCTCGGCGATCGTAAGGGTCTCACCCGATACGGCGAAGCCCGCGTACCAATGGACGAAGCGTTGGCGCACGCGGTCGTTGACCTCTCGGGGCGAGCGACGGCCAACATCTCGATTGACCCGGATCCAGGGATGGCGGCGCACGCGTTTGAATCGCTGGCCCAGACCGCGCGCATCACGTTGCACGTCACGGCGTCGGGCAAGAACGCCCACCACGTGGCTGAAGCAGCGTTTAAGGCGGTAGGGAGGGCTCTCGCTCAGGCAATGACCCGCGACGGTTCACTCATTCGCTCCACGAAGGGTTCGCTGTGAGCGACGTTGTCGTGGTTGATTACGGTGCGGGAAACACTCGATCGGTGTGCGCGTCGCTCGCTCATCTGGGGCGAACGAGCGAAGTGACTTCAACGCCCGAAAAGATCACGCGCGCCCCCTACGTGATTCTGCCGGGAGTGGGATCGGCGAGGAGCGCCATGCACCACCTGAACGAGACCGGAGCGGTCGCGGCCCTGCGCCAGCGTTTCGCCGACGGTCACCAGATCCTTGGAATTTGTCTCGGCATGCAGTTGGCCCTTGACACCAGCGAGGAGGACGGCGGTGTCGAAGGAATCGGTCTCGTGCCCGGAATCGTGACGCGCCTTGTCGCAGACCGCGTACCCCGCCTGGGTTGGGCGATCGTTGAGCCGTGGGGCGACGCCTACTACTTCGCGCACTCGTTCGCCGCCCACTCGAACGATGTCGTTGCAACATCTGAGGGAGTTGCTGCAGCGCTCGAGCGCGGCTCATTCCTCGGGGTTCAATTCCACCCTGAGAAGAGCGGCGAAGCCGGACTCGAATTCTTGGAACAATGCCTCTCGCGCGCCTGATCCCCTGTCTTGACGTTGCGAACGGTCGAGTTGTCAAGGGTGTCAGTTTCGTCGGGCTGCGTGACGTCGGTGACCCGGTAGAACTCGCAGGATTTTACAGCGACGGCGGGGCCGACGAACTGGTGTTGCTCGATATCGCTGCAACTCCCGACGACGTGGCGACGATGACGTCGGTGATCACGAAGGTCGCCGACGTGCTCGAGATCCCTTTCACGGTTGGAGGGGGCGTACGAAGTGTCGATGATGCGGCTCGCATCATCGAATCCGGAGCGGACCGCGTCTCGCTCAATTCGGCGGCGCTCGCGAATCCATCTTTGATCACCGCCATAGCCGACCGCTATGGTAGCCAGGCGGTGGTGGTGGCGATTGACGCCGGTGATGGTGTCGTGCACACCCACGGCGGCCGCATCGCCACCAGTACCGAAACGGTCCCGTGGGCCATGGAAGCGTCCGAGCGCGGCGCGGGTGAAATCCTTCTCACGTCGATTCGTCAAGACGGCAAACGAACAGGCTTCGACCTCGAGCTCACGAGCCAAGTGCGCGATGCGATATCGATACCAGTGATCGCATCGGGAGGTGCGGGATCCGCCCAGCACATCGTTGAGGCGTTGCGGGTGGCCGACGCGGCGCTCATTGCTTCGATTGTTCACGAGAACCCAATGGGACTACCTGGACTGCGGCACGAGATCGAGAGTCTCGGGACCAAACTGCGACCAATGAAGGAGCGGGCATGAATGAAGAACTTCGCGCGGCAATCGTGCAAGATGATGCTTCGGGGCGAGTCTTGATGCTCGGATGGATGGATGAAGAAGCGCTCGCCCTCACTCGATCGACTGGTCTCGTGCACTTCTTTTCACGTTCACGTCAAAAGCTGTGGCAGAAGGGCGAGACGTCGGGCAACACGCTTCGCGTCGTCGAGGTTGTGCTCGACTGCGACGAGGACGCGGTGCTCGTTCGCGTTAATGCGGACGGGCCAACCTGTCATGACGGTGCGACGTCATGTTTTACGCCGTGGCTTTGGCGTCGAATACTTCAGCGTGAGGCTCAAGGCGACGCCGATTCATACGTCGCTGCAACGTTGTCTAAGGGCACCGCACTCGCCGCAAGAAAAGTTGGCGAAGAGGGCGTCGAGGTCGTGGTGGCCGCGTTGAGCGAAGACGACGAGCGCGTCGTCAGCGAAGCGGCGGACCTCTGGTTTCATACGCTGCTGCTACTACGCAGTCGGGGTCTTGACCCGGCTGCGCTCGAAGATGAGCTCCGTCGCCGCGACCGACACGGGTGAAGTGACGCCAGTTGATTTCGCGGTTGAGAGCCATGATGTGTGACAGAAGTTGTGAGTGAAGTTCATCTTGTCGGGTGGCCCAAGTCACATTGAGTTAACCCGACGGTTCTTAACTGTCGTTCATGAACCCAATCACCAAATACAAAGGTGCTCTCCGCTCTAGGATCACCGCGGTCGCCTTGACGACGACCGTCGCGTCACTGTCCATGCTCACCACCATCTCAGGTGCGGCCGCTCAGCATCCCACGCTTGTGGTCTACTCCGCCCAGGGATACGACTCGGCTGCCGTCACGGCATTCAATAAGACCAATCCCGGCTTCACGGTCACGCTGAATGACAATTCGACCGGACCGCTGCTCCAGCAGATTCAGGCTGAAGGTAACAACCCCAAGTGGGGTGTCCTGTGGGTCGATGGTTCGACTGCCTTCGCCCAGCTCGATGGAGAGGGAAAGCTGGTTCGAGGTTGGCTGCCCAAGGTCTCCTTCAACAAGGTCGGACTGGCGAACGTGCCTAAGGACCACAGCTACATACCGACCGGTCTCACCGCGACGGGCGCTCTGGTCTACGACTCGTCACAGATCAGCGCCGCTCAGTTACCAAAAACGTGGGCCGATCTGTTGAAGCCGCAGTACAAGGGCGAGATCGGCATGAATGACCCAGCTCAGTCCGGGCCGACCTATCCAATGGTGGCGGGCATCATGAACAATCTCGGCGACTACGCCAAGAAGAAGAACGTCAATGCGGCCATTGGCGCGGGGGAGAAGTACCTCGAGCAGTTGAAAGCCAACGGTTTGGTCGTGAACGCTACGAACGGTCCGACCCTCGCGGCAATTGAAGCGCATCAGATCAAGATGGCCATCATCCAGAGTTCGGCGGGCTACGGCACGGAATTGACCACATATCCCAACATGCGTGTCGCCTACCTCTCTCCGGTCACCGCGCTACCCGGTGTCATTGGCATCGACGCCAAGGCACCCAAGGCAGTCCAGGACGAAGCGAAGAAGTTCGTGACCTGGTTGTTGTCACCCGCGGGCCAGCATGTGATGAAGACCGGTGACGCTCAGGGTGACTCGCTGTTCTGGCCAGTGCTCAACAATGACCAGCCGTCGAACTCGGTCATCCCTTCACTGAATTCAGTGCCGATGCAGTCGCTCAACCCCTATGTCTGGGGTAACCAGGAAAACAAGGTCAACACCTGGTTCGAAGCCAATATCAACAACGGTTAATTCACTGACTCCCCAGTGATGACCTTTCCCCGGCGCTGCGGTCCCCTCGTGGGGCCGCAGCGCCCTCCCTATTGGAGGTGCAGATGACAACCACGCTCGAGCCCACGCTCGCGCCGCTCGGTGCAGCCCCCGACGATGTCGAACGCGCACCGACGCTGCCCCTTGAGGTACGTCAGCGACGGCGACTTTCGCCCGCGACTGTCGCGCTCTGGGTGATCCTCAGTCTGTTGATCATCGCGCCGGTGATCTGCTTTCTGCTCCTGGCCACCAGTCCGCGCCTCTTTCAACAGGGCCACGAACTCCTCACGCTCAAGTACATCGCCCAGGCGTTCCAGGGCGAGACCGGCCAAGGAATCTTCAATTCCCTGTGGGTCTCTACTACCGTCTCGGTCCTCGCGGTCGCATTGGCGACGACGGTGGCGTGGCTCGTGCATCGAACCAACATCTTTGGTCGCCGTGCGTGGGGAATCCTGATGTGGGTCCTCTTGCTCGTACCGACCTGGATGATGACCCTGGGTTGGACCGACGTCCTCCAGCCCTTCGGCGTCTCCCAGTACCTCGGGATCAACACCTCGTACCTCTACGGGCAGTTCTTTGGTCCAACCGGCATCATCATCGTTCTCACGACAGCGGCGATTCCGTTCTCCTATTTCGTTGTCTCAGCGGGCCTTCACGGGTTGGGCTCTGAGTTCGAAGATGCCGCCCGGATACACGGCGCATCGCGGCTTCTTACGATGCGCACGATCCTGCCGATCATCGCTCCCGCACTCTTGAGCGCGTTCGCCATCAGTTTCGCCGAGACAATGAGCGATTTCGGTGTCGCCTTCACGCTTGCGTATCACAGTCATTTTCCTTTGGCGACCTACACACTGTTCAGCGCCATCAGCAATTTCCCGGCAAACTTTCCAGTAGCCGCGGTCATCGCATTCGTGCTCATCGCTTCCACCGTTCCGCCGATCTTGATTCAGTCGCGAGTCATGCGTAAGGGGTCATTTGCGGTGCTCTCGGGGCGCACGCGACCTCCTCGGCGACGCGAATTCTCCCCGCGTGCGCGAGTCGGGGTGAGCGTGGCGATGGCCGGGTTCTTCGGACTCGCCCTCGGCGTACCCATCCTCGGTGCGGTGATTGGTTCTTTCATTCAGAACCTGGGCATCTACTCGAGTACCGCTGTTCATCTGACCACCACTTACTACATGCAAGTCATCCATCCCTCCATCATCGGCAAGGGCCTCGGAGGTCCGCTGCTGTTGTCGAATCAGATGGGATTCGTGGTCGCCACCGTCACGGGAGCGTTGGCGCTCGTGTTGGCGCGTCGTCTTGTCAACAACGTCGGCGGCTGGTCTCAACGTGTGACCGACATCTTTCTTCTGGGGTCGGTGGCGGTCCCCGGCGTGGTGCTGGGCGTTGGATACATCTTTTTCTACAACCTCAACTTCATCACCTCGCACGTGATCGACCTGTACAAGACGCTGCCCCTCCTGATGCTGGCGCTCGTCGCATCGGCGCTGCCGGGTCAGACCAGGTTCATGGCTGGTCCGGTGAGTCAGATTCAGCCATCGCTCGGTGACGCCGCGCGCGTGCACGGAGCTTCGCGCCTTCGCGCGTGGCGCACCACCAATCTTCCCTTGGTCTCGAGAGTGCTGCTCTGGGGTTGGCTCCTCACGTTCACCAAGACGATCTCAGAACTGGCGATCTCCCAGATTCTCTACCCCCCGAGCCAAGAGCCCGCGTCGGTAACGATCCAGGCGTACCTCGCCAATAATGCCCTTGGCACCGGCACAGCGATGACGGTGATCACGCTTCTTGAGATGCTCGGTGCGATTGTTGTCGCACTCGGCCTCTTTCGCCTGTTCACACCGCGGGGCTGGCAGAGAATCGGATGGAGCGGAGTCAAGGCATGAGTGTCACGCCGCAGAATCATGCCGTCGGGATCTCGTTTCGTGGACTGCACAAGAGTTTCGCGGACAAGGTGGCGCTTGATGACCTCACGCTTGACATCGATCCGGGAACATTTCTCGTTCTGCTCGGACCGTCTGGATCGGGAAAGACCACCCTGCTGCGTTGTCTCGCGGGCATCGAACGTCCGACATCGGGGTCAATACTCATCGACGGCCGAGAGGTGGTTGGGCCCAACACTTTCGTCCACCCAGAAAAGCGTGGACTGTCGATGGTGTTTCAGGACTACGCCCTCTGGCCGCATCTGAGCGTTCGAAAGAATGTCGCGTTCCCACTCACCAACACCTCACGTACGAAAGCCGACAAGACCGCACGCGTTGACGACCTCCTAGAGCGCGTCGGCATTGCGCACCTCGCGGATCGCTACCCGAACCAACTCTCAGGTGGCGAGCAGCAGCGCGTCGCCCTCGCTCGCGCGCTCGCGGCTGACGTTGGCTTGGTGCTCTTTGATGAGCCGCTCTCGAATCTCGACGCGGACCGGCGCGAGCAGCTGCGCATTGAGATCGCGACGTTGACTCGCGAGGCTGGTGTCACGACCGTCTACATCACCCACGACCAATCCGAGGCGTTCGCACTCGCGGACAAGGTGGGCGTCTTGAACCGGGGCCGTCTCATCCAGATCGACACGCCTGAGGCGATCTATCGCAGTCCGGTCAGCGCCTTTGTCGCTCGCTTCACCGGCGTGGCGGGTGAATTCCCCGTCGACGTGGTCAATGCGTGCGGCGAGAATCGCTACGAGGTGGAGCTACCATTCGCTCGCGAGCAGCGCATTGGTGCCACTTGCTTCGAGGACTTCGATCCGGGGAGCGCCAAGAGTCTCTTCGTGCGCGCCTCTGGTGTCTCTCTCGATGGTTCCGACAGCGCAACGGGGGTCAAGGGCCATATTCTGGACGTAGCGTTCAATGGACGAGGCTATGAGCACGTCGTGCGCGTGGGTTCAGATGCGGTTCTGAGCAAGGTCTTCTCGGCGCTTCGACACGAACGTTCAAGCGAGGTGCGCGTGTGCTTTGACGCCTCGGCATGTTTGATAATGGATCCAACGAAGGGAAAGTGACCATGTTCGCAGCAACCTCAGTGTCGTCGGGGGTGATTGTTCTCGTTGGCGCAGTGTTCCTTGCTTGCGCGGTGGAGATGGTTGAGGCCCTGACAATCGTGCTCGCCGTCGGACACACCCGCGGGTGGCGCTCAGCCTTCGAGGGGACGATTGTTGCATTGTTGGCGCTCGCTGCCTTGGTGGGCGCGTTCGGACCAGCACTCGTGCACATTCCTCTCAGCGTTCTTCGCCTCGTGGTTGGTGGCGTCTTGTTGATCTTTGGCATGCAGTGGCTTCGAAAGGCGATTCTTCGATCGAGCGGGTTGAAGGCCATGCACGATGAGGACGCAATCTACAAAGAGACCGTCGCAGAACTCGAAGCGATCAATTCTCGCCCCGACCGCGATCGGATTGCCTTTGTGATGGCGTTCAAAGGTGTCTTTCTCGAGGGTCTTGAGGTGGTGATCACGGTACTCACCCTGGGCACGTCCGCGCACCGTTTGGGTCTCGCGGTCATCACCGCGGGCGTCGCGATCGTGCTCGTTGGGGTGACTGGAGCAATCGTTGCCAAGCAGTTGTCGAGCGTGCCCGAAAACGCGATGAAGATGGGGGTGGGTATCTTGCTCGTCAGTTATGGGACGTTCTGGGTGGGGGAAGGACTTAAAGTCAACTGGCCCGCAAATGATGGCGCGCTCGTTGGTCTCGTTTGCCTGTACGCGATTGTCTCGTGGCTGTTGATCGCTCTTATTCGCCCCAGGCGAGCGCTGGTGGGAAGTGAGGTCTCAGCATGAGTGAGCGGCCACCCTTGGCCGTACGCCTGGTGAAGGGATTCGCCATGTTCTGGTGGGACTTCCTCGTGGGGGACACCCCCGAGTTGTTCGCCGCGGCCCTCGCCATCATCGGCGCGGTCGCGCTACTGCGGATCGTGCTCCAAGAGAACGCACTCGCAGTCGCGTTGTTGCCACTGCTGGCGGTTATCGCGCTCGCGGTCTCGGTGCGACGAGCTCAGCGCTCGGCGCGAAAGTGATTCACGCGCCAACGAGTTCGTACGCGGTCATTGACAACGAGCCCATTTCGTAGCCGTCGACGAGCGTGCGGGTGGGTTGGCCGGCCTGCGCTGAGAGTCCAGCGATATACGCGAGTGGCAGGAAATGGTCGGGTGTCGGCACCGCGAGTTGGTAGTCGCTGTGGCCGTGGGTCGTGTCCAAGCGCGACGGGTCGCTCGTCATGACCGAGCGCACCTCGTCATCGAATCGGTGGGCCCAGTCGGTACCCTCACCCGGCTTGTGCCAGTCGATCAATCGAAGATTGTGCACTACGTTGCCACTGGCGAGAATGAGGACGCCTTCTTCGCGAAGCGTGTGAAGACGCGTGCCGAGATTGAAGTGGTATTCAAAGGGCAACTCAGCGTTGACCGAGACTTGCAGGACCGGGACATCGGCCTTCGGGAACATGTGGGTCAGCACCGACCAGGTTCCATGATCGATGCCCCAGCTGTCTTCGTCACGGCCCATATAGGTGGGCTTTACAACATCAATAATCCGTTCGGCGACCTCGGGACTCCCTGGCGCAGGATACTGAACGTCGAAGAGGGGCTGGGGAAATCCGTAGAAGTCGTGAATGGTGCGTGGCTGGACCATGGCGGTGACGGCGGTGATGTTGACGTACCAGTGGGCCGACACGACCAAGATTGCGCTCGGCGTTGGCATCGAGGCGGAGAACGAGCGCCACGCATCGGTGTAGCGATTGTGTTCAAGCGCGTTCATTGGATTTCCGTGGCCAATGAACGCAGCGGGCATCAGTTGTGACATGGCATCCTCAGGTCGGGGGCACTCTTTCCATGGTAACGGTGTGGACGTGTCGCACGACCGCAGTAGTGCCTAGAGATAGTGGGGAGGGACCTCATGGTGATCACGACGCAGACGTCGGATTTCGTCTTTGAGTCTGGTCACCTCTTCACGAAGCGTTCGCACGAGTTCTTGTAACTGCTCGCGGGTCAACTCCCCTTGTTCCATCCCACCAGATTCGCACAGTTCGCGCTGGGGCGCACGAGATTACTCGGCGAGGGTGGCCAGGTAACTGCCAAGCGCGACAATGCCTTCGTCAATGAAGTCGTTGGCGGCCTGGTCACTGTCGTGACTTATGTCGAGTATGACCGATGTGAATTCGATGAGCAGGCGCGCAGCCGCGTGGGCACGATCGGCACTCAAGAGCGTGAAGCGCATGCGAAGCCTCGAGGCAAAGAAGTCCACGAGGTCCTCGGTCTCGCGCCGGTCGAGTTCGACCAGTTCGGGAATGGCGCGAAACGCCCGGCGCAAGTGCTGTGTGGCCGGATGTTGGTTGCGCAGCTCAAGAGCTAGTGCGAAGATGTCCCTCGTCCACTGGTCGAGATCGGGAGTGGAGGACAATTCTCTGAGTTTCTCTGTCAGGTGGGCCAGGCGTCGCGCGAGATCGGTGCGATACAACTCGACCATGATGGCGGTCTTGTCGGGAAAATAATGGTAGACGGTGCCAATGTTCACCCCGGCCCGCTCGGCGACCAGATTGGTGTTGAGTCCTTGCACGCCGCGTTCGACGATGATTTGAGTGGAGGCATCGAGGATGCTTGAGAACGTAGCCATCGAGCGCGCCTGGGAAGGGCGCTTCAATTCGGTTCTACGGCCAGAAGTAACCTCGCTCATCTCACTAGTATTCCCCCAGGGAGTGCATGAAATAGGTTCAACGACCTTATGGATTTGAATGCCCGAGCGCAAGGGGAGTTTCGTTGTCGACAGTCATCTTCGAGGCCCGAGAAATCGTGACCCTGGACCGTAGTTGCCCACGAGCGGGCGCCGTCGCGGTGCGTGATGGCAGGATCCTGCACGTCGGATCGATGAGCGAGGTGCTAGAAGCACTGCGTGATCAGGAATTTTTTGTGGATACTCGCTACAAGGAGCACGTGATCGTGCCCGGATTCATTGAAGCGCACGGCCACCTCTTCTCCGACGGCGCGCTTGGACAGTTGGTGTGGACCGGCTTTGACGATCGGCCTCGGCCCGATTCCAGCGTGTCACTCGGCTGTCGGGACCTTCAAGACGTGATAGCGCGATTGGCTGAGCGTGCTCGAATCAGCGACGCGGTGGTGGTGGGCTACGGCTTCGATCCGGTCTTTCATGACGGGAGGGCCCTTCGCCGAGACGATCTCGATCGAGTCTCCACCAGCCAGGGGGTCGTGGTCATTAATGCGAGCGGGCACCTCGCGTACGCGAATTCCGAACAGATGCGACGTTGCGGTGTCACAGAGTCAACCGACGTGAAAGGTGTCATCAAGGACGCCGACGGTGTGCCCACGGGGGAGTTCCATGAGACGGCGATGGCACTCGTACTCGATGAGCACAGCATCATCGCGGGTGACCCGGAACGTGCCGTGCGCGATGGGGGAGAGCTGCTTCGCCGGGTAGGTGTCACGTCTGGGAGCGATATGGCGCTGTTCGCCGCCGGCGAAGCGTTTGAGACCTACGCCACAGTGGCGAATGAAGCGGGATTTCCGGTCCGTGTCTTCTACTCTCCGAGTCTTAGTGACATGGCGCGCCGTTTCAGTGCAGATGACTTGTTCACCCTCCTCACAACACTCCGAGTGGCGTCAACCGCCAAGTTCGCCATGGGCCCTCTCAAACTCATTACGGATGGTTCGATTCAAGGATTCACGGGAAAGTTGAAGTGGCCCGGGTACTGCGGTGGCGAGGACCATGGGTTCTTGATCCTTGATGAGGACACGGTGGTCGAGCGAATGCAGCCCTATCACGACGCGGGATTTCAGTTTGCGCTCCACACCAACGGTGATGAGGCGACTGAAGTCGCGCTGAGAGCCATTGGTCGCGTACTCGCCAACACACCCCGCCTTGATCACCGCCATCGCCTCGAGCACTGCCAGATGGCTACTCGGTCCATGCTTCGAACGATGGCGACGCTCGCAGTGGGGGCGAATCTCTTCTCGAACCACATTTACTACTGGGGTGATATCCACCGCTCCAAGACCATGGGACCCGATAAGGCACGCCGGATGAATGCCGCCCGCTCAGCGCTCGCCGAGGGGGTCGCCATCTCACTACACTCCGATCACCCCGTCACACCAGTAAACCCCCTTTTCACGATGTGGTGCGCGGTGAACCGTCGAACGCGTAGTGGGCATGTACTGGGCGAAGAGGAGCGCCTCACGCCGAGCCAGGCGTTGGAGGCGGTGACGTTGGGTTCAGCGTATCTCTTGCATCAAGACCACGAGTTGGGTTCGATCGAGGTGGGCAAGCACGCCGACTTCACCGTGCTCTCTGAGAATCCTCTC
>DAIEHI010000168.1 GCA_027355725.1 Acidimicrobiaceae bacterium
CTTGGCTTTGCTGGTCTTGCGCTTTGGAACTGCCATCGATCTTCTCTTTCGCCAGTACGGGCGAGCCCGTCACACTTCTTTGGATTCGTCGGGCTCGACGCCCATAAATCTGAGTCCATCAAGTGTAGCCCAGCGTGAGTCAATGGGAGCCTGGCAGTCGCACGTGGCCTCATTTCGGTCGATTCCACAGTAGGGACAGAGCCCCTGGCAGTCCTCTCGACACAGCGGCGCGAGCGGCAGATCCAAGAAGATTGCGTCATGCACGAGCGGCGCCAGGTCCACGAAATCGTCCTCGATCAGATAGGCGTCCTCGTCCTCGGGGCCGCGAGTATCGACGAATCGCTCATCAACGCCGACCCTGCTCACGCCGAGCACCGGATTCGAGCAGCGCCGACACACGCCGTGCCAGGGTACCTCTACCGTGCCCTTCGCGCGCAGACCCCCGATGAAACTCTGCAGAACAATGTGCACCTTCACCGTTGCGTCAGGGTCGACGTCGGTCTCGGCGATCCCGCGCGGCGCGAATTCGTGCGCCTCGTCAAAGGTGGCCGAGAAGTCGACTTCGAACGTGGAGGGGACGTCGCGCAGTAGCTGGGCTACCGGGACGAGGTAGGGCGAGGCCACGGCAGTTAGTAGGCGTCCTGATCAAAGAAGGACGAGTCGTCCTGGGGCGCCGGTTCGCTGTAACCCGAGTCGTAGGGCGCCGGCTCCTCGAGGGGTGGCACCGGTTCGATCATTGAGGTCGGCAGACCCTGGGCGCTCAAGCGTTCGCGACCCGAGCGCGCGGTCTTCAAGAGACGCTCCAGCACGATCTCGAAGTTGCCCAACTTGCCGTCGATGAAATCCTCGGCCTGGTTGATCATCTGACGGGCCTGGGTCTGGGCGTCAGCGATGATCTGGTCCGAGCGCAGTCGCGACTGGCGAACGATCTCGGTCTTATCGACCATCCGAGCAGCTTCCGCTCTCACTTGGTCCATGAGTTGCTGCGCCTTGTGCATCTCAGCGGCCATCAACTCCTCTCGATCACGCAGCGCCCAACGCGCCTCTCGGATCTCGTCGGGCAAGCTGTGCAGTGCCTGCTCGAGCAGACCGAGCACGTCTTCGCGCGGCACCAGGGCCGAATTCGACAGCGGCATCTGCTTCGCGTTGGCGACCAACTCAATGAGACCTCGAAGATCGGACTCGATGTCTCGACGCAGGTGACGTCCGGGGGTCTCGGCGAACTCTTGGGGGTCGTCGTAGCCATCAAATGACGTCATGTTCACCTCCCGGGAAAAGTGTCTTCAGTCTCGTCGCCACAGCGACCGGAACGAACTGGGACACGTCACCACCGTAGCGAGCCACCTCGCGCAGTAGTCGTGAAGCAATAAAAGAGTGATTGGAACTGGTCGGGATGAAGAGCGTCTCGACACCCGAGAGCGACCGGTTCATCTGGGCCATCTGCAGTTCGCTCTCGAAGTCTGAGACCGCGCGCAGCCCCTTCACGATGGCCGTGGCGTTGACGTCGCGAGCGACGTTGACCAGAAGCGTAGAAATCGACACGATGCGCACGTTGTTGATGTGCGCGCACGAGTCAGCGATCATCTCTCGACGTTCTTCGAGGTCGAACATCGCCTCGGACTTCTGGGGATTGCGGATGGCTGCGACCACGATCTCGTCAAAGATGTGCGACGCGCGCTCCACCACCTCGAGGTGTCCATTGTGAAAAGGGTCAAATGAGCCCGGGATGAGACCGACCGTCACTCTTCTTCCCCTTCGTGCGGTTCTAACATCGTTACGAGCGTAGTGCCGTATCGCTTGGTTTTGGTGACGAACCAACCCTCAGGGGCGTCCATGTGTCGATCGTTCTCGACAATCACCCGTGACGCGTGAACGCCCTTCAAGAGTCCGGCCAGGTCCAAAGGACCATAGGGCGGATCGGCGAGCACGAGGTCGAGATCGCTCGGCGGCTGCCAGACCGGCAGCGCCGCACGGATGAACACGGCTTCACCCTTGAGTGACAGCGGCTCCAAGTTGGTCTTGGCGGCGTTGAGACACGCGGGGTCGTTGTCGACGAAGTAGACCTTCTCGGCCCCCCTCGACATTGCCTCGATGCCAAGCGCCCCCGAGCCGCAGTACAAATCAACGACCACGAGTCCCGACAGTCCGCCTCGGCTCTCGAGCATCGAGAAGATCGCCTCGCGGGCGTAGTCGGTGGTTGGGCGCACCGTGGGCGGCAATTTCGCCTTCAGCTGTCGTCCCCGCGCCACACCACCAATAACTCGCACGCACTAAGGGTAGGCGCTCGAGGTCTATGACTTGAACAGGTAGCCCGCCTCGTCCTCGTCAACGAAGAGTCTCAGTTCATCCACGAGTTGCGGATTCGAGGCCAGCGCGTCGTCGTGAACCATTCGAGAGGCGACGTCGCGCGCCGCGATCAGCAGTTCCTCGTCGTCTTGGAGCGACGCGAGGCGAAGGTCGCTCCGCCCGCGCTGGCGCGCACCGAGCAGGGTCCCCTCACCTCGAAGCGCGAGATCGATCTCGGCGAGTGCGAAGCCGTCGGTTGAATCAACGAGCGCCTGCAGGCGAGCTTCGCCATCACCAGATGGCGGCTCACCGAGCAAGTAGCAGTAGCCCTGATCGGACCCACGACCGACGCGCCCACGCAACTGGTGCAGTTGGGCGAGTCCGAAGCGCCACGCGTCCTCAATGACCATGACGCTCGCCTCAGGGACGTCAACGCCCACCTCGATCACGACGGTCGCGACCAGCACCTGCAGTTCGCCCGCACGAAACTGCGCCATGACCTCATCCTTCTCGGCCCCCTTCATCTGGCCGTGCAAGAGTCCGACGCTGAGCCCCCTCAGTTCATTGAGTGCGAGGCGGGTGCGCTCCTCAACCGCACTGGTCGCCTCCACGCGCTCAGACCCCTCCACCAAGGGACAGACAACGAACACCCGTCGCCCTTCGGCCACTTCACTTCGTACGTGAGCCCAGCAGTCCTCGACTGCGTCGCTCGAACGCGCCCACCGTGTCACGATAGGGAGCCTTCCTCGAGGCATCTCATCGAGGACCGACCGCTCGAGGTCCCCGAACACGACCATGGCGGCAGTGCGCGGGATGGGCGTCGCGGTCATCACCAAGAGGTCCGGGTCAGCCGCTTCCATTGAATGCAAGCGGCCCTTCTCGCGCAGGATCGCGCGCTGCTCGACGCCGAAGCGATGCTGCTCATCGATCACGATCACCCCGAGCGCCTTGAAGCGCACGTCCTCGCTCAAGAGGGCGTGCGTGCCGACCACGATGTCGATGGCCCCACTTCGAAGGCCGTCGAGCACGAACTGGCGCTCCTTCGCCTTGACCCGCCCGGTCAAGAGATGAATCGCGAGCGGCCGCTCTCCTGCGAGCACGTCGGGGTCGGGTCTCGTGAGACCCGCCAGGTCCGCGCGCAACGAAGCGAGGTGCTGTTCGGCGAGCACTTCAGTCGGCGCCATGAGGGCCCCTTGGCGTGATCCGTCGATGGCGGCGAGCAAGCTCGTCAGCGCGACGACCGTCTTGCCCGAACCGACGTCGCCCTGGAGGAGACGGTGCATGGGAAGCGGCGAGGCGAGGTCGTGCGCGATCTCTTCGAGGACTCGACGCTGGGCTCGGGTGAGCGAGAACTTGTGTCCACTGAGAAATCGTCGAACGAGCGACGAATCGGCACCGACGAGGGCCCCCGGTCCCACGTCTAGATCGCTCACTTCAATCGAGTGACTGATGCCCGTCGCCGACTCCTCGAGTCGACGCCGACGCAGCGCGAGCAACAACTGGAGTCGAAGGAACTCATCAAAGACCAGTCGGCGCCTCGCGGGCAGCGGCTCCTCTTCGTTTCGCGGCAGATGGATGCCCCAAAAGGACGCCGTTCGATCAACCAAGGAGAGTGATTCGAGGACTGCGCTCGGCACTGGATCGAGCAGCGGTCCCGCGCGCTTCAGCGACTCCTCGATGAACCCGCCGAGCTCCCAACTCGTGAGACCAGCCTTACCCGAGGCGGGATAGATCGCCACGACACGTCCAACACGCGAGCCGTCGTCTCGCTGCTCTGGGGTGGCCCCGACGATGACGTCAACGACCGGATTGGTCATCTGACGCTGGCCCTTGTAGTCGGTCACCTTGGAAAAGAACAGTGCCATCACGCCGGGCTGCAGTTGTCGCTCACGCCACGCTTGGTTGAAGAAGACGATCTTGATCGTGCCCCCGTCGTCGCCCACGACCACTTCGACCATGACCTTGCCCTGCTTGGTGCGTCGACTCGAGACCTTTCGAACCTCGCCAAAGATCGCGGCCTCCTCGCCAACCGTGAGATCGCTCACATCAACTCGTTTGGTGCGATCGATGTAGCGCCGTGGATACAGCGTCAAGAGGTCAAAGACGTTCTCAATGCCGAGTGACCCAAGCGCTTCGGTGCGCTTGTCGCCCACGTGGCGCAATTGGCTGACGGGGATCTCGCCTAAGCGGCGCAGGCTGCGCGGCGAGAGTTCACTCACTCGATACCGAAGTAGTAGGGGTAGAGAGGTTGGCCCCCGTGATGGATCTCCACACTCAAGTGCGGATACTCCTCAGCCACGAACTCGTGGATCCGCCGAGTGTTGGCGGTGGTCGCGCCGTCACCCTCAATCACCGTGAGCAGTTCGTGCTCGGGGCGGATCAACTCTCGCAACAGCTTGTGACTCGCGACCGCCACCGAATCGGCGATCGACACCACACCTTGGGCGCCGAGGCCTATCCAGTCCCCGACGTGCACGGCCCCTGCACTCGTGGTGGTGTCGCGCACCGCTTGGGTGACCTCACCCGCCACCACATTGCTCGCTGACTCCCCCATGGAGGTGTAGTTCTGCTCGGCGCTCGCGTCGGGGTCGTAGGCCAAGAGCGCGGCGAAACCTTCAACGATCGAGTTGGTCGCGACGACGGTGACGACCTGGTCGACCAGCGCGTCCACTTGTTCAGCCACCGCGCGGATGTTCTTGTTGTTGGGCAAGATCACCACTTGTCGCGATCCGGTGGCCTTCACCGCCTCAACGAGGTCGGCGGTCGAGGGGTTCATTGACTGACCACCCTTGACGAGCGCACGAACGCCGAGTGAGCGAAAGATCCGACCAACGCCGTCGCCCACGACGACCGCGACGACCGCGGTCGTCGGCGGTGGCTCGTCGGTGTCGGGTTCGGGCGAGAGACTCGCCTCGCGCACCCAGCGCTCTTCAATCACCTGGTCGCTCAGATCGGTGACGCGGATCTCACGAGGTCGCCCGACGTCGAGGGCCGCTTCGATCGCTTCGCCGATGTTGTCGGTGTGGATGTGACAGTTATAGAGGCCTTCGCCACCGACGATGACGATCGAATCGCCAAGCGCCGACCATGTCTCACGAAACGCGTGCATCTTGGTGTCATCGGCGTCGAGCAAGTACATGACCTCGTAGCGAAGTTCAGCCAGGTCGTCGTGATGGGTGGCGGCTTGTTCATGGACGTGGACGTGGATGGAGCTGACCGGTGGTGCGACGGGCAACTCGTCACCGGCGACCACGTGACACAGGGCGTCAAACCAGAGCACCAACCCCGTGCCCCCCGAGTCGACCACGCCCGCCTGTTTCAAGACATCGAGTTGATCGGGTGTCTTGGCCAAGGCCTCTTTTGCGCGTTCACGCGCTCCTCGCACGAGCGCGCTGATCGTGCTCGTGTCGTGGCGTGCGCCCGCGGCCGCCGCTCGCGCCACTGACAAGATGGTGCCCTCGATGGGTCGAACGACCGCTTGGCGAGCGAGTTCGTCAGCGTGCTCGAGTGACGAGGCCAGAAGGTCGGGTTCAACGCCGCCATCACTTGGGAATTTTTCGACCAGTCCACGCAAGATCTGCGACAAGATCACACCGGAGTTGCCCCGCGCGCCCATGAGCGAACCATGGGCAATGGCGCGACTCACCGACGACATTGGCGCGTCGTGGGCCAGTTCGTGCAGTTCATTGACCACAGATTCAATGGTCAAGGTCATGTTCGTGCCCGTGTCCCCGTCGGGCACCGGGTAGACATTGAGGCGGTTTATGACGTCCTTGTGGGAGCGCAGGAGGTCCGCATACGTGCAAATTGCACCGCGTAGGTCGCCGGCGGTCAACGTCGTCATCGAGGTCATTGCTAGCGATGCTACAATGGTCATTCGGTTCTACCGGCGCCTGCACCGTGCAGCGGCTGGGAAAAAGGAGAAAGTTCACCATGGCATCAGTCTGCGAAATCTGCGGCAAGAAGCCGTCGTTCGGCATGAACGTCTCGCACTCCCACCGTCGTACCAAGCGTCGCTGGAATCCGAACATTCAGCGCGTTCGTGCGGTCATCAAAGGCACGCCGACGCGCGTCAACGTCTGCACGGGCTGTCTTCGCTCGGGCAAGGTGACCAAGCCCGCTCGCCGCAAGGTCACGGCCTAAGCCACCGCCTAGAGCTGGTGCTGCCAGCCGCTTCGTTCGAAGTCTTCGCCACCTAGCGTGCGCCTCTTCACTTCAGCGACCGTTCGACCAATACGAATCGGTGCGCGAAGACCACGGTCGAGAAAGACCATGGCGAGTCGGTCCGGGTCATCAGTCACGATCAAGAGTTCGTAGTCTTCACCGCCACTGATTGCCTCTTCTCTCGTCGCGCCCTCGGCAATGGGCAGCTCGTCGAGTTCGAAGCCGACCTTTGACGCATCAGCGAGTCGGTGCAGGTCAAGGCCCACGCCGTCGCTCAGGTCCATCATGGCGCTCACCCCCGCGCCACGCGCGGCCATACCTTCGCTCAGTCGCGGCCAGGGTCGCCGGTGCGAGGCGACCAACTCATCATCGAGTGCGCAGCCTTCTCTTCGTCGACGTAGCCCCGCGGCAGAACGCCCGAGGGGGCCGGTCACTAAAATGATTTCACCAGGCCGCGCACCACTTCGTAGCACCGCCCCTTTGCCCGGGCATTCTCCGAGCACCGTGACCGCCACCGAGACGTCGCGAGCACGACTCAGGTCCCCTCCAACGACCGGACATCCGGTCATCGTCGCGGCATCAGCGATACCGCGGTGTAGCGCCTCTAAGTCGGTGCCAGGAGGCGAACTCACAGCAATTACTGCAGCTCTCGGGCGTGCACCCATGGCGGCCAAGTCCGACACGGCACTGGTGAGTGCCTTGAAGCCCAGGTCCTCGAGGGGAAAGAGGCTCGCGTCCAGATGAACGCCCAAAACCGCCACGTCGACGCTGACAATCGCCTCGCCCACGAAGGGCGCAAGAACCGCGGCATCGTCACCAATGTGGACTTCACCCTTGGGGGTGGTTTGGCGTCCCACGATTGTGACGATACGCTCCAATACGTCATCTTCGCGACGGCCGATTTCTCCTAGGAGAGCGTTGGGGTCAGTCGGAGCGGTCATGACCCTGGTTCGCCAGGTCGCCAGCGCAAGGTTGCGTGGCACTAACAAGAGAGGGACAACCCGTGACACACCCGACCAGCAACAAGCATTTGATCGATTGGGTCAATGAAGTAGCGCAACTCACCACACCCGATCGTATCTACTGGTGCGACGGATCAGCTAACGAATACGAAGAACTTTGCCAACTGCTCGTTGACCAAGGGACCTTCACCAAGCTCTCGGACGCCAAGCGACCCAACAGTTACTACGCGACCTCCGACCCGGGCGACGTTGCCCGCGTTGAGGACCGCACGTTCATCTGCTCGAAGAACGAGATCGACGCCGGACCCACGAACAACTGGCGCGACCCTGACGAAATGCGCCTCACCCTCAACGGTCTGTTCGAGGGGTCAATGAAGGGTCGCACGATGTACGTGGTCCCCTTCTCCATGGGCCCGCTCGGCTCGAACATCTCGCACATCGGTGTCGAGATCACCGACTCGCCCTACGTCGTCGTCTCGATGCGGATCATGACGCGCATGGGCCAAGGTGCCCTCGACGTCCTCGGTGACGAGGGAACATTCGTTCCCTGCCTTCACTCCGTGGGCGCACCGCTCGAGCCCGGTCAGGACGACGTCGCGTGGCCCTGTGACGCTGAGAACAAGTACATTGTCCAGTTCCCCGACACCCACGAGATCATCTCGTACGGCTCTGGTTACGGCGGCAACGCCCTGCTCGGAAAGAAGTGCTTCGCGCTTCGCATCGCCTCGGTGCTCGCGCGTGACGCTGGCTGGCTGGCTGAGCACATGCTCATCTTGAAGCTGACCAATCCCGCCGGTGAGTCGCGCTTCGTCGCCGGCGCCTTCCCGAGCGCCTGTGGCAAGACGAACCTCGCGATGTTGGTGCCGAGCCTGCCTGGCTGGAAGGTCGAGACGATCGGCGACGACATCTGTTGGATGAAGCCGGGTCCCGACGGGCGTCTCTACGCAATCAATCCCGAAGCCGGATTCTTCGGTGTCGCACCGGGAACGAACATGCAGACGAACCCCAACGCTATGTACTCAATCGAAGCCAACACCATCTTCACGAACACCGCGCTCACCGCCGACGGCGATGTCTGGTGGGAGGGGATGGGCGAGCCGCCAGCCGGTCTAACCGACTGGAAGGGCCAGCCCTGGACGAAGGAGCTCGGCACACCCGCCGCGCACCCGAACTCGCGCTTCACCGCCCCCGCTGACCAAGACCCCTGCATCGCACCCGAGTGGCAGGACCCCAACGGCGTACCGATTGACGCCATCCTCTTTGGGGGCCGACGCGCGAGCGTCGTGCCGCTCGTCTTTCAGTCTCGCAACTGGGAGCACGGAGTCTTTCTCGGCTCGATCATGGCCTCAGAGACCACCGCAGCCGCCACCGGTGCCGTGGGCAACCTGCGCCGTGACCCATTCGCGATGTTGCCGTTTTGTGGCTACAACATGGCCGACTACTTCGCGCACTGGCTCACCTTCGCGAATCGCTTCGAGGAAGCCAAACTGCCCAAGATCTTCTACGTCAACTGGTTCAGGAAGGGTGACGACGGTCGTTGGCTGTGGCCGGGTTACGGCGAGAACAGTCGCGTGCTCGAGTGGGTGTTCGAGCGCTCTGCTGGTCGAGGCGACGCCGTCGAGACGCCGATTGGTTTCGTGCCAACGGCCACCGCGATCAACCTCGACGGCCTAGACGTCTCCGAAGCGGACATGCACGAACTGCTCACCGTCGACAACGACGAGTGGCGCAACGAGGTGCCGCTCATCAGAGCGCACTACGCACAGTTCGCCGATCGGCTCCCGCAACGCTTGAACGCCGAGGTCGATGACCTCGAAGCCCGCTTGGCCAAATAACCAGCGGGCGATTACTCGGCGGTCTCGGCGTCGGCGACGATGAGTCGCGGACCCGAGGGCCAGTCGAAGTATCGCCACGTCCAATTGATCATCACGCGAAGGCGATTGCGAAAACCTACGAGGTACCACAGATGAAGTCCGAGCCAGGCCAGCCAGCCTGGTGTGCCCTTCACGACCGTACCGCCGGGTAGCTTCGCAATCGCCGCGTGACGACCAATGGTCGCCATAATGCCCTTGTTGCGGTAGGCGAAGGGCTTGGTGGGCTCGCCACTGAGGACGCGAAGGACTTGTTCGGCGCAGTGGCGACCCGACTGCATTGCGACGGGTGCCAACTGGGGGCAGAACTCGGTCTCACCGAGCGGCACCGCTGCCGCGTCGCCAACGGCCCAGACGTTCTCACTCTCCAAGAGACGAAGGTCGGGCATCACGCGCACTCGCCCTCCGGGTCCTGAGGTCGTCTGCAGGTCGTGGGCCAAGGTGCCACTCGCGGTCACGCCCGCTGCCCACACGACTGCGGCGACCTTCAATCGTTCGCCGTCTGCGAAGCGGATCGCTCGCTCCTCGACTTCAACAACGGAGCGGCCGAACTCGATCTCGATGCCCATGCGCTCGAGCTCTCGCTTCGCGTAGTCACTCGCCTTCTCAGGAAACGGCGTCAACAGCCGCGGTGCCATGTCGACCAACATGACGCGCACGCGCGAGGGGTCGATACGCAGCCCGTCTCGTTTGATGACGGTTCGAATGAGTTCAGAGAGCGCACCCGAGGTCTCTACGCCCGTCGGACCACCGCCCACGATGACGAAGTTGAGCGACATGGGCGACGTTTCAGAACTCGCGTCGGCCTCTTCGAGTGAAATGAGGAGTCGATTGCGCAGTTTTCGAGCGTCAGCGAGTGAGTAGAGCGGCATGGCGAACTGCGACGCGCCGGGAATGCCGAAGAACGCAGCCGTGGCCCCCGTCGCGACGATCAGGTGATCAAAGCCAATCTCAACCCCGTCTTCGAGCACGACGACGTTTCGCGCGTGCACCACTTCGCGGACCTTGGCGTGGCGAAACCCGACATTGTTGGCCTTGCCGAAGATCGTGCGGATCGGATACGCCACCTCAGCCGGCTCGAGCATTGCGGTGGCGACCTGGTAGAGCAGCGGAAGGAACGTGTGGAAATTGTGCTTGTCGATGATGGTGACGCGCACTTTTTTCCCGGCCAGCCCCCGGGCGGCGGCAATACCCGCGAAACCTCCGCCGATGATCACCACGTGGGGCAGATGTGAGAGGTCCGGGTATTCCTTGGTGGTGTGAGTTGGCAGCGCCATGTCTAATTTAAGCATACGAAGGAACTCGTCTCTTCTCTTCGACGTCTCACCAATGGTGGTCAGCGGCGAACGACGTGACGTCCGAGTCCATAGACGAGACCCGAGACCAGCATCAACACTGCGAGCAGACGGTCACCGGTCGAGAAGCCGAGGGTGATCGCGACAGGGATGACCGCACCGAGTACCCACAGGAGTTGCTGGCGAACAGCGAAGCGCGCGAACGTTCGACCCTGGGCGCCGGGTGCGACGTGGCGCTGGGTGATCGCGTCAAAACTGGGCTGGACCACCGCCGCACATGCCCCGAGCCATCCCGCGAGCAACGTCTGGGAGATGAGCGAGGGTGACAATGACGCCACGCCCGCGCCAACGCCAGTCGCCAGGAGCGCAATGGTGAGCAACGTCGATTCGGGCACGGCGCTTCGAATCCTCGTCACGATACCGAGTCCGACCAGGGCGCCGACACCACTGATCGCGAGCGCGAAAGCGAACCACCCGAGCCCCGCGTGCACGCGACGAAGTCCAAAGGCGAGAAGAAACGTCGCAAAGCCCACCGTGAAACGCATCGACGCCGAAGCGCTGAGGCCCCACGCCACCTCCTTGTCGCCGAGCGGATTGAGCGCGTGCAAGTCGCGTTCCACTTGACTGAGCGACGCCACTCGCTCACGCACCGCCTTCGCCGGTCGCTGCAGACGAACACTCGCTACGGTGGCGCCCGCGTAGACGAGGGTCGCGGCGATCAACACGCTGGGTGCACCAATGCCCTTTAGAAGGCCCGCGCCAACCGAGCCGGCGATCAGACCGACGAGTGTTCCGAGCAAGGTGAGTTGGGCATTGAAGCCGGCGAACCCCTTTTCTTGCTCAGTACCGTGGTTCGGCCATCCGGACTCTCCGAGCTTCGCTGCGTGCTCACGGAACTGATCGGTGCGAGCCATCTCGGGCACCAACGCCCCACGGGTGACGACGTACAACTTCGAAGAAATGAGGACGAGGAACGCTTCGGGGAACAGCCACAGTGAATTCAGATGCTGACTCATGAACCAGCACAGCAGTGCCCTCAGTCCCGCCGAGAGCGCCACCAGGATCCTTCGACCATTCGCCGAACGATCGATGAGGGGCCCGAGCAGGGGGGATACGACTGCGAACGGGGCGATGGTCAACAACAGATAGGCCAACACCTTGCCCTTCGCCTCGGTCGGTGACACCGAGAAGAACAACGATCCCGCGAGCGACACGGTGACCAACGTGTCTCCCGCCATCATGATCACGTGCACGAGTGCGAGTCGGCCAAAGGCGGTGGCCTGATCGAAGAGGTCTTGGGTCGAAGCCCACGCTAACGAGCCCAATCCACGACGACGCACGAACAGAAAGCGTAGGTGAAATCGTGAGTCACGGTGAGTCACGCGTAGGTCCCCTCGTAGCGACGTGATGGGCGTGATTCATCAACGCGTGACACGAGGCTGTTGGCCTAGTTGGAGAAACATCCCTTGAGATAGATCTCCCTCGGCAGGATGGTCGGCTTGCAGACATCTTGACGTCGTGCGAAATTCCAGGCACCCGAGACAGCGTTGAAATGCAACACCTCAGTGACGCTGACCTCGCTTGGACCGCTGCCGATGTTGGCCCACGCGTAGGCCCAACCATTGTCACAGGCGTACTGTGAGATCGATTGAAGTCCCAAGCCGCTCGAGAACGCTGCACCGAGCGCCGCCGCGTCGCAGGGGACAGGGCCGATTGCGGCCGCATTCTGAGCGCTCGTTCGCGACACCGCCACTGCCAACGCAGCGACCAACAGAAGTGAAAATACGGGCCGAAAGATCCTCACGACTTCAGTACAGCACACGTGACGCGGGACTGGTTGACCTCAGCTCGCGAGCAATGCTCCAAAGAGTGCAATCATCAAGGGCTCCCATTCGCTTGGCTGAACGGGCGTTCCCGAGATGTCGTCGAGGATGCGGCCCACAAGGTTCGCCTGCACCATGACCGCAACGGAGCGACTCGTCAGGTCGCTTCGAAGCCAACCACGCGACTGTCCGTGCTCGACGAGGCGCATCAATCCTTCGGTGACCCGGTCCTGGGTCGCGCTGATCTTCTCGTAGAGCTCGGGACGGGTGAGTGATGCCGCAACGATACGAATGCGCAGCGCCCGACGTCGCTTACGCTGTTCACCGTGGGAGAACGTGCCCGCGAGCCCCGACATACCCGCGATGAATTCCTCGACGGTCTCAGAACCCTCGGTGATGTTTCGAAGGATCTCAATGTCGTGCTCGGCGTAATCAAGAAACATTTTGTGATACGCCGCGTCGATCAGACCTTCGCGCGACCCGAAGTGGTGATACACCGAGCCGTAGTTGACCCCAGTCGCAGTGCATATATCTGGTATACGAATGAGTGATTCATCCTCATCAATGAGCCGCCGACAAGTCTCATCTAACACCATCTGAATGACCGGTACCGATCGGCTCTGCTTTGTCATTTTCTTATTTTACTGTGCTAACACGTGTGCCAAGCGATAAATGGCCCTCTCAACTGGTATTTCACCGACAGTTCTCAGTATTCACTTTCAAATGAAATCGGGCTCCGCCGCTCTCCTTCGCACCTGATCACCTCGTGTGCCACCCAAGCAACCCGCCAACGAGCGTCGAATATGACCACACGACTGGGTATTTTCAAGGAAAATCCGAACGAATCGGCCCAGCCGTGAGGTGGTGTCGCGTGTGATGACCAGGCGCAGGGATTCAGAAGGGGCTTTGGCTGCAAAGGGCGCTGCCTAGACTCGGCGGAGCTCGAAAGGTACCAGTGCCCAAGCCAGTCCTCAGCATCATCGTCGCCAGTACCCGACCGGGCCGAGCCGGACTGGCCATTGCCCAATGGTTCCACGAACTCGCCACCGCCCACGATTCGTTCGACGTTGAGTTCGTGGATCTCGCGGTCGTGGACTTGCCGCTCTACAACGAACCTCGCCAGCCGATCACCCGCAACTACGAATACGACCACACGAGGCGCTGGTCTGAGGTGGTTGCGCGCGCCGACGCATTCGTCTTCGTGATGCCCGAGTACAACCACAGCTACAACGCGGCGCTCAAGAACGCACTCGACTACCTGTACCACGAATGGCGCGACAAGCCAGTCGCACTCGTCAGTTACGGTGGCGGAGCCCTCGGCGCTCGCGCTATCGAAGCAATCAAACCAGTGCTGACCGCCCTGCGGCTGATCTACGCCGGCGAGGTCTCGATTTCACTTTCGCGCTCCCCCGTCGTCGACAACGTTTTTTCCAATGATGAGCAGTTGGACTCGCGCGCCAACACAATGCTCGACGAACTTCATCTCATCACCTCGATGTGGCGCACTCTCCGCCTCGAACAACGCCGAAACGCCCACTGAACGAGGACGTCCCGGGAGATCGCCACCGACGTGCCCGACGTGGGTCTGCACCTGATCTCTCTGGTCGTGATCGTGTTCATTGTCACGTACTTGTCGCTCAGACTTCACAATTTTCGCCGTCGCGTGCTCATCGACGACTCCTCGAATTTGTAGCATTGGGTCGTCATGAGCGCCTCCAAGAGCCAAGAGATGGACTTGCTGCGCGCCGGGCGCCGACTCGAGGTCCTCACTCTCTCGTGGAACGTCGTTGGTGTGGTCGTGCTCGCGGTCGCCGCATGGAGTGCAAAATCGGTGGCGCTTGCGGGCTTTGGACTCGACAGCGTCGTCGAGATCGGCGCCTCGACCGTTGTCCTCTGGGAGTTAGCCGACGTCGCCCAGAGCCGCCAACACAGGGCTATGCGACTCATTGGCAGTGCCTTTGTCGTGTTGGCCCTCTACCTCGGCACACAGAGCACGATCGTGCTCGCACTGCGCTTTCATCCCCACCACAGTGCCCTGGGCATCGCGTGGACCGCGCTCACCGCGCTCAGTATGTTCACCCTCGCCTATAACAAGTCGCGGGTGGGCAACGCCCTGAACAATCCAGTACTCATCTCCGAAGGACGTATCACCTTCATCGACGGCGTGCTCGCGGCGTCGGTTCTCGTAGGTCTTTCGCTCAATGCACTGGCCGGATGGTGGTGGGCCGACCCCCTCACCGGCTACGTGATCGTCTACTACGCAATCAGAGAGGCCCGCGAGTCACTGACCAAGTGACGTCGCGGTCTTGGTACCCGCGCCCACTGAGCTAGACGTGTCGGACCCTCACTGTGCTCTGAGTCGTGCTCTGAGCGCCACGACGCGCCATGCGAACATGAACGCACCGAGGAACACGAACGCGACGACGATGAAGGCGACCGCGGTGCCTTGACCGGAGACGACTCGAAGAATCATCCCGAGCACTACCGTGCTGACCCATGCGACAACGCCACCCGACATGGTGGTGATGGGGCGATGTTGTCGGATGAGGACGAACCATCCAACCCCGAGTCCAACGAGAAACGGCCACGCCGTTGAGGCGAGACCTCGAAGGTTGACACCGTGGTCGTGGACACCACGTCCGATCGCCACGAAGATCAGTATTGCCACCACGTCGAGAACCACGCTCAGTCGCTTCATACCACGAAAGCCTATTGTCAACGCTCGACAGTGCGCCCCACGTGAACCATCCCCACGTTCGCAGCGGGCCCACCATGCTCATCAACGACACGGCCTCCACGGCAGCGCGTCGAGACTGAGGGCTTTGACAATGACGTCAACGCCCACTGGTGCGGCCCTGCAATCACTGAGTGCACTGCCCGCGTACTCGACGTCATAGACGGGTTTGCCCGCGCGAACAAAGGGTGACAAGAGCCCACACGAGTGATACTGCACGCACTGCTCATCAACGGCGAAGTCGAAGTACCGCACCAACACCTTCGCCTGTCCACCATCATTCTTGAGGCCAACCGCCATGTGGTCGTGATGTGCGAGGGCCGCCAGGCCGCGGTCGTAGGTGACCTGCTCTTGGAACGTCAGTGGGAAACCGGTCGTGTTGTCGTACGCGTCGACATTGTCGAAGTCAACGGCTTGAAATCCGGCGTGTTCACAGAGTGCCACGCGCCGAGCCATGATTGCGAGCAGTGCCGCGGGTCGACGGATGTCCAGCCAGCGTTCACCCGGCCACCCATTACTCTTACCGAGCAACGATGTCGGAAAAGCCCCGGCGTCGGGTCGCCACGATTCCCATGTTCCCGCATCGACGTAGCAAATCGCGTAACCCCCTGCACGACGAATGGCTCGAACACCTAACGCGTTGGGTGTCGTGCCGTTGGGCGCGAAGAGATCGATGCTGAACACCTTCGCCTTTTGACACGCTCCACCCAGTACCGGCCGCTCACACAACCCCACGTTGATACCGCCACTCGAAGCAAGCCGCGCGCCGGCGTCAGCCTGTAGCTGGTATTGCCACGTCGCACCAACGAGCGTGCTCAACGGTCCACCAGCGGTGGCGCCGGTCGGTACCACCATCAGCGCCGCGACGACCAGAGCCATCGAGCTCACGAGTCGATTCAATCCAATGAGTCTCATAGGTTACGAATGGTAAACGCTCTTCATGACGAGGTGACGCCCGAGCCGCTCTAGCGAGTGGACCGGTCCATCAGCGTGTCGCATCAACGTGCATCATCATTGAAGTCGATGCGGCGATTGCTTGACCCGTCTCAGTCGCGATTCCTTCTCGTCAGTAGCGGTCGTGCCAAGACGAGGAACACTGCGAGAACTACGCTAAGGAGCGCCCCTTGGATGCACGACGTCACCCATGACTGTTGGCCGCCCGACAAATCGGCGAGCGTGAGCGACAGACCACTTAACCCACTCGCACTCACCACTCGACGGGTAGAAGGCACCTGAGTCACCGGTCGTGGCACCGCATACCACGGTCGACCATCATCAGCGAATTCGTTGTCTTGAAGGATCACCATGCCCCCTCGTGCCGAGTCGATCACTACCGCATCGTATGGGCCGAGCGTAGCTGCGCCTAGGTGACACTGCTCGTCCAGAGCCAACCAATAGTGTCGCTGTGTGTCCAAGTCCTCACCGATTGATCGGCGAACGTTTCTCAAACGTGGGGTCCAAGCATGCGTGCTCGCGACCGGCGCCGGTGCGACGTCGCTCGCCATGAGCTCCTGTGATTCAGCGCCCACCGCTTCAACAACGACATCGACGACCACGACACCCAAGGTCCCCACCCCTCTCACGTCCAAGGACTGGCGGCGCCTGGGTGACGCCCTCATTGGGACATTGGTGCTGCCTTTTGACCCCTCCTACGCAACCGACCGCCTGCTCTACAACTCGAAGTTCACCAATCCCCACCCCGCGGGCATTGCGTACTGCGAAAGTCCAGACGATGTCGCTCGTTGCATGGACTTTGTGAACCGCCACGGAATTGAGGTCACAGCTCGCTCTGGCGGACACAGCTACGGCGGATACTCAAGTTGTCCCGGTCTGGTCATTGACGTGAGTCGCTTCAATGCCATTGAAGTCGATACCAGAGCGAACACTGCGTTCATTGGCGCGGGGGCGCGGATGATCGACGTCTACAACGAAGTCGGCGCTCGCGACCGTGTACTCCCTGGTGGTTCGTGTCCGACGCTCGGGATCGCTGGCCTCACCCTCGGCGGCGGCGTTGGAGTGTTCGCTCGCAAGTTCGGCCTCACGTGTGACAACCTGCGCGGCGCCACAGTGGTGGGTTCGAGCGGTGAACGCCTCACGGTCGATTCGAGCAGCCACTCTGAATTGCTCTGGGCGCTTCGAGGTGGCGGTGGCGGGAACTTCGCTGTCGCAACGTCCTTTACCTTCGACGTTCATCCCATGCCACCCGTCACCCTGTTCACGCTGCAGTACCCCTGGGCGGCCGCGAGCGACGTCCTTGAGGGCTGGCAGCACTGGATTTCAATGATGCCCGACGAGCTCTGGTCGGGATGTCAGCTCTACTCACAGGGCACCTACGGCTTCTTGGCTCAGGTCACCGGGGTCTACTGCGGATCCGCGAGCGCCCTCACGGGTCTCTTGGCACAACTGGACACGACGATTGGCACGCCGCCCACCTCGAGTTTCGTGAGCACTGATGCCTACATGAACGCCATGATGAGCGAGGCTGGATGTTCGAGGCTCTCGGTCGCGTCATGCCACCTACCAACCACTAATCCTGCGGGTGTACTCAGCCGAGAAGCGTACAGCGCCAAATCGAGCTATCTGAACGCCCCGACCAACTCATCGCACGCGACTGCGTTCGTGCAGGCGATCGAACACATGCAGAGCCTGGCACCGACCCTCGGCGGAGCGCTCGCATTCGACGCGTACGGAGGTGCAGTCAACCGCATCGACAAGAGTGACACGGCCTTCGTCCATCGCGACAAACTCGCGTGCATCCAAGCCACGTCCTCGTGGTCTTCGTACGCATCGACGTCGCAGATTGCCGCGGGCCAGCAATGGCTGTCGTGGCTTGGATCAGATGTCTTCGTCGCGGCGAACGGCGCATACCAGAACTACATCGATCCCACCTTGAGTGACTGGCAGAGCGCCTATTACGGTACGAATCTCGATCGACTCATCAAAGTGAAAAAGAAGTTCGATCCCGACAACGTGTTTCGCTTCGCCCAATCAATCCCCACGCACACGTGACCGGCATCACAACGTCAGGCGAGTGATCGTCACCATAGGTCCCTACACGGCGACCACAGAAAGAACTAGCCGTGCAGGGCACTGACGATGCCCACGATCACTGGCGCGACCACGAGCGACGGCAAGAGGTCGGCGACTGCGATGGCCTTGATCTGCAGCAGCCGTATGCCTATGGCGAGCAACAGCACCCCGCCGGTCGCCGTGATCGCAGCGATCATGGACGCCGGCAAGAATGAACCCGCGAAGATGCCCAGCACGGTGATCGTCCCTTGAAAGATCCCAACGGGCAATGACGCCGCAGCCACGCCCCAACCGAGCGTCGACGCGAAAGCTGAGGCGGCGAAGAAGTCGAGCACGGACTTGAGCACCAATTGATTGATGCCGTGACCGAGGCCGTCGCTGAGCGCGCCCAAGATCGCGAGTGGTCCAATGCAGAACAGCAACGACGCCGCCACGAAACCCTCGATGAATCGTTCGCGCGAGTCGCTGGCCCTCCCACGGGTCAATGTCACCTGAAGCCAGCCACCAAAGGTCTCGACGCGAGATTCGATTCGAACGAGTGAACCCGCAATGCCACCAATCACGAGCGCGCCGAGGACCACCAGGAGGGGCCAACTCTTACCGACCGCGCTACGGAACGAGGGGTCGGAGATGGAGGCGACGTTGAGCGCCCCGATGACGAGAACGACGAGACCCAGCGCATCTGTGACGGTCTCGCGCGTTCGAGACGGGAGCCGGTTGCCGACGAGCACGCCGAGGGTCGATCCGAGAACGATGGCCACCATGTTGATGATGGTCCCAAGTCCGCGCACGCAGTCCAAGGTACTCGTTTCGAGAATCACTCATTTTGAGCCCGGCACCAACGCACCACGTCCCCATCACCCGAGGAACAAGTCTCACTCACTCACTCGACACGAAGCGGTGGCGCCCACGAGTCGATGCCGGTATCGTGCGACGAGTCTGTACCCGTAGGGGGCGACCCACGAGAACGGCGGTGTGAGGATGATTCTGCCGAACAGCGCGAGTACTCCATGCGCCTCGAGGAGCGCTCGCGCGACCGCCCGCGATCCCCCGTCGGAACGATCTCGTTCAATCCACCACACCGACCGGCGCACGTCCTCGATGCAAAGACGGTAACGGTCCAGTTCGCCGGGTCCCAACTCTTGATAGGCGACAACCCGGGTAGCCGGTGCGGGCCAACGAGCGCTGATCCACCCCGCCACCGTCGTACAGAATCCGCACTCGCCATCAATGATCATCACCGCACGCTTCGTGTACATGATGTGAAGTTACCCCCGCGGGTCCCAGGACCATGTGAGACCGCACTTCGGCGCACAACCATGACATATCGCTCGAGTCGCGTGGCGCAGTTCACTGGCGCAGTCCGAACACTCAGGGCGAGGGCGGACCGGTCATTGGCGCTTCTTGCACTGGCATTGTCTGGACGCTCGCCATTGGATAGGGCGGCTGGTTGGTTCTCGTCTCATTGAGGTCGCCTGGCGTGCAGCCCTGCACGCCGAGCGCCCGCGCGCGGTACGTCCTTGTCGACGGCAGCCGCAACGCACTGAGATTGCTCGACGAAGTCTGCAGCGTGCTCGTGAGATCTCCAACAACAGAACGTCGCCACGCGGAGATTCCGGGCGCGCGTATGTTAAATCGCTCCTCGAGGAATCGGATCTGGGAGGTGTGATCAAAGACCTCGGAGACAACGTGGCCGCCTCGACTGAAGGGTGAGACCACGAGCATGGGCACGCGGTACCCGAGTCCTATGGGACCAGCGATACCGCTTGCGCTCGCGACGAGCGGGTGGGTCGCGATGTACTCGCCAACGGTTCCCGGAGGTGGCACCGGTGGAGCGACGTGATCGAAGAAGCCCCCATTCTCGTCGTAGGAAATGAAGACGACCGTCTTTGACCACACGGCCTTGTTCGCTACGAGTATCTCGAGGACTCGATTGATGAACCACGCACCGTTGGCCGGAGGAGTAGGGGGATGCTCATCGTGGCCATTGGGTGACGTGATCCACGACACGCTCGGCAAGCGACCCGTACGAACGTCGTGGGCGAACTCGCCCGGGAAGCTCGGCAGGAACGCCTTCTTGTACAGCGACGACCTCGGGTTCTTGTACTGGGCGAAATAGGGAAGGATCGCGTCGCCGAAGCCCACTTCAGGATTCGGCGGATAGAAACCTTCCCCCGGTGTCGTGTACGTCTTCCACGAGACCCCAGCGTCTTCCAAGAGTTCGGGCACGGTGGTCCAATGCACACTGAAGAGAGCATGCGCTGCGGACATGGTGGTTAGTACCGGTCCCCCGTCTCTGGCGCTCGGGTCGATGGTCCCCGAGATTGACATCAACCGATTGGGGTGGGTGGGTCCGAGCACCGAGCAGTGATAGTGATCGCAGATCGTGAACGCGTCGGCCAGTGCGTAATGAAAGGGCAGATCCGCGCGATTGTAATAGCCCATTGTGAGCAGGCCGTTCTCAGGTCCATCAACACTCGGCCTCGTGTGCACCGCGACGAAGGCGTCCATGGCGCCGGCGTGGCGAGAGAGTTGTTGGACGTTCCAATCGTGGTTGATGTCATGAGTGCATTCGCCCCTGCCTGAATTGGCATCGAGATGGAACGGCAATTGCACCCCTGTTGGCGCGCGAGTCTTATTTGCGCGATAAGGCTGGGCGAATGCGCCCAATGAGTCGAGCGGATGATCATCAAATCCAGCGACTCCCCGGTAGGTGCCAAAGTAATGGTCAAAGGACCGATTCTCCTGCATGAGGAAAATGACGTGCTCGACGGCGCCGATATCGGAACCCGCTGCGGGGATCTTCGCCTTGGCGATTGTCGATGCGCCCGCGCGTTCAAGGGGCGATAAACCCGGAGCGAGCACGCCCCCAACGACAGCGAGGCCCCCGGCGAGGAGTTGACGGCGATCAAGTGATGACTCGAAGGGACTCATTCGCATCTCCTCCAATACCTCACTCTTCTCATCCAGCCCTGCGTCTCTGTCCGACAACCTCACCCCGGTTGCTCCTCAGTGACCCAGCGACCTTGAAGGCTGACAAGCTCATCAAGAGACAAGGACGACACGGCCGACCAGAAGGCCGCGGGGGTGGCATTCGTCCACTGGTTGAGGCACCGCCCCGAGGAGCCTTCTCATTCGATGAAGCAATCGAAGCGTCGGCTCACTGAGCGAATCAACGGCCTGACCAACGAGATTGACGATTGAGCGTTTCGACGAAAAGCAACGATCCGCCGAGCATCATCGCGACCCCGAGGATTCCAGCGACGACCGATTGCGTGAAGAAGGCCACCATGATCGCCAGGCCCACGATGAAGGTAAGGACACCCACGATCCTCATTTGTCGACGACGTAACGAGGTCCTGAGGGCTTCGACGGTACCCACGAAGTGAGGGTCACTTTCGAGCGATTCCTCGAGGCTGTTGAGGATTCTCTGTTCATGATCAGATAAAGGCATGCCAACTCCTTTCACGTAACCCCTCCGGCCGCTCGAACGAACGACCGAGCGAGTGTCACCCCTACAACTCGTCTAGCAGAATTATCAGCCCGTTGCGAGTCCTAATCGTGCTCAGACTCGATGAAGACCCGCGACACGACCAAGGATCGCCAGAACCCAGGGGCATCGACAATCGGGATCGCCCTTCTTCACGTGGCAGTATCAGGGCTCTCTTTGAAGACCACGGCCGAACGTTCGGGGTGTGTGGGGTCGAGTCGGATGGCGAATGGTTCGTCGTCCGCGGTGTCCCCATTGCCTTCGACGACAATGGCGATGTCGTCGTCGTGGCGGCCGTAGATGGCTTGGGACATGCCGAGCATTGCTTGACCCAAGGCTTGACCGGGTGTCGATTCGACAATGCGCTTCACGACCTTTGAGATGGTCGCCTCGGTCTCCTCCAAGGGCGCTTCATCGGTGGCCTTCAGCCAGTCGATCCACTGTTCATCACTCCACTCATTGGGGTCCGAAGGCGGCTCGACGTATTCCATTTCATTCACCGTAGTGGCGAGAGTGCTCGTGCGCGGCCCGCCCCGACGTCACGACGCGTACCCGCGCCGTCGTGAACCTCAGTTAGGCGAGGAGTGCATCACTCTTTTGTGTCTGTGGCTCGACGAACACGGAGGATCAGGTAATCAAACACTTGCGATGAGCACATATCATGAGCTCCATGGCGCTCTCTATCTCGCTGATGCTCGCCGTCGATGACGTCGCGGCCGCCGGTGACTGGTACGTCACCGCACTCGGCGCACTCGAGATGTGGAGCCTTGGCTCGGTCATGGGTCTACACATTGATGGCGCGCCATTCTTTCTTCACGAGCCCACCGCCGAGGGATTTGCCAGCCCTGGTGGCCTTGGTCAGACAACGGCTCGCGTTGAAGTCTTCGTCGATGATCCTGATGCATTCATTGCGAAGGCCGTTGGCGCCGGTGCAATCGTCACCGGTGCCGGCGTCCAAGAACGACCTGCTCCGTGGGGGAAACACCGACAAGGTGGCTTCATCGATCCATTTGGACACGCGTGGCTCGTGGGTGACAGGTCACCTCTGGGTGGGCTCTAACTGGCGGGGTTCTCAGTGGATGAGGCGAGCGTCAGGCTCACGTTCGGCGTCGAACGCGAGCCTGCGTTGACGTCTGCGTTCGAATTCGATCTTCGTGTGCTCAGCACGGTTCAAGAGCACTGCAAACTGGACAGGGCCACTGAGTGTCGTGTCGACGCTGACGTCGCGGTCCCTTGGTTCTCGAATTGGAGCCACAGGAGACTCTTCGAGTTCACTCGTAGCGCCTCGGCCCACGAGGTCGATGCGCCCGTCGCGAAGACCTTGGGAACGAGGCACCACGCCGTGGCCCTTGGCGCCAAGCGGTAGAGCTGCTGTGTGTTTCCCGCCTGATTCACAACGGCAGCGAACAGCGATCCATCCGGCGCCAGAACCATCGAATTGAAGCTAGACGAGCCCAACGCGCCGAGGCTGCGTCCATCGATCCGCGGAAGCGCGACGTCCGTCCACGTCGTTCCCGAGTCCTTGGTTCTGATCAATGGGTACTGCGAGGAAGGGTCGACCAGGAGCGCCCCACGGCTCGAAACAGCCACCAGTTGCTGGGACCAACAACTGTTCACGCTGGTCTCCCATGACGTGCTCTTCCAGCGCACCGATGCGCCAGTCGTGGAAGTTGGTGACCCGACGAGCAGGGCCTGCGGCGAGCCGTTCATGGCACAGTTCCCCCACGAATAGGGACCAAAAGTCACACACGGTCCAACACGCGGACACGCAAGCGTCGACGCCGACCACGAAGTGGCGCCGTTCGTGGTCGCTTCGTCGCTCCAGGATGTGGGCTTCGTCACGACCTCGCCATACGTGTTCGATGTGGCGAACAGTCCCTCGACGCTTTGTCTGTCAGTTCTAAAACCAACGAAGTCGCTGTCCGTGTGGCCCTTCGGGGCCGGAACCATGTGCCAGGTCGCCCCCAGGTCAGTGGTGTACACACCAGCCAGTTGCACAGGTGGTGCCACGCCGTTGGGTGTCACGAAGAAGCCCGCGTAGATCGTCGAGGGACGCCGGGGATCCAACATCACCGTCGAGCACGCCGAGACGCTTCGTCCCCCGCCCCACGGTTTGAGATGGGCGCTTCGCAGTACCTGCGCCACACCCGAGGTCGAGATGCGTCGTGAGCTCGAACCTCCGGTCACGATGATTGCCGACGGTTGACACCACGCCACGCGTGAAGAACCCGTTTGGGCCTGCAACCCTTGGACACCCGACCACGTTGATGAGAGTGTGTCGAGCTTTCCAAGATCCGCCCACGTCGCACTGGGCTTGATTGCGAGACGCTGGGGGGCGAGAACCGTGTTGAGCAGGAAGCCCTTCGGAGTGGTTGAGAACTTCGTGGGTGGATACTTCTGGTGCTTCGTCGCCGCACTCACCATGAGATTCATACCCCACGGCCGCCCGATGATGGCCTCCAACGGAGCTCGACCGTGAAATCTGAGGACGTCGCCCACCTGGGCGGTCGGCGAACTGAGGCTCAACGTCGCGCACGTCGTGCCAATCGTGCACCACGTTGGTGAGGGTGCAGACAGGTGGACGATGACCTCGGCATCGGCGGGTTGGGTCGCGCACCCTGAGCTCACCGTGACGCACTCGATACCAATCGAGTAGTCGCCCGACGTCAGTGGGTGGATGTAGGCCTCACCTGCGCCAGTTCCCTCGAACCACGCGTCGTCGGGCACCCGAAACGAAATGTGGAACGTGGAAGACGACACGCGATGGAGCGAAGTACCTTGCTCTTGAATGCCGGTCTGACAGCCATCCCAACAAAGGACCGGCATCGATCCGCCCGGCATCGAAGGAGGGTGAGCGGATGGGTAATGAAGCGTCATGGTAATCATCGCTCCTGGCCTGACACTTCGAGAGCTCGACGACAGTTGGAAGTCCCCATCATTCGTACTCTTCGACACCGATCCGATGGGCTTCGTCGAGACCGCAACTGCGCGATTGACCGACGTCTGGAGAGCGACGACCAGCGTTGAAGCTCCGAGCGCGGGTACGCGCATGCATCCGGACACTTCACCGTCATAGGACTGGGTCAGGCTGTTCTCGGTCCCCGAACTGGTCATGTCGTAGCCGCCAGGAATCGTCGGGCATCCCGCAGCAGTCCACGAAGTAGTTGGAGTGGCCGAGAGCGAATCGGTCGTGCGTGACATCCGTGACCGAGTGCTTGGCGCAGTGACGCCGATTCGAGATGCCGAGACTCCAAAGGGGACCAGAGAAGTCACCATGAGCACAACGCCGCCTACTCCAAGTTTCCACGCTTTGGTCCCCACAATCGGAAGTCTTGCACTTAACTGCGTTTCAGGGCCCACCCGCTTGCCCAACAACCCACATGAATACGGACCCGACAATGCTGCCCACGGCAAGTGTGGACACTCAACGAGAGTTCGTTGGCGAGCGATTCCACGCAGACTCTCGATCAAAGTCGAGGTAGGCGCTCGAACGGCGTCAAGGATCAGCTGTCGGGGCGTCAGGCATCAGGTGTTTTCGTGTCAAGAATCTCCTGGTAGTTCACGACCATCTTGTGACAAGGCCTGGACCACCAAACGGGGTTCAGGGCACTCGGTAGGGCCGGTGGGGAGCGAACCCACGACCGAGGGATTATGAGTTGCACGCCTTCAGTTGATTGCGTCCATTCAGTTCGCTGCTGTCGTCACGACAATCCCTTGATTCAGAGAGGCGTCCGCCGCGCCCGAGGATCGGAGTAGCGATGGAGTAGCAAGTGACCTCAAATGAAGCGTCTGATTTGAACGCACACTGACATAGTGAGCGCCTCGTCATACTCCTGGCACCGCTACCTCGCGCCAATGGTCTCCGCCATCGGTCGTTCGCCAAATTGATGACGTTTCGTCGGCCCAGCCGATCCGACCCGTAGCGAAATAAACAGAGGGCGGCTCTGGCGAGCGGTAGGCACCGAAGAGTTTGAATTTGACGTTCGTCGTTCGCGTCGTCCATGACTTACCGCCGTTGTTGGTAGCGAGGACTTCATTACCGGCGACGAGGCGCCACGTCGTTGCCGACACGGCGTCTACTATCCAATACCGCGGTGAACCCGGTATCGCAACAGGATGGAACGAAGCGGCCCCATTAGTACTGACGTACACGACAGTGTGAGAACCAACCTCGAGACCCACCACTGCGACCCGGCCAAACTGCTGCACCTTCGGTTGGAAGTACGAGCCATCGGGCAGTGGGCCCGGGGGCGAGGCAACACCGCGACGCACCCACGAAGAACCTCCGTCGAACGTCTCGTACAGTGGTGCCAACCCACCGTTGCACGCAAAGAGCGCCCAGCCCCTCGATGGAGTCGTGAACTCGACGTCTTTGTCGCACATGAACGGCAATGAGCCGGCGGGTACCTTCGAATTCGCAACTTGACTGGCGTTCGAAGAGACCATTTTCCATGATGCCCCGCCGTCACCTGTCCGGTAGATCGTGATCACCATCGAACCCGCCGCACCGTCCATTTGCGTGCACCACCCAACCTCAGACGACGCGAACTGCAACGAGCAGTTGCCCCCGGCGATGGGGAGTACCCCACCATGAGTCCAGTGTCGTCCACCATCCGTGGTCGCCTCGATGAATGTCTTCGGACTGTTGCCACAGGTCAGCCAGGCGTGGGTCGAAGAGAGGGCAAACATGCTTGTGATGAGGCAATCGGATGGAGCGACATTGGCCCAACTTCTCCCTCCGTTGATGGTCAGCTCTAAGCCCTGCGAACCAGCGTTGGCGGTTGTCTGGCCCACTGTGAAGGCCCACACGGTGTTCGCACCAACTGGCCACACTGTGGCCACGCTCTGGCCGTTAGCAGCTGCACTGGCCGACGTTTCATTCCACGGCGAAACAATGGCTATTCCTATGAATGTCAGCAGAAGGGCGAAGAGGCAACGCTTGGCTGGCGTCGTCACATGTGTCACCATGGCACCTCCACTTTCACTCACTGGAGCCAGCGTCCGCGTTACTCCAAAATGGGAAACGCGTCCCCCTTTGTCACCGAATCTCTTGGTTGAAACAAGCTGACCACTGTCTTCCTAACGTGTCGTAGCAAGATTCAAGCCCCGGTGTCATTTTGGAAAATCCGTGTTGAAGACCATGATGGCACGACGATGGCACTATCTAGACGAAAAAGTTGACCATTGTCGCCAACGCCGTGACGGTGGGGGCCATTGCCTCACTGCCGGTCTTGAGTGATTGCGATGCCGAAGTGGCAATCGCCTGTCGAATCACAGTCGCCATTTTCGTCGGAGGACGAGGACGCTGGTGATCATTTCCATTCCGCACTGTGCGCCAGAAACCACCCTCGGCTATCGTCTTTGTTATGCAATCACCTCGGGACTGAGCGTAGGGTCCGGCGCGCTAGTGCGTGCCCATTGATCCCACCCATCCGTCGGCCGACCAGTCAAACCTGCGCTGCCGACACCATTCATCCCAGGAGAACTCATGCCTCATTCTGAAGAGGTCGTGTCCTATCGGACACTCCTACGCCTGCCAGGAGCTTTACCAACTTTCGTTGCATCTAGTTTGGGCCGACTGTCCTACGGCACGGTCGGCCTGGCTCTGCTCTTGGTAGTCGAGCGTGCCTCTGGTTCGTTCGCAGTCGCTGGCCTAGCCAGCGCGTCATACGGCGTCGGCGCTCTGACGGCGCCGCTCAAATCACGGTGGATCGATCGCTACGGACAACGCCGTCTCATTGCCCTCCTCGGGACCACCTGCTCTGCCACCTTGTTCGGGCTGGCGACACTCTCTGTCAGCGGTGTTAATAACGGAGCCGCATACGCCGCTCTCGCTGGGTTGACCGGCCTCTTCGCACCACCACTCGGGCCCGCAGTGCGGGCAGTGTGGGCGACTATCACTGATGGCGTGGCGAGCCGCGAACGCGCCTACAGCTTCGATCTTGGCGTGGAAGACACACTCTTCACCGGTGGACCGCTCCTCGTTGGGGGTCTCGTCTTGCTTGATGGACCCACGCTCGCCATAGTCGTCGCCGCCGGACTCATGCTCGTCGGCAGCGTGTCTTTCGCTAGGTCACCAGCTGTATCGGCTCATGACGGACAGGCACCGACATGGGAGAAAAGGCCATTGACCGGAGTTCTTCGTTCACCAGGCTTCGCCCTCCTGCTCGGCGTCGTCGTATCCCTCTCGACGGGTCTCGGGATTGTCGATGTGAGCGTGGCCGCCCGTGCGATAGAAGAGGCTGCACCCGCCGCCGCAGGTTACGTGCTCGCGGCGATGGCGCTAGGTGGCATCATTGGTGGTCAACTGTGGGGCAGGCGAACTCGTTCTGGGTCAGTGCTCAGACAACTTACAACCTTCTCAATAGTCCTTACGGTCTGTCTGGCGGGTGCCGCCGAAGCCTCAAACCTCGCCGTTTTAGCTGCCGTTCTGGCTGCATTCGGCACATCGATGACGCCCGTCCTCGTCCTGTCCTACGTCGCGGCTGAACGACTCGGACCCAGAGCTGGAAGAACCGAAACATCCGCGTGGATCAACACCGCCTTCAATGCTGGAATAGCTTTCGGGTCAATTCTCGGCGGCCTCGCGATTGATCGAAGCGGGTCGACTGGATCGTTCCTCCTCGGCACTGCCATATCGGCCACAACTGTGATCTTCATGATCTCCCTTGGGCCACGACTAGAGAGATCGATCAATAACTCGGCAGCTTTGTCCGACGACAACCGTTGAAGGATGAACTGACATGGACCACGAAGCGAGTAACCAGATAGGAATCGTATGCCCGACGCGACAATTCTGAAGCCGGCCATTGGCGCTCAGAATTGGGCGCACCTGACCATAGATATTCAACCAAGACTTGGTAAGGAGCGGTCAGTTCGTGTGAGGGCACGAGTGCTGGAAGTTCAAATAATATCGAAGACATGGAACGTGGATCAGTAACGTATTCGGGTCCACTCTCTCGAATGGGGCGAATCTCGCAACGACTTCGACGTCGATTCTTTCCACCAAAACACCCCTTCCTTAATCCATTTCAACAATTCATCTGGCGTGCGCAACGCCTCGTATTGGGCGACAACGTGCATCGCAAGTCCAAGGGGCAGTAGAGCAGGCATTGACTCTATTGAGGTCTGGAGTAAACCTCATTCGCCTTACACCACTGTTCGGACACCTCGCTCACGCAAAAACCGTCCCTGATAACCATGAGTACGGCGTCGTAGCACTGCTCCATTTTGCTGATCTCCTTGAACACGGGCTACCTCCTCGAACAGAGTCGAGGTCGGTGGCCGACCAATGTCAAGGGTCAACTGTCGTTGTGTCAACCTTCTCCTGAAAGCCAATTGTCACGCATCAGGTGTTGCAATACACCTCTCAGTAGGGCCGGTGGGGATCGAACCCACGACCGAGGGATTATGAGTCCCCTGCTCTAACCACTGAGCTACGGCCCTTTGCTGTGTGCGACACAAATGAACGACCACCCGGCCTTCCAACTCAATCAAGGTAGCAGCGCCATTGCGAAACGTACCTTGTTGAGAATCACCGTTTATTCGACTCAAAAGACCAGACTCAAACGATGGTCCAGCTCCCAGAGCAGGACTCGAACCTGCAACCTAGCGATTAACAGTCGCTTGCTCTGCCAATTGAGCTATCTGGGAATGCACCCGAGGGCAAAGCAACATTAGCACTCGTTAAACAATCCTACTGGTGGTCGAACCACGCCTGAAGACGCGAAGCCTCGGGGCTTTCTCGTACCGCGCGTCGACAACGCTCTATCCGTTTGGCCATGCCCTGACGTGATATCCCCTGCGCGGCGGCGATCTCTTCGAGTGACA
>DAIEHI010000199.1 GCA_027355725.1 Acidimicrobiaceae bacterium
GATTGTGGAGAGATGAACCGAGTTGCGAGTCCAAGTGGTCGTCAGGCAACGATGGCCAATGCGCCCAGGAGAGACCGGTTCGTTGAGGGCTTCGCGAAGGGGCCGCAATGAAGCAGGGTTCGCACATGTCCAAGGAGGCAATGGTTGTCGCGCTCTCGGCCCTCGATCAAGCAATGTACGTTCATCAGAAATGGAGCGAAAGCATCCACGCTTCGTTGATTTGTAATCTCTCGCCTGATGCGCGAGATCTAACTGAGGACGCATATCGGGAGTGTCCATTTGGTCAGTGGTACTACTCGCCTCAGAACGAGGAACTCGGTCAGCATCCAGGCTTCGTAGCCATTGCATCGGAGCATGAGCAGATGCATCACTTGGCCAGGGAGATTCTCTTAACATCCCAAAGCGGCGATCACGTGCAACTTCGAGAATATGAGAATTTTGTGAACGCCATGGCACGAATGCGCCTGGAGATACAAACCCTCAGTCGTGAACTTGAAGATGGGATCACCAACCTCGACCCACTCACTGGCGCCACGAGTCGCTACGGGATGCTGCCCATACTTCGACGCCAGCATGAATTGGTGAAACGAGAACTCCAAAGCTGCATGATCGTCATGATGGATTTGGACAGATTCAAGGATGTGAATGATCAATTTGGACATCAGGCGGGAGACAAGGTCCTCATCGATGTCGTTCAGTTCATCCGAATGCGACTGCGTCCTTACGACGAATTCTTTCGCTACGGCGGCGAGGAGTTCTTGGTGTGCACGCCCGGTCAGGACGGAGCGGGTGGACTTGACGCTATCGAGCGATTGCGCCAAGGAATTGCTGCCTTGAGAATTGGTCTTAGTGAAGGTCGCATTGTTCAAGTCACGGCGTCATTCGGCGTCACGACCCTCGACCCCGAGGTAACGGTGGAGACATCGATTGCTCGCGCGGATCAGGCACTCTATGCGGCAAAGTCAGCGGGGCGAAATTGCCTGCGACTCTGGGATTCGTCAATGGCGTAGGCGACTCATAGCGGCTTCAACGCCTGTGATGGCTCTTCTGTCACGCCGTTAGGCGATTGATATCGTCCTGTGAGTTGTGAGGGTGTTCGTAGAACTTGACCCTCCAAGTCAGGGTTTGGACACAGGACGCTCTACGCCCTCGAACCTCGTATTTCAGTGGGAGTTCACACCCGTTCGAGGCCGTGATTGTGGAGTGGCACGAAGAGTTATGACCTTCTTCTCTAGCCGGTTTCCTCGTTCATGACTAGGAATGAAGTGCAGTCAATTCAGTGCGAACTTCGAGTAGTCGGAGTCGCCGTTCGAAGGAGTCATCATGACGTTTAGTCCTTCTACACCCGAGTCGAGCCAACGAAGCGGAACTGACGTGATGTCCTCACGCGACAAGAAAAAAGCGCACTCACTGGGATTGACCTCGGCCACCGCACTGGTGATCGGGTCGATCGTTGGAACGGGTGTGTTCACCATGCCGGCGGTACTTGCGGGCGCGGGCACGATGGGCATTATCGTGCTCGGGGTCATTGCACTGGGCGCGATGTTGTTGGCCGTGCTCTTTGGGCAACTGACCCGGCGCATCCCCAATAGTGACGGTGGGCTCTACGCCTACTCGCGCCACGAGTTCGGTGACTTCGCGGGCTACCTCGTTGGATGGTGCTACTGGATCCAGACTTGGGCGGGTAACGCCGCCATCGTCTCGTCGTGGGTCTTTTACGTCAATGCTCTATTCAACATGAAGAACCCCAGTGGGATGACGAACTGGGGCATTGCGATGGTGGGTCTGTGGATACCAGCACTCATCAACCTCGCCGGCGTTCGCCAGATGGCGTGGTTCCAGAACGTGAGCGTCGTGCTCAAGTTCCTGCCCCTGCTGTTCGTTGGTGTCATCGGCTGGTTCTTCGTCCAGAGCGCACACTTTGGCCCCTTCAACGCAACGGGCGGCAGCCTCTACAGCGGTATTGGCATCGCTGCTGGCGTAGCGCTCTTCTCGTTCATCGGCGTTGAAGCGGCAGCCATGACCGCGAAGCGCGTGAGCAATCCGCGCATCAACGTGGGCCGTGCGTCCCTGTGGGGCACTGCATTGAGTGCTCTGCTCTACGTGTTGGTGACCGCCGTGGTCATGGGCCTTGTCGCTCACGCGACGCTGGTCAACACCGGCTCCCCATTCGTCAACGCGTTCCAGAGCATCTTTCCGAACAGCGCGTGGGCGGGACGTTTCGTCGCCGGCGTGGCGGTGGTCTCGGGGATCGGAGCCTTGAACGGTTGGACGCTGATCGTGACCGAGACGTCACGGGCTGTTGCCCAGGATCACCTGTTCCCGAAGGCCTTCGCGTGGACCGACAAGCGCGGCACCGCGTGGTTCGGCATCCTCGTCGGCACCGCACTGCCGTCACTGTTGATGTTGTGGCGCTACTCGATGAGCTCGGGACTCACGGTGTTCACGTACCTCGTGAACCTGTCGGTTGTGACCGTCGCCATCCCGTACTTCTTCTCGGCGATCGCCCAACTCACCTTCCTCGCGTCCAGGCGCCGTCGGGTCCAGGGCTGGCAGATGGCGCGCGACCTCAGCGTCGCCGGAGCGTCGGTGCTGTTCTCGATGTGGGTCACCTTCGCGTCTGGCTACCAGGTTGTTTACCAGGCGCTCGTGGTCTTGCTCGCGGGTCTCGTGCTCTACGCGCTACTCAACGGCCAACGCGAGCACCGTGGCGAGACGCCGATGCCGATTGACGCTCCACTCAACGTCCCCGACACCCTCGAGGGCATCGAGCACCACATCAGCCCAACGAAGCGGTAGGTGATCGTGTCGTTCCACGTTGATTCCGAAGTGGGCCAACTCCGCCAGGTCGTCGTGCACCGACCTGGCCTGGAGTTGGCCCGCCTCACGCCTTCGAACGTCGAGGGCCTGCTTTTTGACGACGTGCTCTGGTCGAAGAAAGCCAAGGAGGAGCACGACGCCTTCGCCGAAGTCCTGCGCGACAAGGGCGTCAAAGTCCACTACTTCGCCCAATTGCTCACCGAGGTCGTCGATGACGAGAAGGGTCGCGCGTTCGTACTCGATCGACTCTGCTCTCCTCAACAGTTCGGCCCGTCACTGGTGAAGCCGGTGCGAGAGCTCCTCGATGACCTCGAGAGTTCGACCCTGGTTGAGTTCCTGATCGGGGGGATCGTGAAAGCGGACCTTCATCCCGCCGGGGCGAAGAGTCTCTCCTGGGAGACGCTTCGAAACGACGATTTCCTCCTCGCGCCGTTGCCCAACCATCTCTTCCAACGCGATAACTCATGCTGGATCTACGCGGGCGTCACCATAAACCCGATGGCCAAGCCAGCACGGCAACGAGAGTCGCTACACACGCGAGCGATCTACCGGTTCCACCCGCTCTTTCGTGACGAGCACTTCGAGACCCTTCTCGACGAGGAATCGGTGCATCCGGCCGCGACGCTCGAAGGTGGCGACGTGCACGTACTCGGTCACGGCACCGTCATGATCGGAATGGGCGAGCGCACGACACCAATCGCCATTGAAATGGTCGCCCAGCGCCTGTTCGCCGCCCACCAGGCCACGCGCGTGATCGCGGTCGAGTTGCCGCACAGTCACGCGTTCATGCACCTCGACACCGTGATGACGATGATCGACCGCTCGACGTTTGTGCTCTATCCGTACTTCGACCGGGCACTGCGCAGTTGGAGCATCACGCCGGGCGAAGGTGACCAACTGGTGATGGTCCAGAACCAGGACCTGTGGTCGACACTCGCTGATGTGCTCGAGGTGGACCGTGTTACCGTGCTCGCAACCGATGAGGACGTGCGCGCCGCCGAGCGCGAACAGTGGGACGACGGGACCAACTTCCTCGCCGTCGCGCCTGGCGTGGTCGTTGGCTACGACCGAAACGTGGCGACGAACACGATGCTTCGCCGTCACGGCATTGAAGTCGTCACCATCGAGGGCAGCGAGCTCGGTCGTGGTCGCGGCGGCCCGCGGTGCATGACGTGTCCGATCGAGCGAGAGGCGGTGCTGTAGATGACGAGGGCGTGGCAGAACCTACGAGGCAGGTCGCTGCTCCGTGACACCGACCTCACACCCGAGGAGTACTTGAGTCTGCTCGAGCTCGCCGAGGAGTTGCGTGACGAGAAGCGACAGCGCGTCGAGCACCCGAGACTCACGGGGCGCTCGATTGCGCTCATCTTCGAAAAGACCTCGACGCGCACGCGCAGCGCCTTCGAGGTCGCCGCGTACGATCAAGGCGCC
>DAIEHI010000200.1 GCA_027355725.1 Acidimicrobiaceae bacterium
GTGGTCGCTGATGAAGAGAGACGTGCGGTCGCCGCTCTTTGGAGCCAGCGTCTGGGCCGCTCTGTCCCGTCCGGGAGCGGTCATCTCCCACGTCGAGCCGATATCACCAGTTTCTTGCGGACCTGACTGCGCTCAGTTGCGCAGGAACTTCTTCTTTGGGATCACCGGATACCGGATGTACTTTCTCGTGGCCACGCCCCTATTAATTTCGCTGACCTCTTCCCTCATGATCGTCATTCACGTTCGCTCCAGCTCAGAAGTAGCTCCGTGCCTTGCCTGGCTACTTGCGATCATCGTTCAGTCGGGCGAAGTTCAAAGCACCGTGACGTTCTTGGTTAGCGTCTTGGTCGTCCCGACGGAGATCCTTTTCTTTACGGCGTTCAAGAACCTAACGACGTCCAAGCAGACTGCGGTGTCTTCGTGTTAGTCATCATCGTCTCGCTGGTCATCGTGTTCCTCGGCGTTTCGATTTGGGCCATCATCGATGCGGCCTCGAGGCCGTCGGAGGCGTTCGTTGCCGTCCGTGAATCCAAAGCGATGTGGCTCACACTCATTGCGGTCTTCACGTTGTCCCTCTTCGTCGTTGGATTCATCCTCGCGCTCGTCTACCTGTTGTCCATCCGTCCGAAAGTCAAGAACGGGTCGCGCGAAAGTTTGACTGGCCAGCCTCCTGTCGTTTCGCGCAGACCGTGGATCTACTTCATCATCTGGATGCTCGTTGGCAGCGCGTGGGCAATGGTCATTGTCGGGGCTTTCAGTATTGGCATCGTCTTCATTCCTGTGGCCACCATCGCCACTGTGTTCCTGGTTCGCAAACCAGTTTCCAGACGAGGCATCCCTGGCCTGTTTGGCGGACTCGCACTTCCCTTGTTCTACATCGCCTATCTCAATCGAAGTGGACCGGGAATGGTCTGCGCGACAACCCAGAGTCCCTCCGGCTTCAGTGAGAGCTGTGGGTCAGAGGGGAATCCGTGGATTTGGTTAGTGACGGGTCTTGTGCTTCTCGGCGTTGGCGTTGCCATCTTCATTTTCAGCGCACATTCGGGCGAGGGTCTGCAGTGCGCCAACTGTTCACAGCCGATGGGACCAGAAGATCAATTCTGCAGTCATTGTGGTAACCGTTCCAGCGAGTTCCACGACGTACATTGAGTTCGCGGTAATTCACTCACCGCGTCAGACGCGTCACGGGCTGATCTTAGGACCAGGTCTTGGCTCACTATCTCACGTCGACGTGGCGACTTTCGCGATCCGGCGTTCTACTGGGGTGTTTACGAAACTCCTGGCGCCATGCGGTGGCTGGAGTCTGACAAGGCTCCGCGACGGCATTCCACGCGTTTTTGAGCGAGTTGACCACACGGTCAACCTTCGGAGTGTATGACAGAGTCTGAGCCGCCGTTCCCCGTGCTACGGAACCGACTCTGGGTCCTCGTGCAGCCACCCGCTTCAGCAAGTTGTGAAGATGCTCGTTGGTCAGTCGCGGGCAGTGGCGCTGACATTCCTGTATTGGTGGTTAGCCGAGGGAGTCACTGCGAAGCTTTTACGCGTACAGCGCGCCCCGCGTAGGGACCATACCCAGTGTCGAGCTGCCACGAGAACTTCGCTTCGGACGAGTTCGCAACGCTTCCCACCGGCAGTTCCATGACGAAAGACACCGAGTGCCGGGGGCGCACACTCTGCGCTTGGGCGCAGTTGAGCTGGTACGTTCGGGAGAATTTCTGTGATCGGGCCACTTGGGGCATTGTGCGGATCAACTCGGTGTAGTTGGGACAGTCGGCCCATGAGACGGCTTTGCTCGCCGGGTTGTAGAGCGTCACGACGAACCGCAAGGTCCGTCCGGACTGAACGCTCCGGGGCATCGTCACACTGGCCTCCAAGGACTGGGGGCTGCCCGGTGGAGCGTTGTACTGGTAGGGCGAGGGCGCCGGAACGCCCAGTTGACTCTCCTCCAGGCCGCAGGCCACGTCAAGAATGATGTGCGGCACCGAGAGCGCCCCTGCTCCGTTGGGCAGGATGATGGTCACGCCGTGATAGGTGTCGGCTCGCGCGTTCGCGAGGTTCTGGGTTTGCGAGGGCTCGTTGAGCGCGTTGCAAGCACTGGACGTGCTCAGCAGGAGTTCTCCACGTTGACCGGTGGCGAGGTTGGCGGGGATCAGGTTGCCGAAGTACGTGCCCGTCTTGCCAACGACCAGTGCACCCAGTGGCCGAGTGGACGTGCGACCAATGAGGTCGGGGTAGCCACTCAGTCGGCACGTGCTGGCGACGTTGGTGATCAAGACCAGGAATACTTCGTTGCTCATGGCACCTTCGCCCTGCCCCATCGAAACCCGTAGGTGACTCGCCACGCACGGTGGGGCGGGCGCGATAGCTGTCGTCGTGGACGTTGACGTGGACGTGGTCGTCGATAAGGGCGTGAGCGCGAGCCACGGCACCAGTGTCGCGGTCTTGGCGGGTGCACCATTGCACGAACTAAGGGAGAACGCGGCGACGAGTACCGCCGCGATACCGGATACTCGTCGAGACCGCGTCATTCGCTTCGAGGGAACGCGAAGTCCTCTGACTCGACCATTCTCACCTTGAATCGCCCTCACGCACGAACCCCCCACCGATCGAGTGTTCCCGGGATCCACATTCCCACCGTCGTTGTGGTGGTGTCCACCTCAGGCCCGAGTGCGACGCACGAGTGCCCAACTCGTACCCAGGAGTAGCGCCGCGCCCACCAGGTAGAGACCGCCCTCACGCAGCTGCAGCGCCCAGTACTCACTGTCGGCCACGTACATTTCCACCTGGTGCAAGCCGAGTTTGTTCAGGCACGCCGTATATCTGGCCGGGAAGACAAAATCCGCCGGACAATGGAAGGTGGCGTTAAGCCAGGGTGTTTCCTGATCCTTAGTTGGAGGGGTATTGCCGTACTTGACTGGTACGTAGCCGCTGAAGACGACCCACGCGTTTGCGGGTGCCTGACCACTCGGTTGGCCGACCGTTTTGTCACCCTTCGTCATCGCGGACCACTGGATGTCTAGTGACCGAATTGGGGCAAGGTGTGTGCGCACGTAGGTCTGCACGCCCCACGGGACGAGCACCATCACGGCCATACCGACGACGATCGTCCAACCGGGGCGCCGAAGGACAGTGCCCACGGTCACCGTCACGGCGAAGGCGAAGACGCCGGTCGCGAGGGGCATCCAACCGGTGAAACCAAATCCGTCTCCCGAGAGTCGTGGTGTCCACTGTGAGACTCGAAGGAACCACGACGCGGTCACACAGAGTGGAATCGTGAGCAGCACGAGCGTTCCAAGTCCCACCGCGACCTTGGTCGCGAACCAACGGCCTCTCGTGATCGACTGGGTCCACGCGGTACGCGCCGTGTTGCGATCGATCTCGCCAGCGACGGCGTTGGCCCCGAGCAGTAGACCGAGAACGGCGGTGGGCAACGCCGCGAACCAGTGGACGTACACACCGGAACCAACCGCACGCGACAACTGGTTGAACCGTGTCTGACAGCGGGTTTGATACTGCGCGGCGAAGCCGTTGCCACCGTGGCAGGGCTGGCCCAACCACTGATGGCGCAGGGCCTCGATGTGCAGTCCGTTGACGATGGCGTAGGCGATGAGGAGCAGGCTCACCGCGACGAAGAAGAGGTAGACGCTGCGCTGCAGGCGCCACGCCATCCAGGTCACGAGACTCCTCCACCAGTGGCAGTAGTCGCGTCGTGGCGAGGTTGGGAGAGGGTGGAGCCCGTCCCCAGCCGCAGGTAGGCCATGATGATCTCGTCCAACGTCGGTTCGGTGACCTGCCAGGTCTCATC
>DAIEHI010000209.1 GCA_027355725.1 Acidimicrobiaceae bacterium
AACCCGGCGAACGCGAACCAGGGTTCGTCCTATGGGGGATTCGCCGCGACTGTCTCGGGCTACGGCGGCCTCGGCTTCACCCTCTCAGCGAGCACTACCACCATCGGCAACTCGGTGAGCCGAGTGAATGAACTTCCGAGCGACTCCGCTCAGTTGTCCTCGATGCTCGCCGCCGGTGAGATCGCGCCCGACGGGACTACCGCTAGCACGCCGCAGGCCTGCCCTCTCACTCCGAACGCCGCGACGACCGGCTGTGACGCTACCCAACAGGTGCAAATCGTCGCCCAACTCCTCCAGCTGCCCGATGCGTCGGCCAAGTTGGGCGCCGCGCTCTACCAGGTGGCCGCGACACTTCCGGGTTCTCAACTGCTGGGCAGCGTGACGACACCATTGGGCGTGTCGGGCACTGCCGTTGTCGTGCCGCTCGGAGCCAACGAGACGCTGGAACTCGTGATCGACCCCTCCAGCGGCGCGCTACTGGAGTGCATGGCCTCAGTAGGAGGAACGCCGATGGCCACCGTCAGCTACGGACCACTTACGGTCTCCGGACCGACTGGGTCCTGAGTTGACTCCGCGGACGCCTTGGCCAGATCCGCAAGACCTGCGTCCTCGGCAGGTCCGAGTCACTCAGGTTCGTTGGGGTATTCGCTTCGGCGGGGTGGTCCTGGCGTGGTGCACCCTGCTCAGTACAATTCCTCTCATGAGCCGTTTCCTGCGGGTTGCGCGGCGGCGAGCAAACACCGTCGCCGCCGCCCTCGTCGTGTTGGGAGCATTCAGCGTCTACGGTCCGGGCAAGGCGCCGAGCGCCTCGGCCACGAGCGCCCCAACCTGTAGGTCTTCGTCTCTCCGTACCACAGCGCTTCGTAACGCGGGTCTTGGGCACGGGTCCTACATCGTCGAGTTACGTAACGTCACTGCGACGTCGTGTCGTTTGTCGGGCTATCCGCGGGTCGTGACTTCGCCGCTCGGAATGCTCACCCCGCTGGTTGGGGCGCCCTTGGCCGGGCCCACGACACCAGCTCCGGTGTCACCGGTTTCGGTATCATTCCTGCCCTCCGGCGAGGGCTGGATGTTGGCCGCCTACCACTGCGGAACCGATGCGTGTGTTCGCGTCGAGCACACGTCGAATGCCGGGCGAACGTGGACCACCGCTGCCGTTCCGAACCCGCTACAGAGAGTCATGCGCACAACGACTCCCGACCTTGACCCATTCGCCCAACTGAACATCTACTTCGCCAACGCAGAGAATGGGTGGATCTACGGCTTCGTGCCGAGCGGGAACGCCAACGGCACCACTAACGCGGTGCTGTGGTCAACCCACGACGCAGGGCGCAAGTGGTATCGAATCTCCCTAGCGTCACTCGGATTGAGATTCGCCGTCCTCTCGGTGGGCGCGAGCCATGGTCAGGTCTACACAATCGGGTGGAACACGGATCAAACTTTCGGACTCTGGCGGTCTCCGATCACGACCGATTCCTGGCGTCGTATCCACACGCCCACACTGACCTCGGCCGCCGGGGGAACTGCGATGGAGGGCGCCCTCGTGTTCAAGGGCACTAGTGGCTGGTTGATGGTTGGCAATGACCGCGGTGTCACCGGCGCCGCGCGCCTGACGAGTTTGGGTCAGTGGGTGAAGTGGGCTGGACCGTGTGCCACTGTCGGCGGTAATTTCGCCGTTCCC
>DAIEHI010000205.1 GCA_027355725.1 Acidimicrobiaceae bacterium
GTGAAGTGACCTCGATTCAGTGCCGACAACCCTGAGATCGGCATCGCCATGCCCCATCGGCCACGTACTTCACTGACGAGAAACGCCCGTTGATAACTGCCGGTTCCGTAGGAACCGCCGGCGACACAGTCACCGGGAGCCCCACACGAGATCGAATGCAACTGCTCGAGATGTCTGCCATCGAGCGCCACGATTCCAGGAATGTCGAAGGCTCTGCCCCACACCCCGTGCGTCTCATCAACGAGGAACGACTGGGTAACACCGGTTTGCGCTCGAAAGGTTCCGCTCGCGCCACAGCTACCCACCGCGGCACACGAGAGCGAGATCGTGTAATCCGAACCGCCCGGACTTAATGCGGCGAGACCCGGAATGACTTTCGCGCGGCCCCAAACGCCATTCGTTTCGTTTACGGCGAAGGCCGGCAAAGGAACTGAACCCTTTTGCTCGGTGCCGACGGCGCTGCAGTCGCCCGGCGCTGAACACGACATCGACGAAATTCCGGATCCCTCCATGGCGCGGGTCGACGGACCAGCGACGAGTTCGAAAGGTCCCCACGATCCGCGCACTTCACTTACGACGAATGCTCGCGCGCCGTTCGCGCCGGAGTTCCCTCCGCCGGCGCTGCAGTCGCCGGGCGAGGCGCACGAGATCGTCGAAAGATACGCGAAGTATCCGGTTCCGAGAGTGCTGACGCCCCGAACTTTCTGGACCCGCCCCCATACGCCATCGCTTTCGTTGGCAACGAAGAGGAGGAGCTGATTGTCGCCAACGGCGTACGTCCCGCCCGCGCTGCAGTCGCCGGGCGAGGAGCACGACACGACGCTCGCACCGGTGTTGAGCCCCTCTTCTCGAGCGCTCAATCCTGGCAGAACCTCGACCTTGCCCCACTGGCCACGTCTCTCATTCACAATGATGGCTCGGTTGTGGTTCACCTTCACCGAGTAACTTCCCACCGCACTGCAGTCACCGGGTGAGGAGCACGAGAGTGAGTAGAGATCAGCGCTGCTACCCAGATTTACCCCTGGTGCACCGCGCAACGTGGTAGCCCTACCCCACGCCACGCTCGCGTGATGGGGCCACCACAGGTACGTGAGAAGGCCACCCGCGATCAGTACCGAGATACTGATGGCTACGACAAGATTGGCGCGATGCCGACCCATCATCCGTAACGCCTCTCGGGTCTCGATGGCGGTGCTGTGTCATGACCAGCCCGTGGGTGCACCGTAACACTCGAAGTCGTCACTAGGTAGACGCACATTGCGAGGACGGCGCTCTTCGCTTCCTTCGCGCAACGGTGAAGATGACCATCACCTGACACGAGCCAAAGGCTCGCCACCGAGTCGACGACCGTGGCGGGCCATGCGCCGCTGGACGGAGATGAAGCCCTGCACGCTAGAGATGGATTTCGTTCGAAGACTGACGGACCTCCCTGGGTGTACTAGTGTACTAGGACATGACCGACAGGCAGCCGAGCATCGTTTTCCGCCTCGACCCGCGGAGCGGCATCGCGCCCTATCGGCAGTTGGTCGACCAGGTCCGAAACGCCGTTGAGATGGGACGGCTCCGCGGGGGTGACCAGTTGCCATCGGTGCGCGAGGTCGTGACTCAGGTGACAATCAACCCCAATACGGTGCACCGCGCGTACCGAGAACTCGAAAACTTGGGTCTCGCCGAGGGCCGACTGGGTCTCGGCACGTTCATCACGGAGAACCCCGATGTTCACGCCACAGAGGCCGGCAACGTTGAGCTGACCCGACAGTTACAGATTTGGGTGAAGCGCGCACGCGCCGCTGGCATCGTCGATGACGACATGCTCGAGTTGCTTCGTCGGATCCTCAACCACGACGAACGAGTGCTCTCGTGACGATGCCGGTCATAGAGACCAACTCACTTACCAAGCGCTTCGGTCGTAAATGGGGCCTGCGCGACTGCTCGCTCTCGATTCCGGCGGGCAAGGTCGCCGCGCTCGTCGGTCCTAATGGCGCGGGCAAGTCGACCCTGCTAAGGATGGCGACCGGGCTCTCGCGGCCCACGTCAGGAGAGATCTACGTCCTCGGCGAGGAACCAATCGGCAACAGCGCTTCGTTCCTCAGCCGAATCGGCTACTTGGACCAGGAGCGGCCCCTCTACCGAGGTTTTCGGGTCGACGAGATGTTCCGGTTCGGGGAGGGTACCAACCCGACGTGGAACATGACGACCGCCCACGCCTACGTCGACCAGCTGGGCATCTCCCTGCGCGATCGGGTGAACAACCTGTCGGGTGGTCAGCAGGCCCAAGTGGCGTTGACGATGTGCCTCGCGAAGCAACCGGAGTTACTCATTCTTGACGAGCCGGCGGCCGCGCTCGACCCCGTCGCCCGAGAGGATCTCTTGCGGCTCTTGATGCGCGAGGTCGCCGAGCGCGGCACCAGCGTCGTGCTGTCCACGCACGCGCTCGGTGACGTCGGCTCGATCTGCGACTACCTGGTCATCATGTCGCAC
>DAIEHI010000030.1 GCA_027355725.1 Acidimicrobiaceae bacterium
CGTAGGCGCGTCCTCGAATGCCGTCCGTGCCAAATCGCACGGGCATGGCCATTAACGCTTTGAGTACTGAGGAGCCTTACGGGCTTTCTTGAGACCGTACTTCTTGGTCTCTTTCTTTCGAGCGTCGCGCGTCAAGAGTCCGGCCTTCTTCAGCGAAGGTCGAACGCTCTCGTCGATTTCGAGGAGTGAACGCGAGATGCCCAGACGCAGTGCGCCGGCTTGACCGGCGACGCCGCCGCCCTCGATGGTCGCGTCGATGTCGTAGGTCTGCTGGGCGTCGATGAGACGAAGCGGCTCCATCACCATCTGACGGTGGGTCGCTGAGGTGAAGTAGTTGTCGAACGCACGCTTGTTGATCGTGATGGTTCCGGTGCCGGGGCGAAGACGCACGCGCGCGACCGCTTCCTTGCGGCGACCAGTTGATTGTGTGAGTGGACTAGACACGAGAGTGCTCCTTAACCGCGACGGATCGCCGAGGTGTCGTAGTTGGTAGGTTGCTGGGCCGCGTGCGGGTGCTCGCCACCGGCGTACACGAAGAGCTTGTTCATCTGAGCGCGACCCAATCGGTTCTTTGGGATCATGCCCTTGATCGCGTCGTGCACGAGCGTCGCGGGGTCGTTGTCCATCAGGTTCTGCCAGGACGTCGAGCGCAGACCACCCGGGTAGCCCGAGTGGCGGTACGCGAAGTTCTGGGCGGCCTTGTTGGCGGTGACGACCACCTTGTCGGCGTTGATGATGATGACGAAGTCACCGGTGTCGACGTGGGGCGCGAAGTAGGTGCGGTGCTTGCCGCGCAGCAGCGACGCGGCAACGGTCGCGACGCGACCGAGCACGAGGCCTTCGGCGTCGATGACGCGCCACTCGCGCGTGATCTCATTCATCTTCGGTGTGTACGTGCGCACAGTTCTTCCTTCAGCGATCTTTAGGACGGTCACCGCAGTGGGACTCCTAAGGGACTCTCTACCTTACAAAACCTGAGGGCCCTCCGGCAAATTGGTCATATCCGACCCCCACCAGACTAAGCCCTCGAGCCGGTGCGGGCGGGGGCAGAAATGCCCGTTCTTTGCTCTCCAGGCGTTCTTTTACTGTGTTTTCGGGTAGTCGACCCTGGCCAATGGCCACCACGGTCGAGGTGAGACAGCGAACCATGTTGTGACAGAACGATTGGGCTCGAATGGTGAGGCGGACGACCGGGGCGTTGTCTGGACTCATCCCCCACTGGTCCGAAAGGCGTTCCCAGCGCGCGATCATCACGTTTCGCATCAAGGCCTCTCCGGGCTTCGAATTGGTCGGGCGACGACAGAACGCCCGAAAATCATGGGTGCCGAGTGCGGCGTCACTGGCACGCTGCATCGCATCGAGGTCGAGGGGTCCCTCGACGCTCCAAGACCAGACGTCATTGAACGCGAGCGCCGGTGGCGAGGACTCGAGCACGAGGTAGCGGTACTCTCGCCACAGGGCAGAGAACCTCGCGTGAAAGTCGTCGCTCACGATCTGAGCGCGCATGATGCGCACCTGACCGCGCAATTGCTTGTTGAGTGAACGGGTCAGTCGTTCGGGGTCGGGGCCGCGATGTCTCGCGAAGAGCCGCTCGGGTAGGTCGACGTGGACGACCTGAGCGAAGGCGTGCACCCCGGTGTCGGTGCGACCGGCGCCGACGATCTGGGGTTCTTCGTCCATGTGCAGCGTGCTCGCGATCGTCGATCGCAATAGACCGACCACGGTCGTGAACTCAGGCTGATAGGCGAAGCCGTTCAGGCCGTCTCCGTCGTAGGCGAGATCGAGCCTCCACCGTTGGGTGGCGCCAGGTGAGGGATCAGACGAACTCAATGCGCGCCATCGGAGCGTTGTCGCCCTGACGCGGTCCGAGCTTCAAGATGCGCGTGTAGCCACCAGGTCGCTCGGTGTAACGAGGTGCGATCTCCGTGAACAGCTTGTGCGTCATGTCCTTGTCGCGAATGAACGCAACGACGCGACGCTGAGCGTGCACTGAGCCCTCGGGTGAGTTCTTGGCCGCAGTCACGACCTTCTCGACGATCGGTCGAAGCGCCTTAGCCTTGGCCTCGGTCGTGACGATCGATTCGGCCGCGATCATTGAAGCGACGAGGTTCCCCATCATCGCCTTCTGGTGGGCGCTGTCGCCACCGAACCGCTTGCTCTTCGTAGGTGTACCGCGCATTACTAGTCCTCGATCCGCAGTGAGAGACCGCGCTCGTCAAGGCGGTCGTTGACGTCCTTCAGCGACGTGGCGCCGAAGTTGGTGATGGAAGTGAGGTCGCGCTCAGTCGCGTTGACCAGTTGGGCGACCGTGTTGATGCCGGCGCGCTTCAGACAGTTGCGCGAACGCTCCGTCAGGCCCAACTCCTCGATACGGATGTCCAGCTCGCTCGCGGCTGCTTGAGCCGTGCCGACGTCGCCGAGTTCGAGCGAAGGAGCCTCCTCGTCAAAGCTGCCAATCAAGCTGACGAGCGATCCGAGGGTCTTGCCCGCTGAGGCCAGGGCCTCACGAGGGCTGATCGAACCGTCGGTCTCGATGTCGATCACGAGACGGTCGAAGTCCTTTGACTGCTCGACGCGCACGGGCTCGATCTCGAAGCTGACGCGACGAACGGGGGTGAAGATCGCGTCCAAGGGGATGACGCCAATGGTCGACGAGCCCTTGTTTCCTTCGGCACCGACGTAGCCCTTACCTCGCTCGACGGTGAGTTCGAAGGTGAGTGCGGCCTTAGGGCTCGTGAGGTAGGCGAGGTGCAGGTCCGGGTTCAAGATCTCCACGTCTGCGGTCGTCGACAGGTCGGCGGCGGTGACGGGGCCTTCGCCGCGCTTGTCCAGATGGAGCGTGACGGGCTCGTCGGAGTGTACGACGAGCAAGAGGTCCTTCAGGTTGAGACAGATGTCCTGGACGTCTTCCTTCACGCCTTCGATGACGCCGAACTCGTGCAGCACGGCGTCGAACTTGACGCGGGTAGCGGCGGCGCCGGGGATCGAGGACAAGAGGGTGCGACGAAGCGAGTTACCCAGGGTGTGGCCAAAACCGGGGTCGAGTGGCCCGATACCGAATGACTGCTGGTTGTTGACCTCGTCGCCGAGGGCTTCGATGGTTGGTCGCTGGATGATCAACATGGGGACTCCTTAGAAGTACTGAGAATTACGTTTACTTCGAGTACAGCTCGACGATGAGCTGCTCGTGGATTGATTCGTCGATCTGCTCACGCTGAGGAACGACGCGCACGGTGACGTTGAAGCCGTTCTCAGTCACCTCGAGCCAACCTGGCACCGTGCGGTCCAGGACATCCAGGTTGCGCTTCACGTTGAAGTTCTCACGGGTCACGTTCTTAAGACCAATGACCTCACCAGGACGCACGCGGTACGAGGGGATGGTGACGCGCTTGCCGTTGACGGTGACGTGACCGTGGCGCACGAACTGGCGAGCCTGCGAACGCGACGCACCCCAGCCCGCGCGGTACGCGACATTGTCGAGACGAAGCTCGAGGAACTGCAGCAGGTTCGTACCGGTCATACCGGGACGACGGCTGGCCTCTTCGTAGAGGTTGCGGAACTGCTTCTCCAAAAGACCGTAGATACGACGGGCCTTCTGCTTCTCGCGAAGCTGGGTCAGGTACTCAGAGCCCTGACGCTGACGGTCACGGCCGTGCATGCCCGGAGGGAACGCGCGGGTCTGACGGTCTGAGTTCTCTGCGACGGGACACTTCATGGTGAAGCAGCGCTCACCCTTCAGATACAACTTGGTGCGCTCACGACGACAAAGTCGGCACACGGGTCCTGTATAACGAGCCATACTCTTCCTTAGCCTCGACGACGCTTCTTAGGGCGGCATCCGTTGTGGGGTAGCGGGGTGACATCCTTGATGGCCACCACTTCAATGCCGGCAGCGGCAATTGATCGAATCGCGGTCTCACGGCCAGAACCGGGACCACGCACGAGCACGTCGACCTTCTTCACGCCGTGCTCGATTGCGGCACGCGCGCACTTCTCGGCCGCCAACTGCGCGGCGTAGGGCGTTGACTTTCGCGAACCCTTGAAGCCAACCTGGCCCGACGAGGCCCAGGACAACACGTTGCCCTCGGGGTCGGTGATGGACACGATGGTGTTGTTGAACGAACTC
>DAIEHI010000039.1 GCA_027355725.1 Acidimicrobiaceae bacterium
GAGTGACACGGGTCCCACCCACCTCGTCCACCGCGCCGTTCCCGGGAGCACAAAGTCGTCCCAACGAAGTGCGGCGAGCATGAGAAAGGGTACGAAGAGCGCGTCGGTGCCTCCGAAGGTGAACATGTAGGTGAACATCGATGCGAGTAAGAGGAGTGGCGAGAGCCACTTCGCGTACGACGGAGACACGCGATACAAGATGATCGCCGCGACGATCCAGGCGAACAGGTCGAGCCAGTTCGTGCCCAGATGGCGAAGACCCAATACCTGCAGCGGGGCCTGCAAGAGAAACGATCCCGCGGGGTAGGAAACCTTGTCAACGTGACCGCCCGACAGGGTGTAGGTCCAGTAATCGTTCGCGTGGTCCAGCAAAAGATGGGCCGCACGGAACGTCGCCGCGTAAGGATTCCTACCGCTCACGAGCAGTTCGGTGGCGCGTTGGTTGAACGCGGCGGCGTCGGTGCTGAAGAATCCCGTCGCGGCGAGTACCGGGCCCTCGGCCACGAGCACCGCCAGGACTGCGCCCGCGAACGAGACATTCTCGAAGGTACCGTGGTGGCGCTCGGGGACTATCCACACACCCACCATGCCGAGCAGACCGAACAGCGTTACCAACGGACCAACGATGTTAAAGCCCGGCCAGACGCCCCATGATCCGTACGCGTTGGTGCCGACTGCCACGATGGAGAACCACACGAAACTCCACAGCAACCTCGTCATCATCGAGGCGCGCTCTGGTTGCACAACTCTCCCCTAGTCCTCGTGAATGAAATGACGACCCGACGTCAGTTGGTCATTTCCAAACACTAAGCGAACCCCCACCATCGAGAGTGACCCGGCCTGGTCGCGGCGACACGCCCGCCACGAGCTCGCCGCCTACGCAGCGATAGCGCCTCACGTCGCCCCAGCACTCGTCGACGTTGAACCTTCGAGCTACGAACCCGCTCCTATCGCCGAGGAGGTGCGACAAGGCACCTCGTCGTATCGCATCTCGATGAAGGCCTCGAAGATTACGACAGCCAGAATTTGAGCGCCACAATCAAACCGAAGGCCACCACCGTCCAGCGCAAGGCAGTCGGATTCACGAACGTAGTGAGCCGCCCGCCCGCGTAGCCGCCGAGGAGCGCCGCGATCGCCATGATGGGAACAAGCTCCCAACGAACGTTTCCCGACACCGAGAAGATGAGAGCGGCGCACACGTTGATCACGAGTGACAAGACCTGCTTCAGTGCATTGACGCGCCGCAAACTGTCATCGGTGAAGAGCCCGAGCAGCCCCAACAGCATTATCCCAAGCCCTGCGCCGAAGAACCCGCCGTAGATAGCGGCGGCGAACACGGCGAGTGCTGCGCCAATGGATGGGTCGCGACGAATGCTCGACGCAGGTGGGGCCGTTGAGCGTTCGGCTCGTTCATTGACCCATGCACGCACTCTGTTCTGCGTCACCAAGAGGGCGCACGATATGAGGATCAACCACGGCACCGCCGTGTGAAAATCGCTGTTGGGGGTTGCCTCGAGTAAGAGTGAGCCAATCACACCACCGAGGAGGCCGGCAACGGCCAATCGCCGTGCGCGACCCTTTTGAGACGCCAGATCGTCACTCTGCGCGACGGCACCCGAAAGATATCCAGGGCACAACGAAACCGTGTTCGTGATATTTGCGGGTAGCGCCGGAACACCTACGGCAATCAGTACCGGAAAGGAGATGAGCGTTCCGCCACCCGCAAGAGAATTGATGCCGCCCGCGAGGAAGGTCGCCCCCGCGACTGCGAGGAGATCAAGACTGCTCATTGTCATAGCGAGACACGCAGCGTCAAGTGGCGCCCAGGTGGAGCGTTGAGACTCACGTCGTCACCTCGACGACGACGCCACTTCCGTCGCTTCTCGGGTCCGACGCCGCGACAAGGCGTCCGTCGTCGAGTACGCCGACGACTTGAGAGTGACCAGTGATCTCGTCGTGCTGGGGCAGGTCTACTATCGCCAACCTCGTCTCAATGCTCTGACGCGCACCCGTGGCGATCGGGGACTCCACGTACGCCCTCTCCTCGACGTGGTTGGCCTCCAATCCACCGACGACCCACCTCGGCGCCGCCACGGCGTCGTGTGGCGTCTCACCCGCGAAGAGCCTCAGGAGGATCTGGGCGAGAATCTGAGGTTGCGCCTTGCCTCCCATGGTTCCCGCAACCCACGCCAACTCGGACTCTCTCGTAACCATCACGGGCATCAAGGTGTGCGCTGGTCGCCGACGAGGTGCGAGTTGATTGGCAGAGTCGGAATCCAGTGAGAAGAGGCTGCCCCGATTGTGCATGACAATCCCCGTTGACGTCTCGAGCACGGCGGCACCAAACGCGTGAAAGACGCTTTGGATGAGACACACGGCGCGTCCATCTGCGTCCGCGGTCACCACCGCGACCGTGTCCCCCTTGGGTCGGCGATTCTCGTGGCCGGCGCTCGTCGGGGTCGTCGAGGTACGCCTGCGAGCCTCTACGCCAAGTGCCGCGAGGCGAGTGGGGTCCAACAATTCAGCCACGCTCTTCTTCATGAGACCGGGCTCGGCGAGGTAAGCGTCTCGATCGTTCGTGGCCAAGCGAAATAGTTCGCTCAACACCCCCGCATCACGACCGAGAGGGTCGCGCGTAGGACCGAGCGACTCCAGAGCTCCGAGGACTTCAAGCAGTAAGAAGCCCTGGCTGTTGGGACCGCTCGTCCAAATATCCCAGGGTCCATACTTGGCTTGAAGAGGCTTCTCGATGAGGGGGGCAAACGCCTCCAGGTCGGAGGAGTCAAGTTGGGCACCGAGCGCGGACAGACCTCCAATGAGGTCGCGTCCGAGTTGGCCACCGTAGAAAGAAGCAGGTCCTTCGCTAGCCAAGGTCCGCAGACTCTGTGCCAGCGCGGGTTGGACGAGTCTCTCGCCCGTGCGAAGGGGTTCTCCCGTCGGCGCGAGGAGCGCAGCGAGTCCGGGGTCGCGTCGCACGAGTTCAAACTGCTCTTTGGTAGCGGCCTCGAGACTTGGAGCGACCGGGGCACCGGTGGCCGCCAAATCGTAGGCCGCGCCCAGATGCTCCTCCCACGCGCGTGACGCCCCGAAGCCATGAAGCGTCGCGAGTCCCGCGATAGCTCCCGGTACCGTGATGCTGTTGACGCCCGTGACGGGCATTGAGTTTCCAAACCGTGACTGGAAGTCCGCGAGGTCAACGTGCCTACTGGCCGGACCCGAGGCGTTGACGGTCGTGATCGTCCCGTCAGGCTCACGCACGAGCGCGATGAGGTCACCGCCGAGAGACGTGTTGTGGGGGTACACGACAGAGAGGACGAAGGCTGCGCTGAGAGCGGCATCGATAGCGTTGCCGCCGCTGCGTATTGCTTCGCAGGCAGCCTCGGTGGCGAGGACGTGCGGGGTCGCAATAGCGCACTGGCGACGTGCGGGGGTGCGTGAGAAGTTCGACACGGGAATCACAGGACCTTAGATAGAAATGACTTAGTACGGGCTTGGCTCGGGGTGTCAAAGAGCTGCTGTGGCGTGCCAATCTCCACGATCTGACCGTCGTCGAACATCGCCACCCGATCGGCGACCTCTCGCGCGAAGCCGATCTCATGGCTCACGATGACCATCGTCATACCTTCGTTGGCGAGGTCGCGAATCACCGTCAATACCTCACCAATCACTTCGGGGTCCAACGCACTGGTTGGCTCATCAAAGAGCATCAACGCCGGGCTCATGGCGAGGGATCGAGCAATGGCCACTCGTTGTTTCTGGCCGCCAGAGAGTTGGGCTGGGTATCGGTCGGCTTTGCTGCTCAACCCGACCTTCTCCAACTGAGCGAGTGCCAACGTGCGAGCTTTCTCCTTTGACATCTTTTGAACCTTGATCGGTCCGAGCATCACATTCTCCATCGCCGTTCGATTGGGGAACAAGTTGAAGTGCTGAAAAACGAATCCGATCTCCGCACGTTGCGTTGCCACTTCGCGCGCTGATGCGTCAACCCGCTGACCACCGCGGTCGAGTTTGGATCCGATCAAATGTCCATTGACTTGAACAAACCCAACGTCGGGCTTCTCGAAATGATTGATACACCGCAGAAAAGTGGTCTTGCCAGATCCCGAGGGACCGATGAGCACCACTACTTCACCTCGCACGACGTCGAGCGACACACCCTTCAGTACTTCGAGTGAACCGAATGACTTGTGAATGTCGTGCGCGTGAACAATGAGTCCGGCGTCACCGATCGTCGATGACTCTTCAAATGAATTTGACAACGCCACTACGCCCTCCTACCAATTCCGAGCGTCTTCGGGTCTTGAAAGCGTTCTCTGATCGAGGCCCACCACGAACGTTGTGCTCGCTCGATGCCCCAACTTCTGTCGATCTTGGCCTCAAGCCAGGTCTGGACGAAAGCCCAGATGGTCGTCAGTGCCAAGTAATACAACGCGGCATCCATGAATATCTCGAAGGTATGAAAGGTGCTCGAACTGATCTCTTGGGTGATCAGGAACAGTTCAGGAACGCCAATGACGCTCAGTACCGACGTACTTTTCATCATCGCGTTGAAGTCGTTGCCCAAAGGCGGGATCACGAACCGCATGGCCTGAGGGACGACAACGTATCGCATGGCCTGGGTGGGCGTCATGCCCACCGACAACGCGGCCTCATTCTGGCCCACGTCAACTGCGGCGAGACCGGCGCGGATGATCTCGGACATGTACGCGCTTTCATTCAACGCAAGTGTCAAGATCGCTGCTTGAACGCTCGCGAGAATCGTGACCCCCAATACGGTCACGTCTTGAAATCTGTAGATGTCAGTGGCGGCCAAACCGTCGTAGACGATCACGAGCTGCACCAAGAGCGGTGTTCCGCGCAGCACCCAGACGTACGCGCCGGCCACGCCACGAAGAATCCGCAGCGTGGACCGGCGCGCCAACGCCACCAAGAGTCCAATTACCACCGCCAGCAATTGAGCGATGATTGAGATATAGACAGTGCGCCAGAGCCCGCCGAGAAATGCACTCGAAGGTCCGAACAGTTCGTGCCAAAAGAACGATGTGTCGAATTGAAGCGTACTGATAAGCATCTGGTGACCTCGTCGCGTGTCTAGGCGAATCTAGTGAAGTTCGTCCCTCTGTAGTCCCCACTGACTCATGATCCGGTTGTACGTGCCATTGGCAAAGATCTGAGCAAAAGCATGCCCGATGGCCTTCAGCAGCTTCGGATTGCCCTTGTTGACCGCGATGCCCGTCAGGATCTTTCCAAATGGCTGGCCCGCGAACTTGAAACGTCCCGGATTTTGCTTCATGTAATACGCAGCCGTCTCTGAGGTCGAGGTATAGGCGTTGGAAAGTCCCGACAACATGCTCTGCAGCGCGAGTGGGTCACTCGTGAAGAGAACCACCTGTATCGCCGGTTTTCCCGCGGCGGTGCAGGCTGCGCTCACTGACGCAAGTTCAGTCTGGGCGGTAGTACCAGTGACGGTGGCCACTTGCTGACCGCAAAGACTGCTATCCAAACCTGTGATGTGTCCCGGGTTATTCGTTGGAACGGTGACCGATTCAGACGAATACATGTAGGGCACGAAGTTCACCACGAGCTTGCGAGCGGGCTTGATGTAGAGCTGCGAGAGAATCGCGTCGCAATGACGAGCCTGCAGGGCTGGGATGATCCCGCTGAACGCTGTCTGTAGCCACACGGGCTTGAGACCGATCTTCGCGGCGATCGCGTTACCGATACCAATATCGGAACCAACGGGCTGCTGTGATGCGGTGAGTGATTCGATCGGCGGCGACGACATGTCCGAGCAGAACTGCAACTTGCCCGCGGCGATAATCGTCGGTGGCTTGAGCGTCGACGTGCCCGAAGCGCCTGCGCCCGTAGCGAAGACCCCGAGGGAGATGATCACCGACAGCGCCACGCCAGCCCGAGTCAAACGTCCACGATTTCTTGAATATTTCGACAAATCTGCACTCATGATTCTCCCCCTAATATCAAGCACTTCTTTAGACCAACTTGGTCTGACCATCTGACCAAGGTTAAAGTAGCAGGTGAGTAACGCACTCGCAAGCAATGATGTAAACACGACGTGAACTCTCAAAATCAATACAGTTTTGGCAAAGCATCTAGTCTCACCCAAATCTCTCGAAAGGTATCTATGTTCGACGAGCCTTCGGACTGGGCTGGTATCTACCAGTCTCAGCTCTCGGTTCCTGACAATCTCGCCGTAGAACTTGAGAAGTTGATTCTTTCTGGGCAGTTGCCGGTGGGTGGACGAATCCCACCTGAACGTGAACTTGCAGAATTGTGGGGATTGTCTCGTTCATCGGTGCGAGATGCGCTGAAACAACTCGAACTTCGAGGACTCATCGAACGTCGCCCCGGAAGAGGAACGATCGTCGTCGATAGTTTCAACCAACTCGGCGGCACACTTGCTGAACTCCTCAACGAAGGTCAACACGAACTGCTCCAGGTGATGGAGGTCCGGGCCGTGATCGAACCATGGGTTGCCGCGCGCGCGGCGCAACGAGCACGCCCATTAGAACTCGAAGAAATTGGACGACTACTACGTGAGATGTCGGAGAAGGTCTCCGACCAACGTATGGCCGAGTTGGATCGCGCGTTTCATCTTTCGATCGCGAGAGCGGCGGGTAATCCGCTGCTCGCATCATTACTTGAGCGAGTTGGAGAGATTGTTGACGAGTCGCCGCACGAACTACTCCAGAACCCGCGCGAACACCTTGCGACCCTCAACGAACACGCCGCCATCTTCAAAGCCTTGTGTGACAAGGATGTGGAAGCAGCGGAGGCCGCTGCGCAGAACCACCTGGATTCGATTGAACGCCAGATTATTAGCGGCACGAGTCGAGTTGGCTCTTCTAAGACCCCCGCCTAGACATTTCAATCACAGGGCGCGACACATTGAAACACTCGCCTACTCCCGATGCGCGAGTCGAACGACGACCACTCGACGAAGTGTCAGTCGTTCGATCATGACAGACTCGACATCCACGAAGTCGGTATCGAAGGCGCGGTGCACGAGAAGATCGCGCGTTAGCGCACTCTGGCTTCGCACGACCTCGGGCTCGGCGGCAAGGAGATCTGGATCGATGCACGTGACGGCTCGCACCGTGCAATAGTCAGCGCTGTTGTGGGCGAGTAGACCTTTGAATTGTTCACAGTTGGCAACGGTCACGAGAGGGCACACCACCATGGCATCTCCAGAAGGACTGGCTGAGCGGGCGGCACCGCTGTTGCCGCCCGGCAGCGAGGTGCGACACGCCTTTGTCTGTCAAACGGCGCCGCACTTTGGATTCTTCATTGTGAACTGGGCCACTGGTTTGGCAATGCCCTGGATCAAATACCGATGCATCGCGGTGACCGATGATGCCGTATACGTACTAGACAGCCCAAGGCTTTCCCGAGGCGCCAGACCCGTCTCGGTGATTACTGTCCTGCCGCGTCGCACTCGGCTCGGCCCAGTATCGGGACGCTGGGGTGAGATCACCATTCTTGGAGAGCGTCACTGGGTGAAGAAGCGGTTCCAGGGAGAGGTCACCGCAGCCGACGCCGAGGTTGGCCTCGCTCACTGATCGCGACGAGTGATGAAGCGAAGCCGCCGGTTTGGTGCGAAAGCCCGATGCCACGAGCATCGTCTGGTAGTTCCATGTCAGAAGAGAAATCCACGATCAGAGTCACGAATCTCGATCGAAAGCGACGCGACTGTTATTCCATGCGCGAGGCAGCAGGTGCGGATCGTGATAGGCGCACGAACCATTCCTGGTTTCTTGAAACCTCAAGGCAGACTCTCCAGAACTCGTTGCCCGCAGTGGGATCAAGAAATCCTCAAACGCAAACGCCCATGGAATTGTGGCTCGTACTACTGGATGCGCACCCCCGAGATGTTGCGCGCGATCACGAGCCGTTGGATCTCGGAAGTCCCTTCGAAGATCGTGTAGATCTTCGAGTCACGGTGCCACCTCTCGACCGGGTACTCACGTACGTAGCCGTAGCCACCGAGGATCTGAATCGCCTCTTCAGTCACTTTCACCGCAGTTTCGCCAGCGTAGAGCTTGGAC
>DAIEHI010000046.1 GCA_027355725.1 Acidimicrobiaceae bacterium
CAATCAGCCTCGGCTAACCTAAGTGGTCCGGGGGTCGAGGAATTCTCAATGCATTTCGCCATCCGCCGGGCCGCTAGCTCATCGGGAAGAGCAGGGGACTTTTAATCCCAAGGTGCCGGGATCGAGACCCGGGCGGCCCACCAAGAACCCAAGCACCCCAAGGCCTTGGAATCATTGGGGTATCTCCGTTCTGCTCGTCACGAGGAACGACCTCGCTTCCCCGTTTCTACCAGTTGATCGTGACTCTTGCTCACTCCCCGTGGGCAGGACGTGGGCAGGGCCGCTTCGTGACAGTTCTTCGACCCGAGCTGGGCGCAGTCGCCGGTGCTCGCCGGAGAGCTCTACAACTCGGTGAAGTGGAAGTCAACGCGATAGCGGAGGAACCGGATGTTCGGCACCGCCTGGAGCGCCCAGCGCAGTTTCTGGTCGCCCTCGACGGCGATGATGATCCCCTTGACTCTCCAGCCTTCCCGGCACGATTCACATCAGGGAACGGAGCCAGTCACACGATTTGAGTCAGGCCTGTCTCTGTCGGGGACTTAACCAGTATGTGTGCCACATTCGCCGACTTCGGCGGTTCGCCCTTGGCATAAATGCGCGCCACTAAACGGCCACCGACCGAGGGAGCAATTCCCACCAGAAATGCCAGCACGTAGGCAGCACCTTGGTTTGAGATTCGTGGCTGCTCTTCCAGAACCAGTGGATTTACACTCCGAGCAGTTCGCGAATTCTGGCCGCGTGTCCTCTGCTCACCGGTATCTCATGCACGCACGACCCGTTCATCATTAGAAAGAGTTGGTCGTTGTGGCGATCAACACCTTCAGCGTGCGCCAGATTCACGATGAAGCTCCTATGGACTCTGACGTAGTCGTCGGGGTTGAGGCGCATCTCAAGTTGACTGAGCGATATCCCACAGAAATAGTGCATTCCGTTTACGCACACGTCGGTATGATGTCCGTTCGCTCGAAGCACAGTGATCTGGTCGGCATCGATCAGGGCGATTCGCCCATCGGTCAGAATCGGAATCTTGACGAGACTTCTTCCCGACGGGGTCGTATCCATGGGAGACGTCAGACCCGTGATGTCGTAAAGGATGAGGCAATAGCCGGAATCGACGTCGGTGTCGTTCAATTGCACTACGCGTAATTGCAGGACGGTGTTGGGTACGTTGATGAGCATGGACGCATACTCCGAGGATTCGTCCTCTCGGGCCTGACCGAGTAACCATTCAACCTTCGCTCTCGAATGTTCGGGGTGAAGGGACTGTATTGACTTACCGAGGGCCATGCGAAGTCGCCCCTCCCCGAGGATCGACTCCGCCGAACCGCTGTAACTGACCACCCGGTACTGAGCGTCGAGAATCACGATGCCGATTGGCAATCGATTCAGTATGTACTGACGCTGGTGAACCATCACAACCCTCTCAGTTCCAGGCCTTTGTGCCACCCCGGCGACCACATTCAGGGGGCGTCCCCGCCATTCGTGCACCCAGTACGCAACTCGAGAATTCGACCCTTTTTAACCCGAACTTGTAGGTAGGGTACCAAAGAAATTCAGTGGGGGTTTCAGCGAAGTTCGCAGAGTCGGGTCTCGGCGATTGACATTGAAGAAGCCGACTACAGCGGCGGGGAGGGTGACTGGTGAATAAGGCGATCTTCACTCTGTTCGAGAGATGCGTTGGGTGTAAGGGATGTGAGATTGCGTGTGCGGTGGAACACTCCCAATCCAAGACTCTGGCGACGGCGCAACACGAGTCGCCCCGACCTCGTCCGCGAGTGCGCGTCGAGCCGGTGGGTGCCTATACGTTCCCTTCGCGCTGCGTCCACTGTGAGGACGCCGCTTGCATCACGGCCTGTCCGATGGGCGCCATGACGCGCAACCACGACACCGGCGCGGTCTACGTGAACCAGGACAAGTGCATCGGCTGTTGGATGTGCGTCACCGTGTGTCCATTCGGAGGCGTGAGCGCCGATCCCAGCTCGAAGCGAGCTCACAAATGCGACCTTTGTCCCGAGCGCACGGCTCAGGGTCTGTCGCCCGCGTGCGTTGACGCCTGCCCCAGCGGTGCAATGGTGTTCGCGACACCCGAGGAGTTCGCCGACCAGCGCCGTAGGGTCACCGCGCGCGCGAGCGTCGGAGCGGTCAACGAAATACCGGAGAATGCCGCTCTCTGGCGGTCTCTTAGAGGAGAAAAACAATCATGACGTCAGTCAATGTCCCCGTCGTCGAATCGGCACTCTTGGAAATTGCCAGCAGGAAAGGTATCAAGACCGGTCGCGACCGGCTCGCCGAGATGTCGCCACAGTGCGGTTTCGGCGAACTGGGAACCTGTTGTCGTACCTGCTACATGGGACCGTGTCGCATCGACCCCTTCGGTGACGGCCCGCAGACTGGCGTGTGCGGCATCAGCCCCGACGCCATGGTAGCGCGCAACATGCTTCGCGAGACGGTGGGTGGAACGTCATCGCACGTCGGTCACGCCCGCCACGTGTTGCTCACGTTGCGCGACGCACTGGACGGCAAGGCCCCCTACGAAATCAAGGGTGAGTCCAAGGTCCTCTCGCTCGCCAAGATCTTCGACGTCCCCACCGAGGGCCGCGAGATCGTCGACGTGTGTCGTGACCTTGTCAACATCGCGCTCGAGGACTTTGGCCGTCAGGACGAGTTGCCGAACAACTGGATCTCGAAGCGGGCGCCCCAGGCCGAGCAACAGATGTGGAAGGACCTCGGACTGATGTACTCAAATCCCCATAACGAGATCGAGACTGCGATGCACGCCTCGTCAATGGGCAACGACGCGGATCCACTGTCGCTGATGATGCGGGTCCTCAAGATGAGTCTCATCGATGGCTGGAGCGGGCTCGCCCTGACGGTCGACCTGCAGGACATCCTGTTCGGCACCCCCGAGGTGGGTTTCACCGAAGCGGCGGTGGGCGTGCTCGAGGCGAACAGCGTGAACATCGCAACCCACGGTCACAATCCTGTGCTCTCCGAGAAGATCCTCTACTGGTCCGAGAGGATGAATAGCGAAGCCGTAACCGCCGGCGCCGAACGCATCAACGTGGTGGGCGTCTGTTGCACAGGCAACGAGCTCAGTATGCGTCATGGCGTGAAACTCGCCGCGCACAACTCCCAGAGCGAACTCATTCTGGTCACCGGTGCAGTTGACGCGATGGTGGTCGATATCCAGTGCATCTGGCCCCAACTCGCGCAAGTGGCCAAGTGCTTCGACACCGCCTTCATCACGACCGATCCAATGGTGCGCATCCCCGATGCTCACCACATTCCCTTCGAACCCCAGCACGCCGACGAGAGCGCCCAGCAAATCGTTCGCGAAGCCATCGCCGCCTTCCAGCGACGTCAGGACAAGCCCGTGGACATCCCCCAGCACAAGAGCGAAGCCGTTGTAGGACTCTCGGTGGAGGCGATCGTCGGGGTCCTCTCCAAGTTGGACCCTGATGACCCCTTGAAGCCGGTAATCGACAACGTCGCCAACGGCAACATCTTCGGTTTCGCCGGGGTGGTGGGCTGCTCGAGCATCAGATTCCGAGACGGGGCCATGACCGAGGAGATGGTCAAGCACCTCCTCGCGCATAACGTGCTGGTCGTGACCACCGGCTGCACGGCCCACATCCTCGGTCAGGCAGGCTTCTTAACCCCCGGAGCAACGAACCTCTACTGCGGCGACGGTCTAAAAGCAGTCCTCACGGCCCTCGGTGAGGCGGCGGGTCTAGGCGGCCCCCTTCCCCCGGTGTGGCACATGGGCGCGTGCGTTGACAATTCACGGGTCGTCGACCTTCTCGTCGCGGTCGCCGACCGATTGGGTGTCAAGGTGGGTCAGCTGCCGGCGGTGGGCTCCGCCCCAGAACTGGTCCAGGAGAAGGCGATCTCCATCGGCGGATCGTTCCTCGCCTTGGGCGTCTCGTGTCACATTGCACCCGCACCACGAATTCTCGGTGGTCCGATGGTGACCCAATTGCTCACCCAGGACCTCGCCGACGTCACCGGCGCAGTGGTTCGCGTCGAACTCGAGGCCAAAGGCGCCGCAGACTGGATGATTGACCACATTGGCGAGAAGCGTGCGGCGCTTGGTCTCGATCTCGCGACCGTGGGCGCCCCGTAGATGGCAATCGTTATCGTCGGCAATGGCCCGGCGGCGATCTCCGCTGCCGAGGCGATACGCGAATTCGATGCGGTGAGGCCCCTCACCCTGATATCCAAGGAGAGCAGTCCGTTCTACTCCCCTTGCCCCCTGGCTGAGTACATTGATCAGAGCGTGGCGCGCGAAGACCTTTTCCTTCGCGACGACGACTTTTATTCTCGCCACGACATTACGACACTCCTGGGTCACACGGCGCTCGCTATCGAGCCCGCGTCCCAATTGGTGAAGACGGTGCACGACGGCCAACCCGTAGACATCCATTACGAGCGCCTGCTCATCGCCTCGGGCGCTCGAGCGGTGGTGCCCCCCGTACCGGGGCTCGCGAACACGCCCGGGGTATTCACGCTTAAGACGCTCGACGACGCCGACGCCATCATTCAACGGTTGGGCTCAGTCCGCCACGCCGTGGTGATCGGGTCTGGATTCATCGGGTTGGAAGCGGCCCAGGCCTTGCACCGACGTGGCGTAGCGGTCACCGTGCTCGAGGCAATGAATCGGGTGCTGCCCCAGATGCTCGATGCCGAATTCGCCTCTCGAGTTCAAACCCGACTCGAAGCGTTCGGCATCGACGTGCGGCTGAACAGTTCAGCACAGGCGGTCCTCGGAGGTGCGAGCGGCGTTACTTCGGTGATCGCCGGTGATAGAGAGATCGTCTGCCAACTCGTCGTGTGCGCGGCGGGGGTACGCGCCGATATTGCGTGGCTGCAGAACAGTGGCATCGCCACCGACCGAGGGGTCATTGTCGATGATCGAATGCAGACCAATCTTGCGGAGGTCTACGCGGCGGGGGACATCATCGAAACGAGTGACTGGACGGGAAAGACCGACGTCATTCCGACGTGGCCCAATGCGGTCGCGAGCGGGCGCACGGCCGGACTCAACATGGTCGGCCAGACGCAGCACTTCGACGGCCTCGTGGGAGTCAACGTGGTGCGTATCTTCGATCAAGCGGTGTCGTCGTTCGGCGTCCGCGACGGAGATCAGACCCGGATCGAGCAAACCTCTAGTGGAGTGCGCAAGCTCTTCCTCGCGCAGGGCCGCATCGTCGGTGGCCAATTCATCGGGGACATCACTGGGACGGGGATCTACCTCGAACTCATGAAGAAGCGAGTCGACGTCAGTGTCCAGATGGACGTTCTGCTCTCGCCCCGTTTCACCTTGGCGCGACTCCTGCACGCACCGCCGCGCGTCCGGGTCGTCGCGGCGTGAGGTCTCGAACAGGCGACGCCGTCGACGTCATTGACACGGGCACCGATGACCACACCCGGATACGAAGAGGAGCCAATGATGAATGTGCACGATGACGGGCATCGCGATTCAATAGCCGAGAATCCGCCGCGCGCTTTGAAGATTGCCGTGGCCGGCAAGGGGGGCGTCGGAAAGACCACGCTCACGAGTCTCTTGGCGGGCCACTTCGTTGGTCTGGGTCGGCCGGTGCTCGCCATCGACGCCGACCCCTCACCTTGCTTGGGTTCCGCCCTCGGCTTCCCCGCCGAGAAATTGGAACGACTCGTGCCCCTTACCGAGATGGATCATCTCATCGCCGAGCGCACGGGGACGTCCGTCGACGGCGGATCAGGAGCATTCTTCAAACTCAATCCCCGCGTCAGCGACCTGCCCGATCGGCTCTCCCAGGTGCACAATGGTGTTCGACTCTTGCTGCTCGGGGCGGTGCAGCAGGGCGGTGGCGGATGCTTCTGTCCCGCCAGCGCGGTCCTGCAACAACTGGTGCGACACGTCATGCTCGCTCGAGATGAGGTGGTCCTCCTCGATCTGTACGCGGGCGTCGAGCATCTCGGCCGCGCAACGGCCGACTCGGTGGACGTGATGCTCGTGGTGGCCGAACCCAGCCAGCGCTCCTTGAAGACCGTGGCGCAGATCAAGCGACTGGCATCCGATATAGGCGTTACGAACCTCTTGTTCGTGGGCAACAAGGTGAGTAGCACCGAAGACCTTCAGTTTTTCTCAGATAATGCTCCAGATCTCCCCGTTGCTGGATTCCTGGACACGTCCGAGTTGGCCATCCAAGCGGACCGGTCAGGTTCCTCCCTCTACAGCATCGACCGCGCGTTAGCCACATCAGTGGCCCAAATCGCGAATCGCGCTGAGGAGTCCTGCCTGAACAAGGTCTCCATCGCGAGCTGATTTCTCGAACCGCGCCGCGATGGCCGACGCGGCGTGGTCCTTGATGGGTCCCACGCCACCGGCTGCGGGTGATGTTCCCTGCGTCGCTACTCGTCTACGTGATGATATCCAATTGAGGAATATGACGACACGTAATGGGTCCACCACATACGGTGCGGGAATAACGCCAGATCACGTCCGAAGAGCAATGTCAACCGACAAGTGCCACTCAACGTGCTCACAGAATGAAGAACTGATCGTGGTGATTCATCCGTAGATTGCTCCTACCAACTCGCTGAGCGAGGCCCCCACGAAGCCACTCACCCTTCAGGAACTTTGCCGTATAGCCCTCGAGGATGCGGTCCATCATGACGTCGTGCTCGAACCCGGCGAACGAGGCCAGCATCTGAGCCATGAGCTTGCCCGCGGGCGTCATCGTCTCAAATGGCTCGGTCGCCGAACGCGGTGCGACCCCGTACGCGGAAAGGCTCTCGAGAATCTCCATGAAGCCGAGCACCGACCTCGAGAGCCGGTCGGTACGGTAGAAGAGCACGAGGTCAAAGCGACCGCCGGCGGCCGCGTCGAGCAGGGCTCGTAGTCCCGGCCGCTCGGTCTTGGTGCCGGTCTCCATGTCGTAGTAGTCGCCCACGCGAACGAGTCCAGGCGTACGCGCGATGTATTCGTTGAGACTGCGTTCTTGCGCTTCCAGAGAGTGCGGCTGGTTCACTTCGTTGGTCGAGATGCGGCGGTAGGTGACAACCCGCGTCTCGGCCTTCT
>DAIEHI010000059.1 GCA_027355725.1 Acidimicrobiaceae bacterium
ACGGCGTCAATGTCGACGATGAGTGACGGATCGACGCGACTGGACACCTGTACCACGGCCCGAGCCAGTCCTTCGTCACCCATCTCGATGCGCAGCGCCACGTCGGCGCCGCCCTCGAGTTCTGACGCGTCATCGAGTCGCGCCCGCACGTCCTCGGCCGACTGAACCGGCGCAGCGGCAAAGAGATCGTGTCCGGTGACCAGCGTCGCGGCTGGGGTACGAACCAGGGAGTCGGCGAGTGCGTCCCACAGGGCACGAATGAGATACCTCGGCGATGAGACCGTGAGCGGGGACACGCCGGGCAGCGTGGTCGCGTGACCCGCGCTGGGCAGAGCCGCGGCGAACGCGTCGAGCAGGGCTCGATCCGACGCGCTGAGGGGTCCGACCACCCAGGCGTCAAAGCCGTCGGGACTCACCGTCGGATAGAGCCGGCCACGGCCAATCAACACGAGGCCGGCGCTGAGCGCTCGGGACCAGGCGACGGCACTCGTCGAGCCGCCGCAGCGCTCGACCTCGCCCAGGACCGAGATTGCGTCGGCGATCGAGAGGCGCGCGGCGCGAACGCGGCGGCGGCGAACCGACGAAACGGTTGGCACCACCACCTCAATCGAAGTCTTCAGATCCAACGTCGCAGGCAAACCGCAATCACCGTCGCGTTCATAGCAGTAGAAGGAGCCAGTACGGGGTGGGTCAGCCGGGACGAAGACCACCTCGAGCTCGCCGATTCCTCGTGCGAGAACGTCGTCGCGCACCAAACCCGACGTGACGGGATCCGAGACTGCGTCAATCGCCACGGCTCGAAGTTACTTGTCCAACGGGCACTCGAAGTCGGGTGGATCCTTTGACTGGCGCGAGGTTATTCTTACGAGCGGTCGGTTTCTCGGTGACATCAAAGGCCCGGGCGCCGCTATGGCGAAGCGCGTTCCTGTGACACGCCGGTCACTCTCAGTGACGAGAGCATCACGGTGTAGCGCGCGAGCAAACACTAACGGCCGAACGTTCGGCGACTGGCTGGCCATCACTAGCCGCGATCGCCGAGCAACACGGTCACCTAGACAGAGGAACAGTCAGGACGCTCTGCAGTCCCGCAGAGCGGCCATTATGACGGACTCGGCACTGGCGTTCACACCGTTGCCCGGGCACCGAAGCACTCCGGTCGTCCGGCCCAGAAACGGACGGTGCATCTCGCGCCGACGCGCGAGCGCACTGCACGAACTCGCACGAGCCACTCGCGCGAGGCATCGCCACTCACGACAGTTTTTCAACGCACGCAAGCACGCTCGACGCGAACTGCTTCCAGTCATACTCCCAGTGACGCAAGTGCGTGGTGGAATAGGCCTTGAACGCACTGAACTTCCCGGACGAGCTGTCAAATTTGAGCTGGGCGACCAGTTCACTCATTGCTTCCTTGGTGCCCTTGTTGGGGGCTTCCGACGCCAACTTCTCGAACATCGGCAGGACCGACTTCGCGAAGACGCGGTACGCCTTCCAGTCCCGCGTATTTTGTGGCGCGTGCGGGTGAAACGACAACAACGTCGTGCAGTAGGGACTCGAACTCGCGAGAATCACTTGGCTCGCACCCACCGGCGCCGCCGTAATGAAGAGCACGGCCACGACGCCGGCCGCCGCGACCGCCTTGACGTGACTCCAACCCACAAATCGCCTCTTTCGCTGCATACCCTCCCCTTTTCCTCGTCTCGGCCCCGCGATAGTGGGTCAGAACTGGCCCCTACGCGCGACGCTAGTGCGCACGTGAATTCGCAGCCACTTGGAGTGGACTGTTGTGCACATATTCACGACCTTGCTGGGCACCGTCGGCCGCTGTTCGAGGACGTGGTCGCTGGTTCCTAATGGGACTGGAAAGGTTCGTTCAGATGAGCGAGGCTTTCCCTCGAGCCACTGACTGGTGAGCACTCGCTGCTTCTGAGCCTCGAGCTCTAGGCCTAGAACGTGCCCCAGTCAGTCGGTGAGGGTGACGGAGAGGGCTGGAGGGGTGTCGTGCCTGGAGCACTGATCCATTAGGTCGCCGCCGTTTCCCTCGAGGCTCGATTCCATCGACCATCGGAGGTGATCACATGATTTTCGTTGGAGTGGATTGGGCCGAGGCCCACCACGACATCTGCGTCCTCGACGAGGCGGGAGGCGTTCTCGCTCGCAAGAGGATCCCCGACACGCTTCTTGGTGTGCGGGCGTTGCACGAGCTGCTGGGAGAACACGCCGACGAGCCCGAAGAGGTGCTCGTCGGCATCGAGAAGGACCGCGGACTTCTCGTTGCAGCGATGCTGGGTGCCCGCTACCGCGTCTACGCCATCAACCCCATGTCCGCCGCGCGCTATCGCGAGCGCCACGTCACCTC
>DAIEHI010000067.1 GCA_027355725.1 Acidimicrobiaceae bacterium
CTCGAAACATTCACGAGAACTCCAGACCCTGTGTCACACGTCGCCGTTCATCGAATCACCCACGACGCCAATCTACGACGCTGTGACTTTCCCCCGACGTACTCGTTGTACTTGAGCCAAAGCAGGGTGTGAAGGTCAAGCGTCAAGAATTGAGGAGGTGGCTCCCGACGGTGAAGTGATACGGCCATGTCTACTGACTACCCCGCTCCCAACTCGCGACGGTTCTTGCACCTACGTCTCCGGTCGTCAGATCGCGAGGCCGAAGGCCAAACCAAGACCTGCCCCAACCAAACCGACAGCCGTGCTCATCGTCACGTTGAGGACCGCGTCGAGCACTTGACCAACCTCCAAGAGATGCACCGTCTCGAACGTGAACGTCGAGAACGTCGTATACGCACCGCAGAATCCTGTACCAAGCAGTGCCTCGGTCATTGCAGGGAGATGCTTACCTAGAGACAAGCCAGTCAACAGCCCCAGTAAGAAGGACCCGGTGACGTTAATGAGAAACGTCCCCCACGGCAGATCCGATTCAACACGTCGGTTGATAGCACGGTCGAGCAAATAGCGCGAGGGTGCCCCGACAAACCCACCGAGCGCGACGGCCGCCAGCAGTCCAATTGTCATTTCGCGAGACCAATCACTAACGAAACCTAGAGCTCTACCACTTGTACGTCCACAACAGTGACCAGAACGTTCACCAACAACTCCGCAGCATCTCGAAGAAATGCCTCAATCGGCTCCTCGCGATCAATGATGACAATCATGATCGGCGCGTCATCGGAGAGCGTGTGCGTCTTGTGCATCTGACCAGATACGCCGTAACCCTCGAGCGCTTCGAACGCCGTGGCGCCGGCGAGTTTCGCCTTATTTGCCCGCTGCATCAAGTGCACGAGCAAGGAGCCGTGGTGGTCGTGATCCCGAACACCCAAGAACATCGTCAGCCGTTTGGCTGAGTGTGAAGCAAATTTCGGTTCTTCTGCTTTCACTGCATCTCCCCCTGAAGCCACTGTTCAACACGAATGGCCATGCGCGCACCACTCATGCCGAGCCACATCGCGAGCAGTCCGGCGAGCAGGCTGGCGACGACGTACGAAACACCCGTCATGAGATGGTGTCCCCGAAACAGGAGAAGGGCGTTAACTTCGAACGTCGAGAACGTCGTATAGGCCCCAATCACCCCCGTTCCAATGAACGGTCGCACCAGTCGGCCTCTCGGGAACTGTTCGATGAGCAAGATCAAGAGAAAACCAAGGACCGCACTGCCAGTGACGTTGATGATGAAGGTGTTCCAAGGAAACTGTCCATTGGCTATCGGAATCGCGACTGAGACCGCGTAGCGGGCGACGGACCCCAGGAGGCCGCCACATCCCAGTGCGGCAAGGATAACCAGTTGTGACCTTCGTGTACGAATCCGTGTCACCAACGGCCGCCCACGTCGATGACTTCTCTGGGTGACGAAGGGTCGTCGTTCGGTTCGATTCGATTCACCTCGCGCGACACCGGCGGCTCCGCAATCGACGTAGGGCGCTTTGGAACGGTGTGTGCCGGTTGGTCGTCCGCACCTTGTCCATCCCACGTCACCTTAATCTTGGGACAACTATCCGCCGGTACACGAGCAATACTGTCAAGAGTAAAGCGGTGCAGTACTCTGATGCTTGAACGGATGACTGCCATTCGTTGATCGTCTGGAGGTGCCTCGAGCCGATGGATGACATGGCGACCAAGGTCACGATATTCCTCGATGAGGATGATCGACACCATCACCGTGGCCTTCACGATGCAGTACTACAGCGGGCCAGGGATTCCGGCATCATCGGTGCAACCGTCCTGCGCGGTATCGAAGGATTCGGCGCATCGGGGCGGGTCCGCACATCGCGGTTCCCTGATGCCGACACGGGTCTGCCGTTGATCGTGGAATTGATCGATCGTCCCGAACGCATCGAGAAGTTCCTCGCCACGTTGGCTGATTTGACACCCGGTTCCCTGGTCACGACGGAGTCGGTGCACATCGTGCGAACGGGCGCACGCAGCGCTGACTGAATCCGTCGGCGGTGCAGTAGTGAGACCGGATCACGCGAGTCCGTAGCGCAGCGCGTATGCCGTCTCGATCTCGATAAGGCGGTTGTACTTCGCGACCCGTTCGCCCCGTGCGGGGGCGCCACTCTTTATGTGTCCAGAGCCCGTGCCAACGGCGAGGTCAGCAATGAACGCATCCTCGGTCTCGCCCGATCGGTGCGAGACGAACTGCGCCCATCCAGCATCACGGCAGATGCGCATGGCCACGAGTGTCTCGGAGACCGTGCCGATCTGGTTGACCTTTATCAGCGCCGCATTCCCGACGTGGCGGCTGATGGCGTCGCTGATAATTGTGGGATTCGTGCACAAGATGTCATCGCCGACGAGTTCGATACGTTCTCCCAGTCGCGTCGTGAGATGCTCCCAGCCTTCCCAGTCCGATTCCGCCAGTCCGTCCTCCAAGAGCCACACCGGATAGTCCGAGATGATCTGCTCGTACCGGTCGATCATTGCAGTACTCGACAGCGATTCGCCCGCCACCTGGTAGAAGCCGTCACGGTAGAACTCACTCGCAGCAGGATCAAGGGCGATGCCTACACCGTCGCGACCGGGCCGGTACCCGGCCCCCTCGATGGCCTCTACCAGGAGTGCCAATACTTCCTCGGGGTGATCAATTTGTGGCGCAAACCCGCCCTCGTCGCCGAGACCCGTGGCGAATCCCCGACTGGCGAGGATCCCCTTCAGTTTCGCGTAAACCTCTGCGCCGGCCCGGACCGCCTCGGCGATCGACGGTGCGCCGAGCGGGGCCACCATGAACTCCTGAAAGTCGAGATTGTTTGGGGCGTGCACGCCACCATTCACGACATTGAAGTGCGGTACGGGGAGCCTCGCCGTGACCCCGGCGGGCTGCAGATACTCCCAAAGCTGGCGACCCTCAGACGTCGCGAACGCCCGCGCGGCAGCAATCGAGACTCCGACGATCGCGTTAGCGCCCAATCGAGACTTGTTGGACGTTGCGTCCAACTCGATCAGCGTGCCGTCGAGTTCCTCGAGGTCGGCGAACGACCTTCCCGCCAGCGTCGCGTTGATCTCGCCATTCACGTTGGCGACGGCTTGAAGCACGCCACTACCACTGAAGTGGCTGGCGTCCCCGTCGCGCAGTTCAACGGCTTCTCGCGAACCAGTCGAAGCACCCGACGGCACTCCTGCCCGCGCTACGGTCCCGTCGGCCAGCGTGACGGTTGTCGCCAGCGTCGGCCGACCACGCGAGTCGAGAATCTGCACCGCCATCACATTGGTCACCGTCTTGGCCATCGGGCCCTCCTCACTTTGTGCGAACTAGCGTCACCCGTTGTGCGCGCAACGGTGAGCACAGCGCGGCGGTGCCGGGCCCGCCGCCACGACGTCGCGACATCACGTGTCACGCGACACCCCGGGTGCTCGAATCAGTCATCATGAGCCACGATGACGCGACCAGCGATAGCACCATCCAACCCGCCGCGTACGCGAAGGCCACCGTCGGAGAGATCGCCACGTACAAGATCCCCACCGTGACCGACGAGACGATGTCGCCCGCCGCCTGAACGCCGCCGAGCATCCCGAATCCAGTGCCACGCAGGGCGTCGGGAAGCGCCCGCGCCAGCAGCGCTGACTCGGATGTTTCGCTGAGACCGATTCCGGATCCAGCCAGCACGAACGCCGCGAGCAAGAACAGCCACGAGTGTGAACCCAGGGCGAAGCCGCCGTAGGCCAGTACGTAAAGCGCTCCGCCCGTGGCGAAGACCAGTCGCGGGCCCGACCGGTCTATCCAGTGTCCTCCGCCAAAGGCCACCACCGCCGCGCACGCGTTGTGGGCCGCGTAGATGATAATTGCCAGTGATGTGGCCGCGACCAGCGAACGGCCGTCGGAATGCAGAAGCTGTGTGACACGAAGTATGAGCAGCGTGGTAGCGGTATTACCGAACTCGAAGAGGGTAATCGGGACGAGTGGTCGCGCGAGACCCCGATTTCGCAGCGCCGAGAAATTGAAACGATGAGACTGACGTTCCCCCTGAGGCAGTCGACGGGCCTCTCGCGCCGCGACCAAGATGGCGAGCGCCGCGAAGGCGCCGGGGATGGCCGCACACCAGATAGCCGGCCGAATACCGATCAAGCCCACCAGTACCGCGGCCAGCATGGGTCCCACGACGGCGCCCACATTGTCACCGGCACGCTCCAACCCGTAGGCCTTGCCATAGGCGGTTGGCGGTGCGAGTTGGGCCAGTAAGGAATCGCGAGCGGGTGAACGGACGCCGCGCGACACCCACGCAGCTGATCGCAAGACTCCCAACTCCCATACGTTGGTGACGAGGCCCATGGCGCCCGTCGCGATCGCGGTGCCAAGGTATCCGCCTACGGCGAGTCGAGACCGTCGCTGCGGGTCATTGGCGAAGGGGCCCCCGATGAGTTTCGCGACGCCCATGAGTGCGTCGCTGACACCTTCGACGATGCCGAGACCTGCGGCCGTTCCGCGCAGCACTGAGGTGAAGAAGGTTGGGAGTAACGACGTAGCGAGCTCGTGGCCGGAGTCAGAGAAAAAACTCGATACACCCACACCTCCGACGCCTGGTGAGAGCCAGCGGGTCCGGTTGCCGTTGCCCACGTCACCGTTCGCCTCGCCGAGGGAGGTCGCTGCCTCGGCATCCAGATCGTGATCGTCTGCTCCCTCACGACTACCCGCCATGCTCACCTCCAATGCGACCCACGGCCAACCCATACTGCGGACGCGTTTCGAACGCGCCGGCACGCTTCTGGCTGCACGAATACGCAACGTGCAAGCCGAGCGACGCTGGTGCGGAGCAGCACCAAACGACGAAGTTGCGGTGCCCCAGCCAGTCTCCAGCGGTCTTGATTCCCACCTAGACCACCAATAATGGACATGGGTGCTGGCGAAGGAGAGCCTCCAGCGAACGTCCCACGCCCCGGTGCGCCACGCGCTCTCGTCCATGGGTCCCCACGACCACGAGGTCGAACCCGTGCTGTTTCGCAAAGTTCGCAATCGCGTCTGCGGGATTCTCGTGGATGACCTCATGCGGCGCACCAACGGTCCGCTGCGTGCTGCGTCCCACCTCTTCATGGAGACCGGCGGAGAGTTCTCGACGTTCGGTCTCGATGGCCTCGTCTCTCGCGTCGGACGTCTCGGCGTGCGCGGGCGGGCGAATCACAATGAGCAGTTCGACCGTGCCACCCACGTCATCAGCCAGCGATTGTGCAACGTGGAGCGCCCGGCGAGACCCGCTGGAGCCGTCATAACACACCAGGATTCGCCGAAAGACGCCGCCGTGGGCTCCGGAGTTCCGTGTACTCGTCTCGTCCATCGTGTCCCCCTTCCTATTTGAACGCGTCGACGAGCGCGAGGGCGGCCAGCAACGCGAACAGCATGTACGCCACGTAGGCGTTGAGTCGTCCAGACTGCAGACGTTTCGCGACCTTTGACACCCGCAGGAGACTCACTCGCAACGGACGATACAGGTACGTCTCAACCGGTTCGACGACCGTCGTGTGCGTTGCCACATGGGAATGTCCAGCCATCAATCCTTCGTCATCTCCATGGCCGGATTCCACAGACCGCCTCGTGCCGAGCAGATTCGCCAGCACGTGGCGGAGAGGATTGGCGAAGCCGAAGGATGTGTAGTTTGAAGGCCCTTCTACCCCGGAGGTCGCTGATCGCCACGCTGGCACACGGCGCACCCGAAGGAGTTGACCTCGCGAAAGAATCAAGGTTCCAAGAAACACGAGCGCGATGTCGCACGACAGAATGATCCAGAGCCACGAAGGCGACAGGATCGAGAATCCCGTGAACACGGGTTGAAGCACCCACGCTGACGCCAGCGCCTGCATAGTGACAGTCTTCGCAACCACGGGCGACAGGCCCGCGGTGATAAAGCGGATCTCGAGCGGGCTCAGGGCCGCGATGGCCATGCAGCCCACGCCGAGCACCACGAGGCCGGCTTTGTTGAACAGTCCGTAGTCGCGGCGTCGCTCGAGATTACGGTCACTCTTGCCAAGAATCGTCAGCGCAAGAAGACGCAGGAACACTAACGCGCCGAGTCCCGTCGTCAGCGCCACCATCGCGGCCGCCCCGACGAGACCGAGGCGTAACGCGAGTCCCCCAACCCGGAACTGCTGCATCAGTGCTTCTAGGATGAACCACTCGGAGACGAAGCCAATGGTAGGTGGTAACCCCGCCAGGGCTAACGCTCCTGCGGCGAACGTCACACCGCTCCAGGGCATCCGACGGCCGACACCTCGAAGGTGATCGAGGTCGTCGGTACCCTCCGCCGCTTCGAAGTTGGCGAGCGAGACGAAGAGTGCGGACTTGGCGATCGCGTGCGTCGTAGTCTGCAGCGCAGCGGCGAGCAACCCGACCGCCAGGAGCGATGAGGAGTGTAGGACGTCACCGGTGAGCGCAACGCCATAGGCGGTGACGATGAGTCCGGCGTTCTCAATGCTCGAATACGCCACGACGCGGTTAAGGCTGGACTGGACACCTGCGAACGTGATGCCAAGTAGTGCACTGAAACTCCCAATGAGCAGCACGATAATCACCAGGGCCACCGGCGGAGGCTCCAGTACGCCAAGGAAACGCCACAGTCCATAGACACCCACGTTGGCCGCTATCCCGGCCATCGCGGCCCGCGTCGGACCGGGCGCTACGCGATAGCCAATGGGAATCCATACCTGAAACGGCACGAGCCCCAACTTGGCCGCGAAACCCACCACGATGAGTGTCCACGCGACATCGAGCAGCGTACCTGGA
>DAIEHI010000116.1 GCA_027355725.1 Acidimicrobiaceae bacterium
ACAGCATGCCCTGCTGGAGGGCGCGAGCAACCACGCCGGCTCGGCTGAGGTGGACCGAGGTGGATGATCCGTGGAAGAAGCCGTACTGACCAATCGAGAGGTAGCAGGTGAGCGCGAGTGGGACGATCGCAAACCAGGGCATCGTGGCTACGAGTAAGGATCGCTGAGTGCGATGAACCCAGAACCGGCGCGACGCGGGTGCGCCCGAACCTACGAGTCGAGTGCGCAGCGACGACGCCAAGAGGTTGATGGCAACCCCCAGCGGCGAGCGTCCGTCGTCCAGGAGACTCTGGATCACGACGACCATCTCGTCCTGATAGCGCTCACGCCACCACGATGGATAGGTACTCAACGCGAAGGATGTGAGCTTGGACGCACTCGTCATGCCGGCGCGATTCCGAGGCGTCGTAGTCCCACGGAGGCCACGGCTGAGGTCACCAGCAGTCGATCGCGTAGTGCCGCGGCACCAGCGCCAGTGATGCGGTACGGCCGGCGCCGATCCTCTGCGGGTAATGCTTCCACGAGACCGTCTTGCTCTAGACGTGCGAGAACTCCGTACAACGTCCCGGGCCCCAGCACGACACCGGCGATCTCTTCGATGTCACTGATCAGCGCGTACCCGTGCATCGGACCGGCCGCCAGCGAGGTCAATACGAGTAGCGCTGGGTCCTGAGCCCGACGCCATCCCTTGACCGCCACGGTGACCCCCTTGGTGAGTGGAATTATATCAGATTACGTAGTAGTTACAGTATTTCGGTGCGTGGGTTGGAGAATCGGTGTCCACGTGCGATGGCGTCGCAGTGGACTTCGACGTTGGGGTGAGGCACCTTCTCGCGTTCGATACGTGCGGCGGTGTCAATCGTGCGAGAGCCTTGCGGACTGTGACGAAACAGCGCCTCTCGCCCGTCGCGTCGCGATCGTCTGACCCGCGTCCGCCGCACTGGAAACAGTCCCATCTGCCGGTGGAATCGGCTGCGTGCATCGTGAATCGGCGTCGCGTGGTCTTCTAGGTAACGACGAAACACATCCGAATGAAGCGCGAAGTCTGACGCCCACGTTTGCTGTCTAACGCACTCGCAAACCGTCAAGAATCAGGCCGATGAGTCGATCGCACTGCTCGGTCGTGAGCAACGCGCTCATGCACATCGATCCCACGAGGCCGTAAATCTCCTCGCTCGTGAGGTCAGTGCGCACCACGCCCGCACGCTGTGCCGTCTCAAGGACCAGCCTGACAGCGCCGTCAAGACGCTCGCGCGACGCGCTCTTCAGCTCGGGGTTCTTCTCGAAGGCCTCGCGCAACTCGTTGAGGAACCGGCGCTTACCCAGGGCGTAGTTCACGAAGGCGTGCAGGAAGACGTCGATCGCCTCCCACGGCTCGAGCTCGACGACGACTCGTTCGGCCACGATCGCCACCTGCTCGACGTCATCGCGATAGACCGCCTCGACGACGTCGATGCGCTTGGGAAAGTGCCGGTACAGGGTGCCGATGCCGACGCCGGCTCGCTTGGCGATCGCCTCCATCGACGTGTCGGTGCCCTCTTCGAACAGTTCGCGCGCGGCTTCGACGAGACGCTCGTGGTTGCGCCGCGCGTCGGCGCGTTGCGGGCGCCCCTCGGAGGTCGTCGCGCTCTCCTGGATGGTCATCGCCATCGCCTCCGAAAATAAGTCCCGCCGGGGTGTTGCTAAGTGGAGGGCACCTCCGTATAATAGACGGAGGAACCTTCCGTTTCAATCGTACCACCCGAAAGGTCTTTGTCAATGCCTGACGCCATCACCGTCCCATCCCCAAGCCGGCTCCGGACCGGACTCGCCCACCCCACCGTGTATCTCCTGGTCATCCTGGCCGCCCAGATGATGGTCGTGCTCGACTCGACAATCGTCAACGTCGCGCTGCCCCACATCCAGTCGAGCCTGGGCTTCTCGGGCACCGGCCTGTCCTGGGTGCTCAACATCTACGTCCTGGCCTTCGGCGGCTTCCTGCTGCTGGGCGCACGGGCGGGCGACCTCCTCGGCCGACGCCGGGTCTTTCTCGCCGGGCTGATCCTCTTCACGCTCAGCTCGATGCTCGGTGGGCTGGCGAG
>DAIEHI010000134.1 GCA_027355725.1 Acidimicrobiaceae bacterium
GTGGCCACGCCGCTTGATTGTCTCGATTGACGGCCTCGACGTTCCGTTCATCAGCCGCGACGACTTGATCGCGAACAAGCGCGCAGCGGATCGACCGCAGGATCGCGCGGACGTTGCTCGACTCACCGCAAGGGAGTGACAGTATTCACGAACGGGCGGCGAGCCGTCGACGAGGGCGGTAACCGTCAGTCGCCGGTGGCGACGCCCCATTCGGTCCCAGTGCGCGTCGGTCACGGTGGTTGAGCGTCCAGGGCCCTGACTCGCACCCCGCAACGGGTGGCGGCGGGGGCGGTAGCGTACGGGGCCATGAACGAGAGCCTGCGCGTCGTGACGCTCTGCACCGGCAACGTGGCGCGCTCGGTGATGCTGGCATCGATGCTCGAGGTTCTCGGTCCAGACTCGGGCCACCCACTCGACGTGCGAAGCGCCGGGACCCACGCGCTCGAGGGAGCCGCAGTGAGTATGCGCACGCGCGACGCCATGCGCGCCCTCGCCGAGCTGCCCGAGATCTCACTCAACGCCCACCGTAGCCACCAGCTCGAGCTGGCCGACCTCGAATGGGCTGACTTTGTGCTCGGCGCCGAGGCCGACCACGTGCGCTACGTCCGCCGCGAGTTCCCGGCCTTCTCGCTCTCGTGCTGCACGATCGGTCAGTTCGTGCGCCAGGCGCCGCTCGATTACCCGTGGTCGATCCAGGTCGCGGTTGTCGCCGCCAACGACCCGGACCCCGCCTTTGACGTCGCCGATCCGGCCGGTGGCGACCAGGCCGCCTACGACGCGTGCGCGAATCAGTTGGCCGATCTCACCCAAGTCTTTCTCACAGTGCTCGGGTAGTGGCTCCACTCGTCGGATAAGGAACCACACGCTACGAGTCCGAGGACGTCGGGTCTCCTTTGCGTAGGACAACTGGCCGACTTCGTGCTGCTGACCCTGCTCAACCCATCGGCACGTCGGCCCTTGGGGTGTCGGTCGACGCCGTTCGACCACCGAACGGCGGATGCAATGGGTCAGCCTAACAAGCGCGGTGAGCGTCTCCTCGGCCATCCAGGACCGAAAGTCGTGCGCAGCCGCCCGTTGACGCTTCGCTGAATGGCGAGGAGGTCGTCGTCGCTGACCTTCGCTGCAACGATCACGTAGGGTCACACGAAGTCCGTCTGCCCGCGGCGCTATCAAGCGACGGGACGTCGGTCCCTGGCGGATCTGCACCGATACGCGGGCCGTCTTCGTCGAGGCGAGCCAAGTCACACTCGGAGCAGGCCCGACCAACCAACGTCGGCGATCGTCACCTCACCCGCGAACGTCTCAGCCGCCTCGGGCGGTGCGCTATCCAACCAGAGCGCACCGCTCGACATCAACGACTCGATCGAGGTGTCCTCGGTCAACCTCGGCGATCTGTCGATGTTCGCAAACTTCGTCTTTGTCGTGTCTGCCAGCGTCTCGAGCGCGCCGCCACCCTGGTTCGCGAGACCGCAGGTGTCCTGCCCGGCTCCCCGCGCCCCGCTGGCCCTGCGCAGTTGCAGCGCCCTGGGCGGCTAGCTTTGACGCTCGACGAGCGCCTCCATTGCGCTCCTGCGCGCCCCGAAGGTGAGAGGCGACACCACACAGCGAGGAGGAGTCATGAACGCCCGCGGCATCACCACACTGCTCGTCGGGATGGCCCTGCTGGGATCCCTAGCCCTCACGAGCCCCAGCCAGGGCGTGGGGGCGACAACACCGAACCGAGTCCCGGTGTGGCACGCACCGACGTCCCTGCCCGGTGTGCCCGCCGGCTCTTCCAGCGTGTACCAGGCGACGTGCACGGCGCCTGGTAACTGTGTCGTCGTCAGCTACTGGCCGGCGTGGTACTACCCCACGCACGTCTATGTCAGTACCGAGACGGGTGGACGCTGGGGTCGCCCCGTGATCATCGGGGCCGGTCTGAAGTACTTCATGGTGAACGCCATCTCCTGTGCGACGATCCGCAACTGCGCGGTGACCGGTTCGTACCAGACGAGCACGCAAATCCTGGGCTTCGTACTCAGCGAGAGCAACGGCGTGTGGTCCTCGCCCGTGGTTGTCACCACACCACCCGATTTCGTGGGGCTAACCAGCTCGCCGGGCTTGACGATCGCCTGTCCGCGAATCGGTAACTGCGTCGCTGGTGGCGGCACGTCAGAAGCCTGGGTCATGTCCGAGACCAACGGAGTCTGGTCATCGCCGGTCGTTCTCGCCAATACGTCTCTCAACTACCAGCCCAGTGCTACCGAGGAGGTGTCGTGTGTGGGGGCAGGGGAGTGCACCTTCTCCGGCATCGACACGGGTGGGTCGGGGGTGTTCACCGAGACACTGAGTGCTAGTCACTGGGACACCGTGACCCAGATCGCCAACGTCGTCTCGCCGGTAGCGATCGCTCACTCCGAGCCCGCGTCGGTGAACTCGATCAGCTGTCCGAGTGTGGGCTGGTGCATGCTCGGCGGTGACTACCCCATCGACCTCTCCCCGAGCGAGACGTTCATTCAAGAGCCCTACACGGCCGTGGAGATCAACGGTGTCTGGCAGGCGGCCCACGAGGTCCCTGGTACGGGTACACCGAGCACCACAAACGTCGGTACGACCTCCTACGTGCGGTGCTGGGACTCCATGCGCTGTGTCGCGGGCGGAATCTTCACGGTGCACAACCTGCTGCGCACCTGGGTCTCCACGTATCCGGCCGGGCGATGGTCGGGGATCGTCGATCCCTCGCAGATGATGGGTTCCATACCCTACAGCGATCCCAATGAAATCTTCTGCACCTCCCCAGCGCTCTGTGTACTCTCGTCCACCGACACCGGCTCGGGATCCAATGTCGCGTACGACATCATCAACGGGCACGTGCCGGTCATCGCCGGGCCCGTGCTCGAGGACAACTCTTGGGACGCACACTGGCAACCCGCTCACATTCTCTATCCGATCACCCGGCAGGGTCTCGCGCCGTGGGCCTTCGTGAACGCCATGGCGTGCTCTCCGACGGGCATCTACTGCATTCTGGGCGGTGGGCGGGCGACGAACTTCACGGGCAACGAGCAATCCCAGACGGCCTTCGTCGCGACGTTCTTCTGAGCGTGCAGCGTGACGATCGTGGGCCAGCGCGCAACGTCGTTCGCGTGCGACCCCGTAGCGGCGACCGCAGGGTGTGCGTTACGTCACGAATTGGGTGCTCGTGAAATGGTTGGAGCGTGGGGCGGCTCAGCCAATTATCAACTTCTTCACAATAACTAAGGAAGAACCGTTCCATAAATGAAAATTCAGAATGCGATTCAATACGAGAACCGTGCAATTTTGCGTGTTGTCGCTGATTGAGACGCGTGCACGCTGTTACCATCGCCATGTTGGTCGCAGTTATTGCGCGCTCCAAAGAAGGGAATTTCAATGACGTCGTCTCTAACGAATCGCCGCACGTTCCGCAGGACTGTCGGTCGCCGAACACGAGTGGTGGGACGGGTTGCGGTGTCAGTCGCGCTGAGCGCGGGGGCGCTTGCGGCCAGTGCGGCGAGCGTCACCGCCGCGGGCGCGAGTTCCCCCGGGCAGACCAACCTGTATTTCTACCCGGGGCAAGCCAATGCACGCTTTGCCGCGCTGCGCGGAGCTGGCTACGAGCAGCGCGTGCTCAGCAATGAGTCGGCGCTCGGGGGCACGTCGTCGGCGAGTCCCATCACCGCCGCGGCACCGGCCAGCTGGACGGCACTCGGGCCAGCGCCTGAGGCGAACGGCTACGGTGGGAACAACAGCGGTCGAGTCACCGGTCTCGCCGTTACGCCGGGGTCCTCTCCGACCATTTACCTGGCTGCCGCAGGTGGCGGGGTGTGGTCGACGGTGAACGGTGGCGCGTCGTGGGCCACCCACACGGACTCCCAACCCGATATCGCCATGGGTGCGGTGGCGGTCGATCCGAGCAACGCGTCGTACGTGTTCGGTGGTACCGGTGAGGACAACCAGTGCCTTGATTGCCATTACGGTGCCGGGGTCATGGAGTCGACCAACGGTGGTGTTTCGTGGACGACGTCGAACCCGGGTGGCATCTTCACCGGGATCAACATTTCGACGATCGTCGTGGAGCCCGGCGCGAGTTCGCTGTCGACGACAACGGTCTTGCTCGGCACGTCAAACGGCTTGTGGGCCTCGACCGACGGCGGCGCGACCTGGACGGCAACGACCGGCGGGGGCTGGACCAACGGCAATGTGAATTCCCTCGTGATCAATACCCTCACGAGTCCCGTCTCGATCTATGCGGCCGTTGAGGGGGTCGGCGTCGAGTTGAGCACGGACAATGGTTCGACCTGGTCGACGGTACAGACCTATGCCAACGGTTCGTATGCCAACGGTGCACTCGCGATCGTGCCAAACGCAACACTGAGCAGCGTGGTCCTGTACGACTCGGTCGGTTCGTCCAGTGGTTACGTCGGCTTCTACAAGTCGGTTGACGGCGGCACCACGTGGACCCAGATTCCAAACTGCAACTCGGGCACCTCGACACCGGGGACCGACTGCGTCCCGTATTACACCAGTTTTGATTACGGCTATGGCGGTTTGAACAGTGATGTGCAGGGTGACCAGAGCTGGTACGACAACGTGGTGGCGGTGGATCCCCTGAATCCCAATATCGTCGTCGCGGGAGGCGTGACGATGGTCGAGAGCACTGACGGTGGCCAGAACTGGACCAATCTGAACGGCGGCGGCTTCGGGTTGCCAAACACGTACTTCCATCCGGACTTCCACGCCTTGGCCTTTGATAGCGCCGGTAATCTCTACTTCGGCAATGACGGTGGCGTGTGGGAGATGCCGGCGGCGAACGTGGCGACCGCCACGGCGCCGACGAACGGCTACGTAAACCTGAACACGAATCTCAACATCACCCAGTTCTACGCCGGCCTGAGCGAGAGTGGCAACGCGAGCCAAGTCCTCGCCGGAGCTCAGGACAACGGGACCAATCTGTACTCGTCCAGTGCGTCGCCGTCCTCCACCTGGAACGAAGTGTTGGGCGGCGATGGCGGCTTCACCGCGATCGACCAGTCGAATCCGCAGATTCAACTCGCCGAGGCTGACGTCAGTAGTGGCGGAGGCTTGTACGAGACGACCAACGCGTGGCAGTCGGTCTACAACCAGATTGCGCCACCAACGGCCTATAAGATCTTCGCGTCAAACAACGCGACGTATTCTTCGAACTGGATTGCGCCGGCAGCGTTTGTACCGGGATCGGCCGGACCGGCGATCGTCTTCGGCGGTAACGGCATCTATCTTTGGGACGGCGTCACCTACACCAGCCCGGGGGTACCGTCGTGGGTCGGCCCACTGGGTTACGGTTCGAGCTCGGGAATGCTCGTCTCAGCACTGGCCATTAGCCCGAGCAATGCCTCGATCCTCTATGCCGGATACAGCGACGGGACCATCGAGATGTCCAGCGATGGTGGCTCCACCTGGACGACAGTGGTTTCGGCCAACAACGTCGCGGTCACGCACATCGCAGTCAACGCAACCAACCCCTACACGATCTACTACTCGAGCGTGAGTGGCACCCCCGGTGCTGCGACCTACCAACCCGCTGCGCCGGTTATCACGATGGCCACGGCAACTAATTCAACACCGGTACTCAGCGATTTGACGGGCAACCTCCCCGCGAACGTACCGTCGATGTCGGTCATCACCGACGGTGCGTCGGGACTCATTGTGGCAAACGACGTTGGCGTGTTCTGGGCGTCGACGTTGAACGGGGCGAACACCGTGTGGCGCCGACTCGGTACGGGACTACCCAACACCCAGGTCATGGATGTGTACCTCACGAATCACGGCACCTTGATCGCCGATACCCATGGACGAGGCGCCTGGACGATTCCCTTTAGTGCAGGAACGAGCACGACGCCAACGATCTGCACCTGGATCGGTGGTAGCGGAGCGGGCGGCAGCAATTGGTCGGTGGGCTCGAACTGGTCCACAACGTCGGGAGCGTCATGCACCGGTGCAGGTGGACCGCCTGCCGGTGCCCAAATCGTCTTCCCCGCCAATCCGGCGACGACCACGGTGACGTGGGACACGGGACTTGAGGCCAATGGTGGTGGCGCTCCGGCGACGTCCTTCGACTCGATTACCGTGGCGAGCGCGGCGTACACCTTCACCAACGCGAACAGCGCGGTGGCAATCACCTTGACGCCGACACTCGCGACCTCGTGCGGGAGTGGCACGATTGGTCTCTGTGCCGACTTCACGTCGGGAAACCTCACGTTCCCAATAGGCGTGACACTTGGCAGTGGCCAGGAGTTCGCGGCAACCGCTGGCGCGACGTTCACCCTGAGTGGGGCGCTCGCGGCACAGAGCGGATTCGGCCTCGCTCTCGGCGATGCAACCAATACCGGGACGATCGTTCTGAGCGGTATCGACACGGGCGTGACGAGTCAGACGACCATCGTCGGCGGCACCGGTGTCTTGAGAGGCTCGTTGGCGAACTCCACGGTCGATGTCAGCACCGGTGCCACGTTCGACGGCGCGGGGCCCGTGGCCTCACTGTCCAACAATGGAGGAACAATCATCCCGGGCGACTCAGCGTCGTCGCCGGCAACATTGACGTCGTCGGGTACGGTCTACCTGCAGGCTGTTGGAACTGGCACCTTCGGCGCCGTGATCAACGGGGCCACCGCTGGGAGCGGCTATTCGCAGTTGAGCTCGAGCGCACCCGTGAATCTATCTGGTGCGACCTTGTCGGTGAGTGACAGTTATGTCGCACCCACCGGCACGTCGTTCGTCTTGATCTCGCTGAGCGGCGGCACGTACGCCAGTGGAACATTCAATAATCTCCCGAACAATTCAACCTTCACCGCTGGTGGGCGAACCCTGCAGATTACTTATCCGTCGCAGAACGGGGGATCGTCCTCCGAGGCAGTGGTGCTGACGGACATCAGTGCCGCGACCGTGCCCGGCGCGCCGTCGATCTCCTCGCTCAGCACGCCCGCGAGTGGCGAGGTGACGGTCAATTGGAGTGCACCGGTGAGCAACGGTGGCAGCGCGATCACCGACTACCTCGTGCGCTACTCCTCAGACGGTGGCTCGACCTGGTCGAGTGCGATCGACACGGGATCGACCTCGACGAGCTACACGGTGACGGGTCTTAACAACGGCACCGCCTACGTCTTTGACGTGGCGGCGGTGAACGCCGTCGGGACGAGCAACTACTCGAGCGCCTCGAGCCCGGTCACCCCCGCGACCGTGCCCGGCGCGCCGACGATCACTAGTGCTGTTGCAGGAACAGGTCTGGTCACGGTGTCATGGAACGCACCGAGCATTGTCGGAAGTGGAGTCACCGACTACCTCGTGCGCTACTCCTCAGACGGTGGCTCGACCTGGTCGAGTGCGTTCGACACGGGATCGACCTCGACGAGTTACGTGATCATTAATCTTGGTGACGGCACCCCATATGTCTTTGACGTCGCGGCGATCAACGCCAACGGTGTGGGTGCCTACTCGAGCGCCTCACTGCCGGCCACACCGTTTGTGTCGCCGACTGGTGGCGGTACTGGCGGTGGAACGCCGTCAACGGGTCCTGCGACGGCACCACCACCACCGCTGATGCCATCGTCGTCATTTGGCACACCTGTGTCGTTTAGTGCGTCGTGCTCGGGCGTGACCACTGGCACGGTGGCGTCGGGCGCAACGACGGGAACGCTCACGGTTCCCAATTGTGCGCTACCGTCGGGCACGACGATCTCGCTGTATCCCGTGTTGGAACTGAGCGCCGGGGCGTCGGGCCTGCCAACGGGTCAAGCGCTGGCTGAGGGTATAGCAGTGTCGTGGGAGACTCCGACGAATACTTCGCCGGCGGCGCTGTCGCCACTCGCGTTGACTTTCACGAATTCGAACATCACGGCCGGTGAGACGATTTACGAGGTAACGGCATCTGGCCTAGTTGCTGTGGGAACTACGGCCGCTGGCTCAGCGTCAGTGACACTTACCAGTGACTCGATCTATCTGGTCTTGGCGACGACAACGGCTCCTCAAGTTCCGCTGTCATTGACGACGACGACGGCGACCGTTGGCGTTCCGCTCGTCCTCGGGGTGAGTGGTGGCTCGGGAACCGGCGCGGTCACTTTGAGCGTGGCTAACGGTACTGCCTCTGGGTGCACGCTGAACAGTGGCGCGCTCAGTGCAACCTCACCTGGGACGTGTGTGGTTACGGTGGCAAAGGCTGGTGACGCGAAGTATCAAGCGACGTCGGCGACGGTGAGCGTTACGGTGGTGCCCGCCGCGTTGCCGTCGCGGCCGGCAGCCATTCGAACCACTTTCGTGGCGGGTTCTGCCGTGCTGAGCGTGGCGACGAAGCACGCGCTCACGCTGCTCGCGTCCAAGTTGGTGGCCGGGGCAACGGTGAAGTTCCTTGGGTACGCCCCGGGTAACACGAAGCTTGCGCACTTGCGGTCCGCGCTGGTCGCGAAATTCCTTGTTCGTTTGGTCCGGGTTCACGTCGTCGTGCAATTGGTTACCCGTACGAAGGCGAATCTCGTCATCGTCGTGACGACGAAGGCGTAATTCGTGCCAGTAGTGTCGTCCGTCTGTTGATGGACGGGCGACACTACTGGCAGTGAACCGAGCAATGAAGGGCGTTCGTTCGTCGGCTGTACCGTACCCGACATCATCGGGTAATCGATGCCGAATCAGTCCTGCTGGACCGCGCGCAGGCCGCCCCAGGCGAGGGTCGCGCTTCGCGCGGCCAGTCGCTCGGCTTCCGAGGGCGCTGGTTCGGGCCAGCCATTCGCGTCCTGCTGGATGAGCCAGGTCATCGCGGCCCCCTCGGCGATTCCGACGACGCCGGCCGCGAGCTGGCGGCGGTGCTCGTTGGAGATTGAGAGGTTGATGTAGGGCTCGAGGAACGAGACGAGGCCGACCTCGAGCCGGCCGAGCTCCTTGGCGGTCTCGCCCTCGTGGCGGTGGATGAAGAGGATGCGAAAGGCGTCGGTCTCGCGCACGACCATCTCGAAGTAGACC
>DAIEHI010000140.1 GCA_027355725.1 Acidimicrobiaceae bacterium
GTAGTCGTCACCTGTCAGATCATCAAGCGTGATACCAATCGTCTGTCTGCCGACCACTTCGGTGAGATCGAGAACCTTCATGGAGTCGACGCGAACGCGACCCACACGGCGGCGCACCTCAAAAGGATCGACGCCAGAATCGAGGAAGTGGCGGAAGAACTCCGCCCAGGCTCCCTCTTGTGTGCTCGAGGCGTACCAAACTCCATGTCCGCCCGCGACATGAAAACGACCGCCGTATGTAGGTGAGACGGGTATGTAGACCACCTCGTGTCGTACCGGACCCTGGTGCCAGTAGTACTGATCCCGTATTTCGCGAATCGGGAGGTCGTGAGCGGACGACCCCTCGCCACTCACACGTACGCACCATCGACGAATGCGTGCGCCGCATCCTCCACCTGCTTGAATTCCCCCTTCGCGAGGACGTCGATCGGGCGGGCACCGTCAAGCATCCGGTTCTTCGCCACGAGCCACTGCTTTACACCCCGAGGGGTGAGTGAGTCAGAGAGGAGCGAGACGAGATCGCGCAACTCGGCAAGAAGGTCGTAGCGGGCAGGCCGCGGAGCACTCGTGCTCCAACCGCGCACCGCGCGAGGGGTTACGTGGACCACGGAAGCGATCTCCTCCTGGGTTACCCCAAAGGTCTTCAGCGCCTTCACAATTTCCGGCGCCTCGATGGCCGAGTCGAGATATGCGTTCATGATGTCCAACCTCCAAACCGCTTCCGCTTATACTTCCGCTTCTGCTACCTATTGTATCGACAGACGGCTACGCGTCAAGGCACCCTGTAAGCAATCCGAGATCTCCCGCGTTTCAACCTATCTCCGCACTTGAATCCACTCACCTCCTCCGGTACCAGCCCACCCGCACCCGCTCGAGCTCTGGCGCTCGCCCCCGGTCTCCCCGGTACATCCGGTCGATCGCCCGCTGCACGGCCCCGTGTTCCTTGGTCCCCGTGACGATCCCCACCTGCCCGTAAACGTCACGCACGGCGAACGCGTCGCCGGCCCCCACACCCAGCTCGTCCAGGGCCGCCAGCGCCCGCTCGCGCGCCGTCCCGGGCTGGCGTAGGGTGCGCAGCTCGATCCGAAGCGGTGCCAACCTCACCAACCACGGTTTCGCCTGGGGTACCGGCGCCTCCACAACCAGGGCGTGCTCAACCACGCTCGGACCTAGCCCCGAGACATCCCGCTCGGCCAGTGCCGCCTCACTGCGACGGCACACACGGTTCACGTGATCTAACGCTTACGGGGCCGATCGTCTGAACCTACACAGCTACAACTAGGGATCGATAGCGTGCGCTACAGAGTGGTCTTCGGGTTCCGGTAGTCGAACACCGCCACCGTCAGTCCGTGTTTGCCGAGGGTGGTCCAGTGTCGGTCCGCCGTCAGCACCGGGTAACCCGTCTCAGCGGCGTACCCGAGACAAACGATGTCGGCCAGCGAGAGTGACTTAGGTGAAGTGGCGCCTGCACGCCTCTGTGCCGCACGACTCCGCTCGTCGATCTGCTTGAGTTCCAAGAAGCGGCGGCTGACACCCAGATTGACGCTCACGACCGACAGACCCGTCGCGGTCAGCGCCGCCTCGACCTCATCCGGCGCCAGGGAGTCCGCCATCCCCAACTTGTAGAGAACCTCGCCGAAATTGACAGAGGTCACCTCCGCCCGACTCAGTACCCGCGTGAACCGCTTCGCAGCGTTCCCACCTCGAATGACGTCGATCAGGAGTGTGGCGTCGACAACCACCGGTCCGGCAGGGACCACACGTGATGTGGGCACGCCTTACCGGAGGCTCTCGTCGCGCTGACGCTCGTCAATGAGCTCAAGGGCCAGGTCCCGTGTGTCACCCCGCCGTGCCATACCCTGAGCGACGCGCTCCTGCAGGTCACGAAGCAGCGCCGTCGGATCCTCGAGCACGACACGCCCAGGACCCTCCACCCGGGCAATTAGGTCGGTACCCTCACCGTCGATCTCGGCCTCCTCGAGTAGCGCTACTGGCAGTGTCGGGCGCCGCCGGCTATCAAGTCGCACTCGATACGAGTTCACGTACTTGGAAACGGGGAGGATGCTCATAGGTCCCACAGTACCAGTTAGCGTGGGTCACGCACACATCTACCCACGAGATAAGGAGATGCCCACCACGTAGCGCCCTCGCCCCATTGCCACCAGCACTGGGTCTCCATCTCTCCTCCGGTGCGCCATTCGCCAGAGCGCCCGCTCGATCGCCCACTGGCGACGCTCCTCACCGGTGGGGTTGAGCCGGGCGGCGACGTCGCGCTAAGCGAGGATTCCATCCGAATCAACGAGTTCGTCGAGCACGGCCAGGATCTCGGTGCGGACACAACCTTCCGTTTGACCAGGGCGAACGCCGACCCGACAGCTCGCCAGACGCACCAGTCGCGGTTTCGCCTGGGGTACCGGCGCCTCCGGCCCAACGCAATCGTGTTCTGCCCGCCCCGGGGAACCGAGGCTGATGCCGTCGAGGGGCGCGACCACCCCGACGTCGGTGCGGCTGCGTAAGCTCATCCTGGATCAGCCCACGCTGGCCTGGAGACGTAAACGAGTCAAGTCGCTGGTCTGTTCCTGCGTCGGCCTAAGAGGCTGTGTTCTATTTGGGTGTGGCTCTCCTCAAGTGACGTCATGCAGCTAGGGCGGGGATGATGTTGTTGGCGTAACGGGACCGGTGGACACGTTCGTGTTCTCGTAATAGGTGAAAGCGCCAGTAGTCGTCGAAGTCGCCGTTGCTGCGAACGACGCGTAACTTGAGGATGGCTTCGGCGCCGTCGACCGACCAGCGTGCGCCAGTCACGTCGAACCTGTCCTTCACGATGTGCCGGCACGCGCCTTCGATGATGCCGGTGGCGATTGGCCAGCCCCCAGCGAGTGCCGTTGGGTAATCGAGGTAGTCGGCCTTGTTGGTGAGGTACTTGGCACAGGTATCGGCGCCCTTGCGTTCCGAGCCCTTCAGCCCTTCGCTGGAGGCGCGTCGGCGGATCCCTGCCGCTACGTCGCGGGCCCCTCCCTCGAGGATGGCCAGTGCTCTCGTGCGCACCCAGGCCTCGGCGCGTGGATCCCCCTCCTCGAAGAAGCACCACGCGGCCGTCCACAGATACTCCAGTACGTGGATTAGATCGATGATGATCGTCACGTCGATTGTGCGTCTGTGCGCTTGTGTCTCGATGCAGTCGATCTGGTGCTTGTTGCCATCGACGAGTGCGACCCAGGTGCACAGATGCTGGGGATCCCTTCGCTCTGCCTCGTCGAAAACGTCTCCGATAACCGGGGCTGCGTCTTCGAGCACGCTGGCGGTCAGCCACTTGTGGTTGGCCTCGGGGCCTTTGACCTGCTCATCGTCCTTCGACGCCAGGACATCGGTCGGACTGCGGGGAACGGGGACCACGTCATAGACCGCCCCGATCTCGGCCATGCGTTTTCTCCCACGCTTCTCGCCCCTCGACAAGCGACCCTGGAGTTTTGGGGAAGTGTCCTCGGCTGCCTTCTTCGTCGCGCCTCTGAGTGCCTCGGGACGCATCACGATTCCCTTGCCGTCGACCGAGAGCACCAGGATGTCACCGGGGGCGCACTCCGGCGCCGAGCGCTCGGCGTAGAAGGCGTCGACGTCGAAGGCTGCACGTTCGGCCAGGGACTCCACCTGGCGCTTGCCCACCTTCTGGCCGGTTCCTCGCTCGATCGCGGCTGTCGCCTCGTCATAGGAGCCACGTGACGCCTCGATCGCCGACCAGCGTCTGAGGCCGTGCGAGTGCTTCTCTTCGGGCAGGTTCAACGAGGCGTCGGCCAAATGAAGGTTCTCCTCGCCGCGCCGACGGTAGGCGAGGCGCTCGACACTCACTTCGCCAAAGACGGTGACCAAGGCCCGGTGGTGCCCATCTTCGACGCTGGCCCGTGGAGCCCCTGTGGCGTCGACGACTCCTTCAACCCGCTCTTCACGCTGTGCGCGCAGATCGAGGTGGTCCTGGAACAACCGGCAGAACAGCTCGCGGCTCGATACTTCGAGGCGCGCTTCGAGCGCACCGTGATCGAGTCCGAATGCCTCTTCAGCGTCCAAGAAGTCGACGACGGACTCGAAGAGCTCGCGTGACGAGCAGAAGCCGTCATCATCGGTAGGCCCGGCTGACCCGCTCACCGTCGATCGCTCACCCGGCTGGCCTTCACCCGGGCAACAAGCTCGTCGAGCTCGCCCTGGGCCTCGGCGGCGAGATCGTTGACGCTCTTTCGGTAGCGCGCCACTGCCCGGGCTACCTCTGCGACCTCTTCGGGGCGCAGGGTGAGCATTTTCGTTCGGCCCGCAACGCTGTAGGAGAGCGCCGGGCTCTCGTGGGGGTCACCCGCAGCGCACTGGCAGTTCGCCTTGCCGCACTTTCGCCGCAGCGTGATGAGCGAGCCGGGCAGTACCCTCGGAGCCTTTCGTTTGGCCAATCGGGACATCATGGCACCTCCAATCTGTTAGTGGAGCAGTAACAGACTTACACCCCGGAGGCCTCGGATGATGGATGGTGCGAAGGTTCGGGGGCTCCTACAGGCGAATCAACGGCTCATTGACGGAGAAACTCCTGGTGACAGCTCCCTCCAGAAGAGCCACACCCGTTCTATTTGGCGTGTGCGCCAGGAGCCACGACCGTCACCATCAAGTCGTGGCCTATTCGAGTGACCTGACCGATGACCAGTGGAAGATACTGGAACCCTTGCTACAGGTTTCCTCCAAACGAGGCCCGAAGCACGGAAATGACATTCGCCACGTCGTCGACGCGATGCTCTACATCTCACACACCGGGTGCCAGTGGCGCTTCCTGCCCGGGGAGTTCGGTCCGTGGACCCGGGTCTGGTCCCAGTTTCGCCGGTGGTCGAGGAACGGAACGTGGACGCGGGTACTCACCGCATTGCACGCGTCGACGCGCGCGGCTCTCGGTCGCAAGGACCCGCGACCCTCAATGGTCGTCATCGATACCCACCTCGCCCGCGGGGCCTCGAACGGGGGTGTCACCTTCCACAATCAAGGTGGTCCCTATGGCCGCACCAACGGTGCCAAGCGCATCGTCTGCGTGGACGTCACCGGCCTGCCGCTCTGTGTGCGAGTCGTCCCCGCCTCGACGTCCGAGGCGAATGCCGTCGAACAGATACTCGACGACCTCGCCCGAACCGGAGCGGACGAGCGATTGGAGCTCGTGCTCGTGGACCGGGGCACCGCGCAGTCGGCAGCTAATCGGTTGTCGGCAAGTTCAACTACGAGGTTCGCCGGGTTGGATGGGACGAGCTGCCACGCAACGAGCACGGTGCCAAGGTCTTTCGCCCCATCCGCCACGCCTGGCGAGTTGAGGTGGCCCACGGCCACCTCGTGCGACGGCGCCGTCTGGCGCGCTGCTTCGAGAACACGGTGACCTCAGCCACCGGGTGGCTGCACGTCGCTTCCATCAGCGAGCTCCTTCGGGCGCTGTGCTGAACTCGTAGGTCGTGCGGCACCGCAATGGACAACCCCGTTGAGCGGACGCGGCGGAGCTCTTCAGTCCGAGTGGACAGCACCTTCGTCGCTGGCCGCGATTGCGAAGACTCGCGAGTCTCGCCACCCTCCACGAACTCGGAGGTGGTCTCGTATTGTCCTTTCGAAGTGCATTCCCGCCTTCTCCAAGACTCGCGCCGAAGCGAAGTTATCGGGATGACACGTCGCCGTTATCCGGCGTAGTCCCAACTCGTCGAATCCGAAGACGATGAGTCGACGGGCTACTTCGGTGGCGTAGCCGTGTCCCCACGAGTCCCTCGCCAGAACGTAGCCAAGTTCGCCTGTCGACTGCCTGTCGATAATCGTGAGGTTGACGGCGCCGATCAGCTCATCGTCGAGAGTCGCGACGGCGAGGGTGAATGAAATTCGTGGCTCTCGGGCCGCCTCGCGAGCGACCTCGCTCAGATACGTCGCGGTGTCGGCCAGCGAGTTGGGTCCCCACGTGGTGTACCGGGTCACGTCTTCGTCTGATCCATACCGGTGAACTGCGATTTCGTCGTCGAGCCGGAACTCGCGAAGCGTGAGCCGTTCGGTCCGAAGTTCCATACCCCTCATTGTGCCCCGAACTCATCCTCGCGCCCGTTGCACGAATCAACTCAGTCGCTCACGGAGTTGTCTTGCTCGGCCAATCGCTGAACCGGTGTATCTCCCCCTCACTGATCGTTCCCCGCGACCCGTGTTACACCTCGTCCCCATACTGGGCGCAGTGGCCTCACGACCGACGATCCCGATCTTCTCGCACACCGGTCAGGTCCTCTCTCGCGCTGTCACCTTCCAGTTCGCCCTCGACCCGAACGTCGAGCAGAGAACCCTGCTCGCCAAGTGCGCGGGGGCTCGCCGCTTCACCGTGAACCACCACCTGGCCCGGGTGAAGGCGAACCTGGACGCCAGATCGGCCGAGCGAGAATCTCTCTCGGAGGGTGGAGATCCACTGGAACCGTCAACTCCCTCGCTGTCCTGGTCCGCCTTCTCCTTCATCAACGAGTTCAACGCGTGGAAAAACGGGGAGTCCGTTGACTCACCCGTCAACGAAGATGGCAGTCGCGGCCTCGTCTGGCGACACGAGTTGCCCAACGACGTCTTCGAGTGCGCGAGCGTGGACGCCGCCCGGGCCCTCGAGAACTTCGCTGCGTCAAGACGGGGCGAACGCAGTGGCGCTGCTGTTGGATTCCCCCGCTTCCAGGCGAAGGGCAAGGTAACGCCGAGCTTTCGGCTGCGCAACCGCGCGACGCCAGGTCGGGCGCCCGCGAGCCAACCCGTCCGCTTCAGCGATCCCTCGCACTTGCGACTACCCAAGTTCGGACCAGTCAAGGTCTTCGGCCCCACCCGCAAGGTTCGCCGGATGATCGACTTGGGTCGCTTTCACGTCTATTCGGCCACCCTCACCCAGCGGGCTGGTCGCTGGATCGTGTCACTCACCGGCGTCGCCGCCGAACTTCATCAGGCTGAGCGCAGCCGTTCCAATCGTCACGCCGTTCCCGTTGGAGTCGACCGAGGGATCATCTCCCTCTGCGTCGTCGCCGACGCGAACGGTGCACCCTTCGAGCGCTTCGAGGGGGTGACAACACTGAAGCAAGCGCTGCAATCGCTCAAGGCGGCCAACC
>DAIEHI010000171.1 GCA_027355725.1 Acidimicrobiaceae bacterium
CGCTTTGTCCTGATCTCTCATAAGACACTTCCTCTCTCGTAGGGCCGCTCAATTCTTCTCAATACTATGTAGATTCATACTATCTAAAGACATAGTATAGGCGACAGATATTCACTCGGGGCCTCGGTGTCAGACCATCGACGGCGTTGCGAGCAGCTCTGGGTTCAGAGCCGGTGTCGATGAACTCCTTCGGCAGGGTCGGGGGGCGTGGAATGTCTGAATGATGGCGAAGTGCCGCAGGCGTACACATCTCACCCAGTTACGTGGGGGCGGTTTCAAGGAGTCAGCGCAACGAGCTCAGCGAGTTTCTCCTCCGGCATCATATAGTCCAGTGTCTTGCGCGGGCGCCCGTTGAGGCTTCGCTGAATCTCTTGAAGATCGGCCTCGCTAAGTCGTGAGAGGTCTGTTCCCTTCGGCATGTACTGGCGAAACAGCCCGTTGGTGTTCTCGTTCGATCCCCGTTGCTACGGCGAGTGCGGCTCACAGAAGTAGATGGGCACGCCAGTCGCGATGGTGAAGAACTGGTGGTTGGACATCTCTGAACCCTGGTCCCACGTGACCGAGCGCCGCAGCTCGGCGGGAAGCGTCATGATCGCCTCGCGCATCGCCGTCTTGACGGTGCTCGCCGTGTGGTCGTCCTTCAGGTGCAGCAAGAGCACGAATCGACTGGTCCTCTCCACCAAGGTTCCAACGGCACTCTTACCGCTCGCGCCGATGATGAGGTCCCCCTCCCAATGACCCGGCACCGCGCGATCCTCGATCTCGGCGGGCCGCTCGGAGATCATCACCATGTCGGGGATGCTCCCACGCTTCTCGACCCGTCCCCGCGCACGACGTGACGTGCGCCCTGAACGCAGGCACCGCGCTAATTCGCGACGTATTTCGCCTCGCCCCTGGACGAAGAGCGACTGATAGATCGTCTCGTGGCTCACGTGCATCGAGGGGTCATCGGGGTGCTCTCGTTTCAAACGCTCGGCGATCTCCTGGGGCGACCAGAACTTCTCAAGCCACGACGACACCTTGTCACACAGCGCGGGCTCACTCAACTTCGCCTTCTTGGGTCGCCGGGCCTCTGCCCGGGCCCGTTCATGGGCTCGCCAAATGCGGTAATTACCCTCGCCACCGTTGGCGGCGACCTCTCGGGTCACGTTCGAGGGCGATCGACCAAGTCGGCGTGCGATCGAACTCATCGACTCGTGCGTCCTCAGTCCAAGCGCGATCTCCTCGCGTTCCTCGAGAGTCAGCCGTCCTGCACGAGGAACCCACTGATCGTCACGGCCCTCTCGTTTCTGACCGGTTAAGACGACCTGGACGTGCGACGGACTGGAAAGGCTGACGTGCTTGGCGATGCTCCGCAGGGACTCACCCTTCTTTCGAAGCCGATGAATCAGCTGTCGTTGCTGTTTCGTGAGATGAACACCCACCGCACCTCCCAAAAGTCGATCTGTCAAGGATGACTCACTAGGGCGTTGCGCTCACCGGTTGAAACCGCCGTACGAAAACCATCGGAATCTGCACCGCGTGACGCCCTCGAGCAGTTCTTCGTCACTGAGATCGGCGACGACTCTCGCGATGATCTGACCAATGGTGCGCCACGTGCAGCGCAGCAGACGAGCGGCCGCCGTCGAGGACAT
>DAIEHI010000172.1 GCA_027355725.1 Acidimicrobiaceae bacterium
CTCGAGGAGTTCGGCCGGTTGTAGCGCCTCGGTCGGCGACGGTCGCGATGGACGCGTCGCCACCCACAGACAGAACCGCGCGAGGATGCCCATCTGGGTGTGGACCCAGCCGACGCTCGGCGGATCGTAGGCGATGGCCAGGTGACGCGTGGCGCCTTCCACGAGCGCCCAGTTCGCGTCGCTGAACTGGTGGGGGCGAAAGGCCGCGACGGCATCAGCGATCGCGGCACCCAGCTCGGGCAGTTCGCCCACCTCGACTGGCTCGCGTACAGCGCTTACCCGCACCGCCTCGCGTTGCGCGATCTCCGCTTTCGCGGCTCGAACCGCGGCGGTGCGCGACAGCGGCTTAGTCACCTTGGGCTTCACCGGCTCGGCCTTCGTTGAGTGAACGATACGGACCCCCATGGGCTCAACGTCGCGGGCAACTCTGAGCTCCACGGTCGCACGGACGGCTGGCTCGACAGTGCCCGGCTCGCCTCGTCGTGCACACGCCACTTCGGTGAGCCGATCGATGTCCCAGTCGGCCGTGGCGAGCTCGGAGCTGAGGCCCACGAAGATTGTGGCCATAACCGCGTAGCCGCGACGTCGATAAGACTCAGCCAACGTCGTAAAGGATCCGAGGTCGGCGACTGTCGTCCAGAAGCGTCGAGCCGCCGGCCGTTGCTTCACCCTCCTCACTGCGGTCGTGTCCGGGACCGCCCCGATGGCTCGGGCGACGCGGCGCAGGTAGGGGCGGGCGACACGATGCTTGGCCGACGCGACGACGTACGCCTCGACGTACGGCTCCCGCAGGAGGACCTGAAGGTCGGGCGAAGTAGTGCGATCCCATGCCGGATGCCAGATAAGGAACCGGGCCAGGTGGCTGAGCAAGACTGTGGCCGATTCGTCGGTGGACACGTCGGTGGCCAAAACAGCAGAGGCGGCGGTCGGTCGGGCGAGGTCCCACCGAACCTTGGAGAGTCCCCGTGGCTGATACTGGTTGAGCTTTTCTGAGAGTTGGTCCTGTGCCATGCCGACAACTCGTCCCACCCGTGATCCGAGGGGCACTCGACGATGTTTAGGACCGTCATTCACAGTTCAGACGGTGAACCATGGACTCGCTTGGTTTCGAGCTCCAAGATCTGGGCTCTCCAGCGTCACCGAGCATGACCAGGGAATCAGAGCCTCGTCGCTACAGCGGTACCACCTCCGGCGAACTCAGGACTCTGTGTGGCGCGGCAATTGCGTGCGGGTTCAGATCTGGGGGCCGACTTGCACAATCCGACTGGCGCATACACAACTGGAAGGAGAAGTGATCCCCTAACCGATTCCTCAATCGAAGTAACGATTACGCGGTACCCTTCATTCAGTATTTATGATACTATTCTGAGTGGTTCTATGAAAATGTCAAAAGTGAACAAAGATGAGCCAGTTAACCTCCACGATCAAGTGGCCGCCGAGATTCGCCGAGCAATCGCTGACGGCGAGGCTGCGCAGGGCGAACGTCTTCCCCCGGCAGTGGATCTGGCGACAGTACTGGGTGTGAACAAGAACACCGTGATCCGTGCCTTACATATTCTCCGCGACGAGGGACTGCTCGACTTCACGAGAGGACGTGGCATTCGAGTAGTTGGATCTCCCCAACGTGGAGCAGTGATGTCTCGCATCGATGAACTCTTCGTTTTTGCTCGCACGCAGGGGTATCGCCACGATGAAGTTGTTGCCTTAATCCAGACCCGGAGTTGAACATGCCTTTCCACGCACGGTCAGATCTGCACCGGGATAGAAACGCACGAGAGCAAGGGGATTCATGACTCTGTCACCAACTCGCAGTGATTCCATAACGGAGACCCCCGTCTCTGCAGAGTTGCTGATCAAAGAAGCTCGGCGCGCCAAGCGTCTGCGCCGATTGCGGAATACTGCAATAGTGTTTGTCACGTTGGTCATTGTGACCGTGATCGCGGTCATTCAGACATTGAACAAGACTCCAGCAAGGCCGACGCCCGAGACGACGTTCGTGAAGTTCGTCGATTTAATGAAGCACGCGAACGACACTCGATTCGTGGCGACCTATCGTGTTCGTCATTACGACTGGATGGACAATGGCGCCATTACGATGGCCCAAATTCCGAGCCCACCTGGCACCAAAGCCACCACCAACAGCGATGGCTATACGGGTAGTGGCAGATACGCCTACGTGTTTCGAAACGCGGACGGTCGTGTCTCGCAGTGGATCAAGATCGGAGCCAACGTGAGCGGGTGTGCGATGCTGGCCAGGGGCCTGAGCCGTCAGATGCAGTGTTCGAGGCCTAGTCCGTATCTCCCCTCAAATGCGTTCGCCTATGCAGACGTTGGGTTCGTGCCGGCGTACGTGATGCAATCAATTCTCACGTCGAACGGGACAAGTACATCGTCGAAAATCACGGCCAAGGTCTCCAATCGATTCGGCCGCTTGACATGTCTGACGCAAACGTTCCCTTCAATAGTCCAAACCACATGCCTAGACCGATTGGGCTACGTCGTATTTTGGAAGTACCACAATTTCCACTATTCGAGTTCCGCTACCCTCACGGCTTTCAACCGTCATCCGACTGCCAAGGATTTCAGAACACTTATTAAGCCGACAGAATCACTGGTCTTGCCGGGGCTGTGAATCTGATCACGAATCGGTCAGTGGACCGACGTGAACCCCAGCGCGCCCGTCCGAGTGAGCAGGTAGGGCCGGTGGGATTGCCCCCGACTTCGCGCGATAACTTTCGTCGTCTGGCCAGCGAAGTACCCATTACGAGGTGGGCTCAGTGGACTGCACGAAGAGCGAGTCCTCTGACATTGAGTGAAAGACAACGCCAACGATGGCGCAACTGCTCGACGCGGTGCACGAAATGACGCTGGCGTGTGCTCCAACCACGGCAGGAAACGATGGGGCGCCAACTTCCGTCGCTCCACCCCAAGTGCCGCCCGTCTCGTTCAGCGCAAATGCCTGGACGTAGCCTTGCGCTGCGCTGTAAGTCCCGATGGCTCCACAGTTACCGGCAGAACTACACGAGATATCGGTTACCGACGTGAAGTGGCCCTGATTCAATGCCGCCAATCCTGAAATCAACATCGGGGTACCCCATCGTCCATTCACCTCATTCACGAGGAAGGCCTGCTCGTGACTGCCGTTGCCGTAAGCACCACCGGCGCTACAGTTGCCGGGAGATCCGCACGAGATGGCGTTCAACTGCTCGATGTGTCGCCCGTCCAGCGCGACCATTCCAGGGATGCCAAAAGCCCTGCCCCACACTCCGTGCGTCTCGTCGACGAGGTACGACTGGGTGACGCCGGACTGGGCTCGGTATGTACCGCTCGCGCCGCAATTGCCCACCGAAGCGCACGAGAGCGCGATCACGAAATCCGTGCCGCCCGAACTCAGCGAGGCGAGTCCAGGAAGTGCTTCGGGGTGACCCCATACCCCATTCGTTTGGTCGAGGGCGAAGGGAGGTTGTCCATTCGAACCTTTTTGGGTGGTCCCCACGGCACTGCAGTCACCTGGCGCTGAACACGAAATCGACGAGACCGTGGAACCCCTCATGCGGTACGTCGAGGTTCCCGTGACGGGCTCGATGCCGCCCCACTTCCCACGGACTTCGTCCAACACGAAGGCTCGCGCGCTGTTCGCGCCGTAGAACTCGCCACCCGCGCTGCAGTTACCGGGCGAGGCGCACGAGATCGTCGAAAGATCAGCGAAGTCACCAGTTTCGAGGGCGCGTACGTTCGGAATCGTCACGGCTCTTCCCCAGACGCCATCTCGCTCGTTGACGACGAAGATAAGGAGTTGACTTCGACCAACGGAGTACGTGCCGCCCGCGCTGCAGTTGCCCGGCGAGGCGCAGGACACGACGAACGCACCGGTGTTGAGGCCGTCGTCTCGAGCGGTCAACCCCGGTAACGCTTCGACCTTGCCCCACCGGCCGTTTCGCTCGTTCACGACGATGGCTCGATTGTGGTTCTTCTTGATCGAGTAACTACCCACGGCGCTGCAGTTGCCGCGCGAAGCGCACGAAAGCGAGTAGAGGTAGGCGCCGCTACCCAGCGCCACTCCCGGCACCGCACGTAGCGTGGTAGCCCGTCCCCACACCGCACCCGCCTGATTGTTCGACGACTGATACGCCAGAACGCCACCAACGATGAGCACGGCAGCGCAGAACACGACGACGAGCTGTACGCGATGCCGGTCAACCATCCGTGACGCCTCTGAAATCCCGTTGAGTGGTGCGATCATGATTGACCGGCACGTGAGTGCAACGTAGCAGTCCATTACCCGTGACCGCCCGAGTTCACACGGCGGGGATGGGGCGCCTCAGTCCTTGCATTCATCCGCGGTGATGATCATCACCCGACGAACGTTCCACTGCTCACTGAAATGGCCCCGAAGGACGTCGAGGACCTCGAACCGTTGAGCGCATGGGGTCACGTCTTTCCAGACGCGACTCGGGAACACGGATTGACGGGCCACACCTGGTGTACTAGTGTACTAGGACATGACCGAGAGGCAACCGAGCATCATCTTCCGCCTAGACCCGCGAAGCGGCATCGCGCCCTACCGTCAGTTGGTCGACCAAGTCCGCCAAGCCGTCGAGGTGGGGCGACTGCGCGGTGGTGACCAACTGCCATCGGTGCGCGACGTCGTGACGCAGGTGACGATCAACCCCAACACGGTGCACCGCGCGTACCGAGAGCTCGAGCACCTGGGACTCGCCGAAGGTCGCCTCGGCCTCGGCACGTTCATCACGCAGAACCCCGACGTTCACACCACCGAGGCTGGGAGTGCCCAGCTCTCTCGCCAGTTGCAGCTCTGGGCCCAGCGCGCGAGAGCGGCTGGCCTTGACGATGACGACATGCTCGAGCTCCTACGTCGAATCCTCAACCATGACGAGCGGGTGCTCTCGTGACGACACCGGTTATCGAGACCAACGCTCTCGCCAAGCGCTTTGGGCGCAAGTGGGGACTACGCGACTGCACGTTCTCGATTCCCGCGGGCAAGGTCACGGCGCTCGTCGGGCCCAACGGGGCGGGAAAGTCGACCCTGTTGCGGATGGCGGCGGGGCTCTCACGACCGACGTCAGGCCAGATCACCGTCCTCGGTTCCGTACCGAACACCGAAGAGGCGTCGCTGCTCAAGCGGGTCGGTTACCTGGACCAGGTGCGGCCCCTCTATCGAGGTTTCCGCGTCGACGAGATGTTCCGTTTCGGTGCGGGCACCAACCCGACGTGGAACATGGCGACCGCCCACGACTACGTCGACCAACTGGGCATCTCGCTGGGTGATCGCGTGGACAACCTGTCGGGTGGCCAGCGGGCCCAGGTGGCACTCACCATGTGCCTCGCGAAACAACCCGAACTGCTGATCCTCGATGAACCGGCGGCCGAACTCGATCCCGTCGCTCGCGAGGACCTCTTGCGCCTCTTGATGCGCGAGGTCGCCGAGCGCGGCACCAACGTTGTGCTCTCCACGCACGCCCTCGGTGACGTCGGATCGATCTGTGACTATCTGGTCATCATGTCGCACTCGAGAATCGTTCTCGCCGACGACCTCGAGTTCGTCGTCGAGAGCCACCGATTCCTCGGCGCGGCGTCATCGAACGCACCGGCGCTTCCCGAGGGCGTCGCGGTGATCGACACTCGAACCAGCAGTAGCGAAGTGACCCACCTCGTCCGCATGACCATGCCCCTCGTTGATGAGACCTGGCAGGTAACCGAACCGACGTTGGACGAGATCATCATGGCCTACCTGCGGCTGGGGACGGGCTCCACCCTCTCCCAACCTCGCCACGACGCGACTACTGCTACTGGTGGAGGAGGCTCGTGACCTGGATGGCGTGGCGCTTGCAGCGCAGTATCTACCTCTTCTTTGTGGCCGTGAGCCTGCTCCTCATCGCCTACGCCATCTTCAACGGACTCCACATCGAGGCCCTGCGCCATCAGTGGTTGGGCCAGCCGTGCCACGGCGGCAACGGTTTCGCCGCGCAGTATCAAACCCGCTGTCAGACACAGTTCAACCAGTTGTCGCGTGCGGTTGGCTCCGCTGTGTACGTCCACTGGTTCGCAGCGTTGCCCACCGCCGTTCTCGGACTACTGCTCGGGGCCAACACCGTGGCTGGCGAGATGGACCGAAACACGGCGCGCACCGCGTGGACCCAGTCGATCACGAGAGGCCGTTGGTTCACGACCAAGGTCGCGGTGGGACTCGGATCGCTCGTGTTGCTCGCGATTCCACTCTGCGTGACCGCGTCGTGGTTCCTTCGAGTCTCGCAGTGGGCACCACGACTCTCGGGAGACGGATTTGGTTTCACCGGTTGGATGCCGCTGACGACCGGCGTCTTCGCGTTCGCCGTGACGGTGACCGTGGGCACTGTCCTTCGGCGTCCCGGTTGGACGATCGCCGTCGGTATGGCCGTGATGGTGCTCATCCCGTGGGGCATGCAGACCTACGTGCGCACACACCTTGCCCCAATTCGGTCACTAGACATCCAGTGGTCCGCGATGACGAAGGGTGACAAAACGGTCGGCCAACCGAGTGGTCAGGCACCCGCTAACGCCTGGGTCGTCTTCAGCGGTTACGTGCCAGTCAATTACGGCAATACCCCTCCGACTAAGGGTCAGGAAACACCCTGGCTTAACGCCACCTTCCATTGTCCGGCGGATTTTGCCTTCCCGGCTAGATATACGGCGTGCCTGAACAAACTCGGCTTGCACCAGGTGGAAATGTACGTGGCCGACAGTGAGTACTGGGCGCTGCAGCTGCGTGAGGGTGGCCTCTACCTGGCGGGTGCGTCGCTGCTGCTCGGCGCGGGCCTGCCCCTGGTGCGTCGATCCAGGGCCTGAGTGAATCTCCGCTGACCGCCAGCGACTCCGGACACGCCACCTTTACGCAGTGCCGACCGTGGGATACTGACGACGTGGAATTCAACTCCACCTATCTGCTTGGTATCGCTGCGCCCCGACGAGAGAGCACGGGTCGTCGCGGCAGTCGCGTCGGAGATGAGCGATGGTGATCGGTCGCACTGAGAATCCGGTCGCACGAATCGGTCGCGACTGGGGAGGCGTGTTGCAGTGGATCGCGATGGCGCTAACTGCTGCGTTCACGATGTTCACCGCGCTGGTAGGTGCACCCGTAGCCGGGGCCACGACGCCAACGCCATCGACACCGATATCGGTGTCGTTCCTACCCTCCGGCGAGGGGTGGCTGCTCGCCGGCTATGACTGCGGGACCGAAACGTGTGTTCGCGTCGAGCACACGTCGAACACCGGCCAGTCCTGGACCACTGAAGCCGTTCCGAACCCGCTCCAAAGGCTCATGCAGACCACGGCTTCTGACTCCTACCAGGGCGCACAACTGACGATCTACTTCGCCA
>DAIEHI010000177.1 GCA_027355725.1 Acidimicrobiaceae bacterium
GTCGAGGACGTCTGGAGGACCGCTGAGGACTCGGAGAAGCGGATTCTCGTCGAGGAACTGGTCGAGTGGGTCACGATTTTCCCGGACCACTTGGAGGTGACCGTCACCGGGGCCCCGGCATTGAACGTTCTTTACAGCGAGGTCGGCCTCATGGGGTCGGATTTTGTTGGTGTCGGAGGCGGGACTTGAACCCGCACGCCCCTAAGGGCACCAGCCCCTCAAGCTGGCGCGTCTGCCTATTCCGCCACTCCGACGCGGATTTCCACTTTAGCCCGTTTAGCGAGCCCGCATATTCAACTTAGCCAGCATTTGTTGTTTGAGTGATGCCCCAACTGGTCACTTCATCGGCGAAACCCGGTACCGAGAGACTCCCGTAGACGCCGCCGACGGAGTTCGACCATTCAACGAGCGAAGGTGCTGTGAACAGCGGTCGTACCCGGTACGTCGTCATGACTGCTTGATCGAGCTCGAGCCAGGTACTCGATGCCGACACGGGATTGAAATTCGCCAAGCCTGAAGCGAAGAGGTGATTGATGGTGGCGGTGCGAATGCCACTGGGGTACGAGTCGGGGTACGCCGGTCCGCTCCAGGAGCGCGCCGAGAACCACGGCGTTGTCATAGTGGGACGCGTGAAGATGGCGAGGTCCACTCGATTGGTAGCCGCGTCGGTCGCGGCGGCGATATCTGAGGAGACCTTCAACATGTTCACCCCTACTCCGAACGCCCTCCACTGGGCAGCGAGCAATTGGGCGACGACCCGGTCGAGGTTGGAGGGACCAACGGCGACCGTGATGGTGAGTGGCGTCCCGGCGAGGCTCAGCCAGCGTCCGGCGGACTTGTGGTAGCCGTCGCTTCTGAGGACATGAGTAGCGCACACCGGACAGTCAATGAGTTCGGTGTTGGTAGAGCCCGGACTGAGGGTGGTGGTCGTTGACTGGGCGGATGGTCCGCTGCCGCCGCCACCAGGGTATTGGCTCTGACCTTGAGAGTAGAGCGCGGACTGGGCGATCGAGGTCGAGAAGGTCACCGATCCGAAGATTCGATTGATGAGCGCCTGGCGGTCGAGTGACCAACTGAGCGCTTCACGCATGGTCAGTCGTCGTGTCAAAGGGCGCGAGGGTGCGAACGTGAGTTCTTCAATGTTGCTCGACGTGCCGATGTGGCTCAGGATCGTCGGGCGCGAACTCGCCGCCTGCAGCGCCGATCGACTCACCTGCAGCGAGTAGCTCGCGTAGTAGGACGAAGGACTGGTTGGCAAGGTCGTGGTGTCGGTGACGATGATGCGACCGTACCTATTGGGCAGACTTGACCACTGGGGGTTGCTCACGAGCACGATCCGGTGCGGCGCGACGCTCGCCACTTTGTACGGCCCGAGCGAGGGGCGTCGCAGGAAGTCCGCCCACGAACAACCACTCGGCGTGCCAACGTCTTCGACGTCGCGAAACAGCAGATTCCACTCAGCAAAGGGGGACGAGAAGGTAGCGGTCACACTGAGCCCACTGTTGGTCTCGGTCATTGACTTGATGAGTCGGTACCCGTCACTTTGCACACTCGCGAGCGCCTTCGCCTTGAGCCACCACGCGACGAGGTCCACGCCGTCAAAGGCGTCGCCGTTGCTCCAATGTTGGCCCGGGGCGATGGTGTACACCACAGTCTCGGGTTTCAACGACACCAATTCCGCCGACGCGATCGGTCCGCCTTCGCCGTAGAGATTCCCCGAAGGACTCGTGAGAAACGCCGAAGGACGAATGAGGTCAAGCAGCGCGTTGGTCGTGGGCGTCGCCGCCTTGTCGAGTACCGTACAGCCGTTGAGTGGTCCAGGCAGGCTCAAGGTGAGCGTTCGAAGTGGCGGTGAGACGCCCGCTGAGGAGGGTTGCGAGGAGCTGAACGCCACCAACGTTCCCGCTGCCAGTACGCCGGCGGCGAGCCAGCGCACGAGTGACCCGCGTGGGACCATACGCGACTACTGCAGGCGAAGGTCGAGTGTCAAGGTCGCAAAGGTGAACACCAGCGCAACAGCCACCGTGATGCGGTCCAAGTTGCGTTCGACGACCGTCGATCCCGCCGCGGCGGCGCCCATGCTGCCGCCCATGAGGTCAGAAATACCGCCACCGCGTCCCGAGTGCAGGAGCACCAAAAAGATAAGGGCTATGGCCGAGACGGCCTCTATAAACACGAATGCCCAGGTGAACATGACAACCTCCGATTAGCGCTTGCCATCGTAGCAGTCATCGCACGATTGAACGATTCCCATGAACGATTCAGCCTTCAAACTGGCCCCACCCACGAGAAATCCATCAACGGCGCCTTCGAGCATCAGTGACGGCGCGTTCTCAGCGTTCACCGACCCCCCATAGAGCACTCGAGCATCACCGAGGGACAACTGGGCGAGCACCGAACGTATGTGGTCCATCATGGCCCTCACCTGCTCAGCCGATGCGCTGAGTCCAGTGCCAATGGCCCAAATCGGTTCATAGGCCACGCTGATGAGCTCGCGAGACTTCTCGTCGAGTCCTTCGAGAGCGCTCGCGAGTTGGGCGCTCACGTAGGCCTCGTGTTCGTCAGCCTCGCGAACTTGAAGGGCTTCTCCCACGCACACCACGGCCCTCACACCCGCGCGGGTAACGCTGCGAAGCGTCGCCGCGACCAGTTCGTCGCTCATTGCGTACATCGCTCGTCGCTCGGAGTGGCCAATGAGTATCCACTTCACGTTCAAACGCTTCAGCATCGACACACTGATCTCACCAGTGTGGGCACCATTCTCGTTCGCGTTCACGTGTTGGGCCGCGACCTCAACGGGAATCCGCTCGGACTCAATAATCGACGTCACGCTTCGAAGGTCCACGAAGGGCGGCGCGACGACGATGTCGGTGTGCTCGACGGGCTTGTTCTTGAGCATCACGCCCAACTGCTGGCCGAGGTGCACCGCCTCGACGTAATCGAGGTTCATCTTCCAGTTGCCAATGACCAATGGTCTCTTTTGGGTCATCTAGTTCCACGGACTTTCTCGAAGCGCCACCAAACCCGGCAGGTCACCGTGCTCTACGAACTCGAGCGACGCACCACCTCCGGTCGAGACGAAACTCACGTCGCCCTCGAGTCCGTAGGACTGCAGGGCCGCGACCGAGTCGCCACCTCCAATGACCGATACCGCGTTCGAGGCGGCGACGGCGCGCGCCACGGCCTCGGTACCGACACTGAGTCGGGGATCCTCGAAGACTCCCATTGGCCCGTTCCACAGGATCGTCTTGGCTGTGCCAATGGCATTCACGAAGGATGAAATCGCGCGAGGACCGATGTCGAGGCCCTCGAAACCGTCTGGAATATTGTCGCCGAACTCAATCACCACATCATCGCCGCCTGAGGTACCGAAACTGGCGCCATCGGCGAGGCCGCGAGAATCATCGGGGATCAAGACGTTGCCCTTGGCGAGCAACTGCGCGCACTCGTCCAGGTAGGTCTCGTCAAAGAGCGAGGAGCCAATGGTTCGACCTCGTGCCGCCTCGAAGGTGTACGCCATGCCTCCCCCGACGATGACGGTGTCGGCCTTTTGGGCGAGCACCTTCACGATGCCGAGTTTGTCTTTCACCTTGGCGCCACCCACAATCGCGACAAAGGGCCTCGCGGGTTCTTCGAGCAGCGACTGGAGGGTCGTCACTTCTCGTTGCAGGTTCGGCCCTGCCGCGCTCGGTAGAAGAAGCGGCGGGATCATGATCGACGCGTGTGCTCGATGTGAGGCACTGAAGGCCTCATTGATGTAGTAGTCGAACCCGGCCACCAGTTGCTCACCGAAGGCGCGGTCGTTGGCCTCTTCACCAGGATTGAATCGCAAGTTCTCGAGCAACTCGACGTCGGCGCACAGTTCGTTCAGTCGTCGTCTGACAGGAGCGACACTGTATTCTTCAACGACTTTGCCCTTGGGTCGGCCAAAGTGCGTACACGCAACGACACTGGCTCCGCGTTCGAGGAGGTCCTCGAACAGCGGGACCGTGGCGCGGATGCGAAAGTCGTCGCTCACCTCGAGTCGGCCGTTGATCGTGTCAACGGGTGTGTTGAAGTCCACGCGCACGAGAACTCGCTTGCCCGCGAGACTCCCCCAGCGCTGATAGGTCGGGAGTGGGTTCGACACGGGACTACTTGGCGATGTAGTTCGTGAGGTCGACCAGTCGGTTCGAGTAACCCCACTCGTTGTCGTACCAGCCAAAGATCTTCACCAGGCTCTTCTCGTCATCGATGCGCTGGACCATGGTCATTGCAGAGTCGAACGTGCACGACGCGGAACTACCAACGATGTCGGAGGACACGATCGGGTCTTCGGTGTAGACGAGTACCCCCTTCAGTTCGCCTTCAGCGGCGGCCTTGAAGGCGGCATTAATCTCTGCGACGCTGGTCGAGCGAACGATGGCGGTGAAGTCCGTGATACTGCCGTCGGGAATCGGCACGCGAAGTGACGTCCCGTCGAGGCGGCCCTTCATTGATTCGAGCACGAGACTTGTGGCCCGCGCCGCGCCCGTTGATGACGGGACGATGTTGATCGCGGCGGCACGAGCGCGACGAAGATCCGAGTGGGGCAGGTCAAGCAAGTTCTGGTCATTGGTGTACGCGTGCACGGTCGTCATCAGGCCCGTCTCGACGCCGAGCGCGTCGTCGAGGACCTTCACCATCGGCACAAAGCAGTTGGTGGTGCACGAGGCGTTACTCACGATGTGGTGCTTCGCGGGGTCGTAGGTCTTTTCATTGACACCAAAGACGAACGTGGCGTCGGCATCGGACGCGGGTGCTGAGATGATGACCTTCTTCGCGCCGGCACTCAGGTGCTGGGCGGCGGCCTCGCGTGAAGTGAAGCGTCCGGTTGACTCGATGACCACGTCGATGTTCATCTCACCCCACGGCAAGGCCAGGGGGTCACGCTCGGCGAGGACCTTGATCGAATCGTGTCCCACCGTGATCGTCCCGTCACTGACGCTCACGGGCAGTTCGAGGCGGCCCTGGGTGGAGTCGTACTTGAGCAGATGTGCGTTGGTCGCGGGTGAGGTGAGGTCGTTCACCGCCACCACCACGATCTCAGGGTCGTTCAGAGAAGCCCGCAAGAATCCACGCCCGATGCGTCCAAATCCGTTAATTGCCACACGTGTAACCACTGGGCTCTCCTTCTCTTCGCTTCGATCACAACAGTGAGGTCATGACCGCCTGGGACAATTTTTGCACATCGTGGACCATGCCATTTCTTCCAACGATGTCGGCCACGACGAGTGGTAGTGAACAGCGTTGGCGAGCGAACACCGATGACTCGTCAACCAACACGGCATCGGGATGGACCGCGTGGCGAATGAGCGCGTCCACGTGATCTTGCAACGTGAATCCGGCGGTTTCGGGTTCTTCTGGTCGAAGGTTGGCCACGTAGATCTTTCGGCCTCGGGTTCCCGCGAGCGCTTGGGTGATACCGGGCACCACGCACGCAGCCAACACACTGGTGAACAACGAACCCGGGCCAATCAGTACCAACTGCGCGTTCTCGATCGCCTCGACCGCGACGGTCGGAGCCGCGGCGTGCGCCGGTTCGACGCTGATCCTCTTGATCGCACTGGCGCGCGCCACTGATGTCTGACCACGCGTCGGCCCCTCTTCGGTGCTCGCCACGAGCACCACCCCTTCGCAGCTCGCCGGCACGATGGTGCCCGTCACGCCCATGACCTGTGCAACCGCTCGTACTGATTCCTCTAGATTGCCCGTTGCGTCAATGAGACCGACGAGCAGCAGGTTGCCCACCGCGTGGCCGTCGAGTTCCCCGACGCTGAAGCGGTGCTCAAAAGAGGCCGTGAGGGGGTTCTCGGGGTCCGCCAACGCCCCCAGACACGTTCGAAGGTCGCCAACGGCTGCCACGTTGAGCATCGCTCGAAGCCGCCCGGTCGAGCCACCGTCATCGCCAACCGACACGACGCCGGTGACTTCGTGGGTGATCAGTTTCAGCGCACGAAGTGACACGGCGGTCCCGTGACCCCCACCGACCGCGACGACCCTCATCGTGCGATGTCGCGGTGAAAGACGGCGTGGCGAATATTGAGACGCCGTCGAATCTCCTCAGCAATGGCGACCGATCGGTGTCGACCACCGGTGCAGCCAATGGCGATGGATAGATACGATTTGCCCTCTTTGGCGAAGGCGGGGATCTGCCACTCGAGCAGGCCGACTACGTCGTGCAAGAAATGTTGGGCCGGTTCTTGTTCCAAGACGTATGACGCGACTGGTTCGTCGAGTCCGCTGAGCGGTCGAAGTTCGTCGATCCAGTGCGGATTGGGCAGAAAACGGCAGTCAAAAACCAGGTCGACGTCGCGCGGTATCCCATTTGAGTACCCGAATGAGACGATTGACACGCGCATCGAGCCCATCGTGCCCGATTCAGTGAACGTCTCGACGATCCTCGAGCGCAATTGGTTGGGGTTGATCGAGCCGGTGTCTATCACCAGGTCGGCCGCATCACGAATTGATTGGAGGAGCGCTCGTTCGCCCGAGATCGAGTCGGCCAACGTCGGTGCCGGATAGGGGTGTCGACGACGGTTTCCCTCGAAACGGTGGATCAGGACGTCATCGGGCGCGTCGAGGAACAAGATCTTGGCTTGGTCGTGCTTTTGCTGGAGCTCACGCTCGAGGGCGATCAACGCGTCTGGTTGGACGCGTCCAGAGCGACCCACGATGAATGCGACCCCGACATACTCGAGCGCACCGGCGGTCGCGAGCTCACTGACGCGCGCGATCAATTCCAAGGGCAGATTGTCAATCACGAACCAGCCGAGGTCCTCCAACGCCGCCGAGACCGTCGAGCGTCCCGCGCCCGACATTCCCGTTACGAGAAGCACCTCACTCATCGTTGACACTCCCCTTGGTCGGTCTGGGCTCGCTCGGGGCCTGTAGATGATCGTAGAGGCTGCGAGCGATGCTCACGGGCAGCCAGCTGAGACCCTCGAGGTCCTCCAGCGTCGTTCCCCTCAGCGCCTCGAGAGACCCGAAATGCTCCATGAGTTGGTGACGCCTGGCCGGCCCGAGGCCGCTCACGCCCTCGAGCGTGGAGGCGATCATTGACTTGGCGCGCTTGGAGCGGTGAAAGGTGATCGCGAAACGGTGGGCCTCATCTCGAACGCGCTGGACAAGGTAGAGGCTCTCCGAGCCTCGTTCAAGCGCAATGGGGATCGAACTGCCGGGACGAAAGAGCAATTCTTCTCGCTTGGCGAGGGCCACGAATTGAACGTCCTTGATACCAAGAGACGCGGCGGCCTTCTCAGCAGCGTGCAACTGCGGGAGTCCGCCATCGATGATGATGAGGTCGGCCCGACGAAACTTGGAGTGGGCCTGGTCTTCGTGCCAGTAACTGAGTCGGCGACGCACAACCTCTTGCATGGCCCCGACGTCGTCATTGCCGAGGATCTCTTTTACGTTGAAGTGCCGATATTCACTCTTCTTCGCTATCCCATCTTCGAAGACGACCATCGAGCCTACGTAGTTGGTGCCTTGGAGGTGGCTCATGTCAAAACACTCCAGTCGAAATGGGGGCTCTGGCAACGAGAGGGCCTCACCGAGCTCTTGGAGGGCGCGTGAGCGCACGTTGTGATCGCTCTGACGTCGAAGCGAGTCGCGTCCCATGACGGCGCTCGCGTCATTCACCGCTAACTCCAACACGCGCCGGCGCCGGCCGCGCTGGGGCGCCGCGACCTCGACGTTCTTCGAGCGAAGCCCGCTCAGGTACATGCGTGACAAGGGCGTGACGAAACCCTCATCCGCGACCACGATGACCCCAGGCACGGCGTCGGCTTCGGGGTAGAGATCGGGCAAGAGCCCTTCGATGATCTCTGCGGCATCCTCATCCATTGAACGGTCCACCAAGTGCACGCTTCGAGCGATGATCCGTCCGTGACGCACCGAGAACCTCACAACCGCGGCCCGACCGCCGGCGAAGTCAACGGCGATCACGTCGAGGTTGGAGTGATCGTCGAGCACAACGTTCTGGGCGCTCGCCGCACGCTCGAGCGCCGAAAGCGCGTCTCTCGCTTTGGCCGCGGCTTCGTAGTGTTTAAGGGCCGACGCCTCGTTCATTCGACCCTCGAGCACCGCACGCAATTGGCGCATGTCCCCTTCAAAGAAGCGCGACCACGACTGGACCAATTCGCGATAGCTCGCGGCGTCGATGTTCTTGACGCACGGTCCAGAACACTTACCGATGTCATAGAGCAGACACGGCCTCTTGATGCGTTCTTGGAAGTTGAACTTGTGTCGAGTGCACGAACGTAGGGGAAAAGCCTGGAGGAGCTCATCCATGGTCACCCGCAGAGCGCGGACATCGGCGAAGGGACCGAAATATCGCACGCCCTTCACGTGGTGACCTCGCGTGATCATCGGAGCCGGAAAGTCGACGCGCATGTCGATCGCCACGTAGGGAAAGCTCTTGTCGTCCTTTAGACGCATGTTGAACCGCGGCTGATTCTGTTTGATGAGCTCATTTTCGAGCACCAAGGCATCGAGTTCGCTCGGCGTGAGTATCCACTCCACCGACGCGGCACTCGCCATCATGGCCTGGGTTTTCGCAGAGAGTGCGTCGGATTTTTGGAAGTAGCTCGAAAGTCTCTGTTGCAAGGAGAGGGCCTTGCCAACGTAGATGATCGTGTTGTGAGCGTCTCGAAACAGGTAGCAGCCGCTGTGGCGAGGTATGCCCGCGGGCTTGTCAAACATTACGAGGGGCCCTGGCCCAGCACTTCTGCGAGCACGCTGCCGGTCGCGGTATCGAGGGTCGCAATATGCTCCGGTGTCCCCTCGCCCACGATCAGACCTCCGCGACGACCACCTTCGGGCCCGAGGTCGATCACCCAATCCGCAGTCTTTACGACGTCGAGGTTGTGCTCAATAACGAGCACGGTATTGCCTTGGTCAACTAGACGGTGCAGCACGTGCAGAAGTCGATTGACGTCCTCGAAGTGCAGACCGGTCGTTGGCTCATCGAGCACGTACAAGGTGTGCCCGGTCGGACGCCGAGCCAGTTCGGTCGCGAGTTTCACGCGCTGGGCTTCTCCCCCGGACAACGTGGGTGCGGGTTGGCCCAAGCGCACGTAGCCCAACCCCACGTCAGAGAGACTCTGGATGTTCCTCAGAATCGACGGTTGACGTTCGAAGAATTCGAGCGCCTCGGCTATTGGCATGTTCAAGACATCACTGATCGATTTTCCGCGGTACTTGATCTCCAAGGTCTCGCGGTTATAACGCGCGCCGTCGCACGTCTCACAGTTCACGTACACGTCGGGCAGGAAGTGCATTTCGATCTTGATCGTGCCGTCACCCGCGCACACCTCACAGCGACCGCCCTTGACGTTGAAGGAGAATCGGCCCTGCTGGTACCCGCGGACCTTCGCTTCTTGGGTCTCGGCGAAGAGCTTACGAATCTTGTCAAAGACGCCCGTGTAGGTCGCAGGATTCGATCGGGGTGTTCGCCCGATTGGTTGCTGGTCAACGGCGACCACCTTGTCGATGTTCTTCACGCCCACGATGGTGTCGTGCTCGGCGACATGGGTCTTCGCCCGGTTGATCTGACGCTCGAGAGAGCTGAGCAGGATCGAGTTGATCAGCGTCGATTTCCCCGACCCCGAGACCCCCGTGACCGCGGTGAAGGTTCCCAAGGGAATCGACACCGTCACGTCGCGAAGGTTGTTCGCGCGCGCGTCCTTCACGGTCAACTTCTTGCCGTCGCCGCTTCGTCGCGAACTCGGCACGGCGATCGAGCGCTCCCCGGAGAGGTACTGGCCGGTGAGGGAGTTTTCATTGGCGAGCAGTTCCTTGTAGGTGCCGGCATGAACGACCTCACCGCCGAACTCACCAGCACCGGGACCGATGTCCACGATGAAATCCGCTAGTCGTATGGTCTCTTCATCGTGCTCGACGACGATCACCGAATTGCCCAGGTCGCGCAGTCGCTCGAGGGTCGCAATGAGGCGACGGTTGTCGCGTTGGTGAAGTCCAATGGAGGGTTCGTCGAGGACGTAGAGCACACCCACGAGGTAACTGCCGATTTGACTGGCGAGACGAATACGCTGCGCCTCACCTCCAGAAAGAGTGGCCGAGGCCCGACTAAGGGTGAGATAGTCCAAGCCCACGTCCATGAGGAACGTGAGGCGCGCAAGGATCTCTTTGGTCACTTGACGTGCGATGGTGGCTTCACGCTTGGTGAGCTTGAGCGTCTCGAAGAATGCAATTGCCTCATCAATGGTCATCGCGTTGACGTCGGCGATGTTGTGGGTGTGGATCTTGACTGCCAGGACCTCGGGTTTGAGGCGCTGGCCCGCGCAGGCCGTGCACTGAACCTCTCGCATGTACTGTTCGGCTTGCTCGCGTGACCAGTCGCCGTCGGCCTCGTTGCGTTTGCGCTCCAACCAGTCCACGATCCCGTTGTACGAGGTCTCGTAACTACGCACTTTGCCGTATCGATTGCGGTACTTGACCGGTACCGATTTGCGCTCCACACCATAGAGAATCAGCTTTCGGTCCTTCGCACGCAACTTGCTCCACGGCGTGTCGAGTGAGAATCCACCCATGTCGCCGATGCCCGCAATGAGTCGCTCGAAATACTTGAAACGCTGGCCCGACCACGGTGCGAGGGCACCTTCGTTGAGCGAGAGTGTCGAATCGGGTACCACCAACTCTGGATCCACCTCGTAGCGCGTACCGAGTCCGGTGCAGGTCGGACATGCGCCATATGGGGAATTGAAAGAGAAGTCGCGCGGTGCCAGTTCAGTGAAGCTGATCCCGCAATGGCTGCACGCCATCCTCTCAGAGAATTTGATCAATTCCTCACTATCGACGAAGTAGAACGACACGACGCCCTTGGTGAGTTTGAGAGCTGTCTCGACAGACTCGGTCAGACGCTGACGACTCGACTTCTTGACCGAGAGACGATCCAACACGACGTCGATCGTGTGCTGTTCATAACGCGCCAGTTCGAGATCATCGCGCTCGGCCAGCTCTAGGACCGTCCCGTCGACGCGAACGCGCGAGAATCCTTGTGCTGCGAGGTCGTTCAAGAGCGTGCTGTACTCGCCCTTTCGGCCCTCGACCACCGTTGCCAGCACGAGAAACCTCTCTCCCTCACCGCGCTCAAGAATGAGGTCGACGATCTGTTGGGGGGTCTGGCGGGTGACGAGGCGCCCACACTTGTGACAGTGCGCGACGCCGATTCTCGCGAAGAGTAATCGCAGGTAGTCGTGTATCTCAGTGATCGTGCCCACTGTCGAGCGTGGATTGCGTGAAGCGGTCTTTTGGTCAATGGAGATCGCCGGTGACAGGCCTTCGATGAATTCGACGTCGGGTTTGTCCATCTGGCCAAGAAACTGTCGTGCATAGGCCGAGAGGCTTTCCACGTAGCGACGCTGACCTTCGGCGTAGATCGTGTCAAAAGCCAGTGACGATTTACCAGAGCCTGAAAGGCCGGTGAAGACCACCAATTTGTCACGCGGTATCTCGACAGACAAATCCTTGAGGTTGTGCACACGTGCACCTTGCACGCGAATGGACTTGGTCATGGTGCGAATCTACCGGTTACGCATCGACGTTCAGCCCGTCTATATCGGCATCGAGACCTTGGCGCTGAAGCGTATGCAGATAGTCGCGCAATGCCGCCGCCTCCTCGAAACGAAGTTCCTTCGCGGCGAGCAGCATCTCACGCTCCACCCGGGCGAGTTCCAGACTCAAGTCATCGGGCAGCGTCGATTCGAGCGAGGTGACGCCGTGGGACCGGTTGGTCGGTTCCGGTGCGGACTGACTGCGGAGTCGACCAAGGATGTCAGCAACGTTCTTCATCACCGACTTTGGTTCGATCCCATGTTCGGCGTTGTAGGCGATCTGGACCAGGCGACGGCGTTCGGTGAGCGAGAGTGCGTCGCGCATCGAGTCGGTCACTCGATCCGCGTACAGCACAGCTTCGCCATTCGAGTTACGCGCCGCACGGCCAATGGTCTGGATCAGGGCGCTGCGAGAGCGCAGGAACCCCTCCTTGTCCGCATCGAGGATCGCGACCAATGACACCTCTGGAAGGTCCAGTCCCTCTCTCAAGAGGTTGATGCCAATGAGTATGTCGAACTCACCGAGGCGAAGCGATCGCAAGATCTCAATTCGCTGGATGGTGTCGATGTCGCTGTGAAGGTACTGAACGCGGTACCCGGCTTTGGCGAGGAAATTGGAGAGGTCCTCTGCCATTCGCTTGGTGAGTGTCGTGACGAGCACGCGCTCCCCACGTTCAATCGTGGCATCGATTCGAGTTCGTAGATCGTCAATCTGGTTCTTGGTCGGCACGACACTCACCACCGGATCAACCAGTCCCGTGGGGCGAATGATCTGCTCGGCTATCTGATCACTGTGCTCGAGTTCATAGGGCCCCGGGGTGGCTGAGACGAACACCATTTGGGGCACGATCTCCATGAACTCATCAAAATTGAGGGGACGATTATCGAGAGCACTCGGTAATCGAAATCCGTGTTCGACGAGCGTCAACTTACGCGATCTGTCTCCGGCGTACTGGCCACGAATCTGTGGGACGGCCACGTGGGATTCGTCGATCACGACGAGAAAATCTTCCGGAAAATAATCGAGCAGGGTGTAGGGGCGCTCCCCCGGTCGTCTGCCGTCGAGATGTGCGGAGTAGTTCTCGATGCCTGCACAGATGCCGGTCTGCTCCAACATCTCAAGATCATGTTCAGTACGAGAGCGCAACCGTTGCGCTTCAAGGAGTTTTCCCTCAGATTGGAACTTGGACAACTGCTCACCCAATTCCGTCTCGATCGTTGCACACGCCCGGTGGAGGGTCTCGTTACTCGTGGCGTAGTGTGACGCGGCGAACAATGTGAACTCATTGACCCGACCACGACTCTCCTGGGTCACGGGATTGAAGAATGAGATCTCTTCGACCTCGTCGCCGAAGAACGACACCCGAACCGCCTCGCTGCTGTAGGCCGGTTGAATCTCGAGGGTGTCGCCCTTCATGCGAAAGAGGCCCCTCTCCAGCACGAGTTCGTTACGGTTGTACTGCATCTCAATCAATCGTCGAAGCAACGAACGCTGATCAAAACTGGCGCCCACCTCGATCTGCAACATCCGATCGCGATACTCAATCGGCGAACCTAGACCGTAGATACAAGACACTGAAGCGACCACAATCGTGTCACGATGGGTCAAGAGTGATGAGGTCGCTGCGTGGCGCAAACGGTCGATTTCCTCGTTGACCGAGCTGTCTTTTTCAATGAAGGTGTCCGTTCGCGGTATGTACGCCTCGGGTTGGTAGTAGTCGTAATACGAAACGAAAAATTCGACGCGATTGTTCGGCAACATCTCTTTCAGCTCTGATGCCAGCTGCGCAGCAAGCGATTTGTTGGGTTCCAGTATCAACGTGGGGCGCTGGACTCGTTCGACCAACCACGCGATTGTGGCGGTCTTACCGCTGCCAGTGATCCCCTCCAGGGTTTGAAATCGAAGTCCGTCCTGCACGCCCTGGGCGAGCGTGGCGATTGCACGCGGTTGATCCCCCGATGGACTAAACGGCGACTCGACGACGAAACTATCCATTACTCAGTCCGCTGCGCCGTAATTGAGCGTCAAGTTTGTCGTGCAACTCGCCGATCGTGGTGTCGTTCCATATCACGTGGTCGACGATTTGCGCGCGCCGCTCGTTGGTCATCTGGCTCGCGAGCCGAGCTCGCGCATCGTCCTCACTCATAGCTCGATACGTCACGAGCCTCGAGAGCGCTGTCTCAGGTGACGCCTGGACCGCCCACACCTCGTCAAGCGCGAAGATCTCACGGTGCTCGGGTCGAAAAAGTGGCAGCGCGATAAAGACCGCCGCGCCGCTGGCCCCGTGCAGGGCGTGCGCGATCTCGACACCGATGTGTTCGTGAGTGATGTTGTTGAGCCGGCGAAGCGCCGTCGGGTCCTTGAAAACCACCTGAGCGAGGAATTCGCGGTCAAGAGTCGAATCCGAGCGAATCACCGCATCACCGAAGGCATCACGGAGTGCGCGCCACGCCGGCTCACCGGGCCTGACGACATCTCTAGCGACCTCGTCAGCGTCAATCACGCTAAAACCGAGGCCGCCCAGATATCTGGTCGCCTCGCTCTTTCCTGCGCCGATGCCACCCGCGATGGCAATACGTTTCATGGTTCCACGCTATCCACCCCCTGTGACTTGAGCCCGGCGACCGGGGGTGGCGATGGTTACCATGCGGTTTGGCTATTGTCCTTAGAAGTCATAGGGGGAAGTGTGGTCAGATACGTCATTCGACGCATACTGATGTTGATTGGCATTGTCTTCATCATCTCAGTGGGCAGTTTCTATTTGATTCACCTCCTGCCTGGAAACATCACGACGATCATCGAAGGTCCTGGTGCTAGCCCAGCGAACCAGGCCAAGCTCTACAAATTGCTGGGGCTCGATCGACCCATCTACGAGCAGTACTTCGTGTGGTTGGGCAACGTACTGCACGGCAATCTCGGTACGTCGTTCATCTCCCAAGAATCGGTGGCGTCAACGATCCGCGCAGCACTGCCCATTGACCTCGAGATGATCTTCATCAGTCAAGTGCTGGCCTTCGCCGCGGCGATACCCATGGCCATGCGCTCAGCACGAAAGCCGGACGGCATCATCGATCGGATCTTTGGTGCCGGGAGCTTCACACTGCTCTCGGTACCGCCGTTCATCGTGATCATCCTGCTCGTACTCTTCATTTCAATCAAACTCGGCATCCCCCACACGGGCGTGTCGACCTACGTCGCGTTCACCAGTGACTGGATTGCCAACCTGGAGAGCATGGCGCTGCCCGCAGTGACGCTCGCCATTGGCAGTTTCGTCGTGTATTTTCGCGTCCTACGAAGTGACCTCATTGCCACCTTGCAAGAAGAGTTCATCACCATGGCACGCTCCAAGGGCATTAGTCAGCGCCGCATCATGTGGCGCCACGCCTTTCGGCCTTCTTCAGTAGCTCTGCTCGGCGCTGCCGGCGTGAACATAGGCGGTCTTCTGGCCGGTGGTTTCGTCGTGCAGTTCCTCCTCGCCATACCCGGTCTGGGCTACACATTGATCGCCGCGATCAATCAGAACGACTACCTACTCGTCCAGGGCATTGTCTTTGTCGTGTCCGTGGGAGTGGTGCTGATCAACTTCATCTTTGACTTCATCATCAACATCGTCGATCCGAGGATTAGCCGTGAGTAACGTCGCCGTGTCAGAGGAACAGACCTCCATTGTCGAACGTCCTGAGAAGAAGGCCCCGCTCGGCCCGCTCTTTTGGATCTGCGTCGGCTGGATCGCCCTCAACTTCCTAGGTGCGATCTTCGCCAACGTTCTGCCACTGCAGAATCCCCTCTATCAGGACTACGCCAGTATCAATGTTGGCCCATCGCTGCACCACCTCTTTGGTACTGATGACATCGGGCGCGATATCTTCTCGCGCATCGTCTATGGATCGCGGGTCTCGATTGCGGTCGGATTCGGAGCCATGTTCATCGGATTTGGCATCGGTACACCGCTCGGGATGTTGGCGGCCTATCGCCGGGGGCGCTTTGACACCATCATGACGAGTTTCATGTACATCCTGCTCGCTTTTCCGGCGATCATCGCCACCATCGCGATTCTCTCGTTCTGGACGCCGCGTTCGCTGCTCAAGATCATCATCGTCATCGGTTTCGCCTCGGTGCCACTGGTCTACCGTGTCATTCGAACTGCCACGCTCGCGGTCTCCACCAAGGACTACATCATCGCCGCGAAGGTTCAAGGAGCGACCGACCGTCGAATTCTCCTGAAAGAGTTGCTCCCCAACATTGCGCCGATCGGCGTGTCATTCCTCTTGATCGGAGTAGCCACGGTGATCGCTCTCGAAGGCACCCTTGCGTTCCTCGGCCTCTCGGTGTCACCGCCGACCCCATCGTGGGGGAACATGATCAACGAGAGTCGCACCGTGCTCCAGGTCAATCCCTGGCTCGCCATCTTCCCATCGCTGGCGCTGTGTCTCTTCCTGTTGAGTCTCAATTTCATCGGTGACCGACTGCGCAACCACTTCGATGTCACCGAGGTGAAGCTATGAGCGACGCAGTGCACGAACTCCTGGTCGTGAAGGACCTCTCAACGACCTTCACCACAATGGGCGGACCCTTGCCCGCCGTCTCTGATGTTTCGTTCACCCTCGCCAGGAATGAGACCATCGGCATCGTCGGTGAATCTGGGTCGGGAAAGACAGTGCTCTCAAGAACCATCATGGGCCTGCAGCCAAGGACCAACGTCACCGTCACCGGCTCGGTGTTATTGAACGGCAACGAGATGGTTGGCGCAACAGAGTCGTTCAAGCGAGCGCTGTGGGGCACTGAGGTGGCGATGGTCTTCCAAGATCCGATGACCTCACTCAACCCCGTGATGCGCGTTGGAAAGCAGATCGACGAATCATTGCGGGTCCGACTTGGGATGAGTAAGCAAGATGCCAAGACCCGCGCAATAGAACTCCTCGAACTGGTCGGCATACCGTCACCGGCTCAGCGCTACATGGCGTACCCCGGCCAACTCTCGGGCGGCATGCGCCAGCGTGTCGTCATCGCCATTGCGCTCGCGGGTTCGCCAAAACTCTTGATGGCTGACGAGCCAACGACTGGTCTAGACGTCACTATCCAAGCGCAGATCCTCAATCTGCTCGATGACCTAAAGGACCGTCTCAAGATGTCGGTCGTCCTGGTGACCCATGACCTCGGGGTCGTTGCAACGAGGACCTCACGAATTGTCGTGATGTACGCCGGTCGCATTGTCGAGATCGGCTCGACGAGGGATGTCTTCTCGCGTCACCGTATGCCCTACACTCGAGCACTGCTTGACAGTTCTCCGAAGGTTTCCAACGCCTCGCACACCCGTCTAGTGGCCATTCCCGGGCGTCCGCCCAATCTCTTGCAGTTGAGTGCGGGGTGCAGTTTTGCGCCTCGATGCTCCTTCGCAACCGATAAGTGCCATAAGGAGCGACCAGAACTGCAGGCGGCCGACGAGCCAGGACACGCATTCGCCTGCTGGAATCCCCTACCGACCACTATGGAGCAGCAATCATGAGCGATTCTCGTCAGCCACTCTTGAAGGTGCGAGACCTCAAAGTCACCTTTGGCAAAGGACGCCACGAGGTCAGTGCCGTGGCGGGGGTGAGCTTTGACATCTATCCCGGCGAGACGCTCGGTCTCGTCGGTGAGTCGGGTTGCGGCAAGTCAACGACCGGTAAAGCACTCATGCGCATCATCGAACCCTCGAGCGGTTCCATTGAACTTGAAGGTTCGAGTTTGATCGGTCGAAAGGGAAAGGCCCTTCGAAATTTTCGCACGCACATGCAGATGATCTTCCAAGATCCGATCAGCTCACTCAACCCGCGTAGACGCGTGAAGGACATCGTCGCTGAACCACTCGACTGCTGGAAGACCGTGTCCGGTAACGAGCGCGACGTGCTCGTCAGTGACCTGTTGAGCAAGGTCGGCATCGACCCCAAGGTGTACGGCAATAGATACGCTCGACAGTTCTCCGGTGGTCAGTGCCAGCGCATATCCATCGCCCGCTCTCTCGCAATGCGACCAAAATTACTGATCTGTGACGAGATGGTCTCAGCGCTCGATGTCTCAGTGCAGGCGCAAATCCTCAATCTGTTGGAAGACCTGAAGAGCGAATATGGACTCACGCTGTTGTTCATTGCGCACGACCTTGCAGTCGTGAAGAACGTCAGCGATCGGGTGGCGGTGATGTACTTGGGCAAGATCTGTGAGATCGGACCAAGCGACGCGCTCTATGAAGCGCCTGCTCATCCCTACACGAAGTTCCTCCTCGGTGCCGCACTCGAAGCCGATCCGGATTCACCAATGCACAACCAGGTCCTCGAAGGAGAGCCGCCGAGCCCGCTCAATCCCCCGAGTGGTTGCCGGTTTCGAACACGATGCCCGAACGCCACCGACAAGTGCGCGAGCGAAGAGCCTCAGCCCCAGGAATTGGCTGAAGGACATTTTGTGTCCTGCCACTACCCGCTCACCATACAAAAAAAGTAGCCCGTCACCAGGCCGAGTGGACCTAGTGACGGGCTACCGCTTCAATCGTGATTACTCGTCTACCTGCTCGGTCGCGACCTCAGCGGCTGACTCGCCGGCCTCGTCGCCCTTGACCGCAACCTCGGTGGCGTACTCCGCCCACGCAGCTTGGGCTTCGGTCTCGGGAGTGAATTCACCGTATTCGATGCCACCGATGTAGTTGCCTTCGGTGTCGTACGCGTGCGAGCCAAAGGCCTCACGGTACTCCTCAGAGACTTCTCCACCTTCAGCCGCCTGCTTGATCGAGAGACTGATCCGACGACGTGCCGTGTCGAGCTCGATGATCTTGACCCACAGTTCTTCGCCCGCGGTAACGACCTGGTCGGGCGACTCGACGTGGTGTGCGGCCATTTCAGAGATGTGCACGAGTCCTTCAATACCCTCGCCCACCTGCACGAATGCACCGAAGGGCACCATCTTGGTCACGCGACCATAGACCAACTGGTCAACTGCGTGGCTATCGGCGAACACCTGCCACGGATCTGACTGGGTGGCCTTGAGTGATAGCGAGATGCGCTCCTTGGAGAAGTCCACATCGAGTACCTCGACGTCGACTTCGTCGCCGACTGCCACAACCTGGCTCGGGTGGTCAATGTGCTTCCAGCTGAGCTCAGAGACGTGGATGAGGCCGTCCATGCCACCCAGGTCCACGAAGGCACCGAAGTTGACCACCGAGGAGATGACACCGTGTCGACGCTCACCCGGCTTGAGGTTGTTGAGGAAGTCGCCGCGCTGCTCTTTCTGGGTCTCTTCGAGCCACGCGCGTCGCGACAATACGACGTTGTTGCGATTGCGATCAAGTTCAATAATCTTGGCTTCGACGGTCTTGCCAATGTAGGGCTGCAGTTCGCGGACTCGTCGCAGTTCAACGAGCGACGCCGGCAAGAAGCCACGAAGGCCAATGTCGACGATGAGTCCACCCTTCACAACCTCGATGACAACACCCTTGACGACTTCGTCCCGGTTCTTCAGTTCCTCGATGTTGCTCCACGCCTTCTCGTACTGAGCGCGCTTCTTTGAAAGAACCAGGCGTCCCTCTTTGTCCTCTTTTTGTAGGACGAGACATTCAACACGCTCGCCCATTGAAACGATCTCGGACGGGTCGACGTCATTGCGAATCGAGAGTTCACGCGAGGGAATGACGCCCTCGGACTTGAATCCGATGTCGAGCAACACTTCGTCGTGGTCGATCTTTACGACGGTTCCCGTGACCAGGTCACCGTCTTCGAATTCGAGCACACTGTCACCAACGAGCAGCGTCAAGTCGGCGCCAACCATGTTGTCTTCAGTGATCACGCGCGGGATGTAATTTCCCTCGGCGTCGAATGTGCCCATTTGTTGGGAGGAGAGGAGGCTCGTGCCGTCCGACATAGGTACTACTTTCATGCGACCACACCGGGGTCATCTAGGCAATAAGGGGTCGGGTCTCCGGTGTAAACCCAGGTAAAGACCCTATCACTCGACCCTTCAGCCCTTGGCCGCCGCCCAATTCTCGCCCCAGTGCAGCGACACCTCAAGCCGCACGCTCAAAGTGGCCGCGTTGGTGAGCGCCTCCATGATTACCCCGGTCACTTGGTCTTTTTCCTCCGGCGGCGCTTCGACGAGCACTTCGTCGTGGACTTGGAGAATGAGACGGGCTTCGAGGTTCTCTTCAAACAGCGCTCGATCAAGGCGCACGAGCGCAGATTTGAAGATGTCGGCGGCCAAGCCTTGGATACCCGCGTTCATGGCTTGGCGCTCGGCGGCCTGTCGTTGGGGTCCTACCGCAGTGGCGAGGTCAGGAAATGGTCGAATACGTCCGAACTCGGTGCGCGAGTAGCCCTTGGCGCGGATCTCTTTGATGGTGCTGTCCATATAGGCGCGCAGACTCGGGAATCCGGCGAAGTACTTGTCCATGATCTCTTTGGCCGAGCTGACCGGCACACCGAGTCGTTGACTCAGTCCATAGGCCTCCATGCCGTAGGCCAGTCCGTACGAGACGGTCTTGGCCTGCTCTCGTTGTTCGTGACTCACCTGCTCGGTGGGTACTGCGAACACCGAGGCGGCGATGGTGCGGTGGACGTCTTCGTTCGTTGCGAATGCGGCGAGAAGACCTGAATCTTGAGACAGGTGGGCGAGTATCCGTAGTTCAATCTGGTTGTAGTCAGCAACCGCCAACTCCCACCCTTGGCTCGGCACGAAGGCGTAGCGCAGGCGACGTCCCTCTTGGCTTCGAACCGGGATGTTGTGCAGATTTGGATTCTCCGACGAAAGTCGTCCAGTGCGCGCCACGGTCTGATTGAAGAGCGCATGGATCCGACCGTCCTCTCCAACAGCGTCAATCAATGGCGCACCATAGGTGCTGCGCAGTTTCTCGACCTCGCGGTAGCGCAGTATCAACGCAACGATCTTGTGCTCGTCTTGTATTGCTTCAAGACTCGCGGCGTCAGTGGAGAAGCCTGACTTGATCTTCTTCACCGCAGTGAGCCCAAGTTCATCAAAGAGCACGCTCTGGAGTTGTTGGGGCGAATTCACCTTGAACTCGTGCCCGGCCACCTTCTGGATCTGGGCGTCCAAACTGCTCGCCTCCTTCGCGAACTCAGTGGCGATGTCTCGCAACAACGAAACGTCGACGCGGATCCCCCTCGCCTCCATGCGACCAAGTACCGCTACGAGTGGCAACTCCACTTTCTCATAGACAAATGTGAGTTCCCATCGCACGATCTCGCTGCGCAGTACCGCTCTCAGGCGCGCGGCGAGCAGTGCGTTGCGCACGAGGGTTTCATCATCGCTCGTGGTGTCGAACAATGACGGAGAGGCTGGCCCGATCGCCTCGCCCAGGACTCGTTGGACCACCTCGTTGAATCCGTAGTGCCCACTCGTCGCATCGACCAGGAACGCCATGATCGCCGAATCGTCGAGGGGGTCGACGAGACGTCGACCCTGCTCGGCCGCGTGACGATACAGCTCTTTGAGGTCGTGTCCCGAGAATGAAACCTCACCAAGGGCGTCGAAGAACTCACGCTCAGAACCGACCGACACCGTGTTGTGCTCGGTGTCATAGACCGCGATCCGACTCGAACCGTAGGCGACGACCAAAGTCCCGGGACTCTCGAGGATTGTCTTCAGTTCTGCAACGCGCGTTGGTTCAGGCAAGACAATGTCGTCGTTGGTCGCGGCACCAGTCCCTACGTCATCGCCGCTCGCGGGAGTACCGAGGCGCCCCTCTTGCATGAGCTTCTCGAAACGAGACTTCATGGTGTCCATCTCAAATCGTTCGAAGAACGCCGAGACCTCACTTCGGTGCCAACCGCCAAGCGTGATGTCGTGCAGTGTGAAGTCGAGCGGCACGTCACGAACGAGCCGCATCACCCTTTCGTTGTTTCGTGCGCGTTGTTCATAAAGCGCGAGGTTCTCTCGCAGTTTGGGTGTGAGCGAGTCAAGGTGTTGATACAGGTCATCCATGTCTCGATACTGTGCGAAGAGCTTTGCGGCAGTCTTTTCGCCAACGCCAGGGACGCCGGGCAGATTATCTGACGCGTCCCCGCGTAGCGCAGCGAGCAAGGGGTAGCGCTTGGCTTCGATGCCGCAGCGATCAAAGATACCGGCCTCGTCGTAGAGCGAATAGTCCGAAACGCCTCGACGATTGTAGAGAACCTTCACGAACGGGTCCTCAACGAGTTGGAAAGTGTCACGGTCCCCGGTGACGATGATCACCGGTGTCCCCTCGTCCCTGCCCCACGTCGCGAGGGTTGCGAGAACGTCGTCGGCTTCGAAGTTGGTGACACCCAGGACTGGAATGTGCAGGACTTCACACATGCGTCGGATCAGATCGAACTGAGGCTCGAGCTCCTCGGGGGTAGCGGCTCGCCCCCCCTTGTAGTCCTCGGTCATTGCGTCTCGAAACGTTCCTCCGGGCAAGTCGAACGCCACCGCCAGCGCAACGGGTTGCTGGGAGCGGATGAGAGAGTGCAGCATCGCCCCAAAGCCATGCAGGGCGTTGGTGACCAGTCCCTCAGAGGTCTTGATCTCCGTTGTCAGCGCGAAGAAGGCACGAAACGCCAGCGACATACCGTCCAACAACAAAAGCGGGCGTTGTTCGTTCGTGTGCTCAGCCAACGAACTCGCCCTTGAGTATCTGCTGGGCGACGTCTCGCATACGTATCCTGCCGCGCATTGCCGATTGTTGAATCACCTCAAAGGCCGAAGGTTCATCCAAACCTCGTTCGGACATCAAGAGTTCCTTGGCCTTCTCAACAATCTCTCGGGTCTCGATCTTGTCATCGACGTTGACGGCGTCGGGGGTGTCGTGGGGCACCTCGACGAGGGGGTTCATCAGCGCGGCGATCTTGGGCAATATCTCACTCGATCGGAATGGTTTGACCAGGTAGGCAACCACCCCCGCATCGCGAGCACTCTCGATCAGGTTTCGTTGGCTGAATGCGGTGAGCAACACCACGATGGTATTCGTGCCCTTCAATTCGCGCGCCACCTCGATACCGTCCATGCCAGGCATCTTTATGTCGAGTAGGGCGAGATCGGGTTTTAGTTCGTGGATCATTGCCAGCGCGTCATCACCGCGGGCCGCCTCACCAACGACGAGGTACCCGTCGCCCTCGAGGATCTCCTTCAGATCCAATCGAATGATCGATTCATCATCGGCGATTACCACGCGCTTATCCATGCTCATCCCTTGGCTTCCATTCACGTAAAAGTTCGTCTCGTTGGCCCATGAGGTTACGCACCTCATCGACGCGTCGCTGCATTTCTGCGTTCGCGGCAGCAACATGTCGTGACAACTCGTTATATTCTTGCTGCTGGAGCGGGGTCTCAGAGACCAAGGATCGAATTCGAGCGTCTTCGAGGGCGTCGTTCCATACGCTGACCTGCTCTTCGAGCACGCCGAGGCTCTCCCTCGCGGCCATGAGACGCCTTTGGATGTCCTCCAGTCGTCGTTTTAACAGCCGCGCCCCCATGCAATGAGTGTAAATCGCCGTCTTGAGAGCCAGAGCGGAACTCCAAAGCACCCACCGATCAGGCAGGGGGTCGTGCCCGCAAAATTCTCCGGCCCGTCTCAAAGTGACCTTGGACCCTTGGACGTCGAGACCGGCGACCCTACCATCGGGCTCACGTAGCGGCCGCGAAGTGTGATTCACAGCCCGAGCGTGCAAGGGGTCGGTGATGACTGGCAGAGTGATTGTGAAGTCCCCAACGGCACTCGCTACTGGCGTGAACATGAGCGACTACGAAGAGGAGTGTTCGAGGTTCACGTGGCAAGAGGCGCGTCGTGCGCTCGATGGACTTCCCGCCGGTCAGGGTCTCAACATTGCCCACGAGGCAGTTGTGCGTCACGCCCGTGGCGACGAGCCCAACCGAGTGGCGCTTCGCTGTCTCGATCGCCACGACAATCGCACCGATGTCAGCTACGCCCAGTTAGACGAGCGTTCCAATCAATTCGCCAACGTACTCTGCACTCTCGGCGTCGAGGCGGGTGAGCGCGTTTTTGTCCTTATGCCGCGAATCGACGAGCTCTTCGTGGCGGCGATTGGCACGTTGAAGCATCGAAGCGTGCTTTGCCCCCTCTTCGCCGCCTTCGGTCCTGAACCCATACGTCAACGCCTTGAAATCGGCGCGGGGAGCGTACTCGTCACGACGCCGACGTTGTACCGCCACAAAGTTGCCCGTATCCGAGAACACGTGCCGCTGCTTCGCCATGTCCTTCTCTCAGGGGACTTCGAGGAGACTGAACTGCCGGAGGGAACAAGCGATCTTGGCCGATTGCTCAACGAAGCCAGTAACCAGTACGACATCGCCCCCACCGACCCCGAGGACATGGCGCTGCTTCACTTCACGAGTGGCACCACGGGCAAACCCAAGGGCGCAATACACGTCCATGACGCGGTCGTCTCTCACTACGTCACCGGTCGGATCGCGCTTGATCTGCACCCCGATGACGTCTTTTGGTGCACGGCTGATCCGGGTTGGGTCACCGGCACCTCCTATGGCATCATCTCGCCACTCGTGCATGGCGCCACCGCCATTGTCGACGAAGGCGACTTCGACGCGAAACGATGGTACGAGACGCTCGAACGAGAGGGCGTTTCTGTGTGGTACACGGCGCCAACGGCTCTTCGCATGCTGATGCGCGCCGGGCCAGCCATGGCCAAAGAACACGATCTCAGTCGACTCCGCTTCGTTGCGAGCGTCGGTGAGCCCCTCAATCCCGAAGTTGTGCTCTGGGGCGAGGAGGTCCTTGGACTGCCAATTCACGACAATTGGTGGCAGACCGAGACTGGCGGGATCATGGTTGCGAACTACGCATGCATGGACATCCGACCCGGGTCCATGGGTCGACCCTTACCAGGCATTGAAGCCGCCATCTTGGTGCGTGACGAGCACGGCAAGGTCCTGGTCGACCAAGACGGTAAGGGCGTGAGGGCCAAGAGCGGCACCGAGGGAGAACTCGCACTGCGACCGGGCTGGCCATCGATGTTTCGCGGATACCTCGGACAACGTGCGCGATACGAGTCCGCCTTCGCCGGAGGGTGGTACCTGAGCGGTGACCTCGCACGACAGGACGAGGACGGATATTTCTGGTTTGTGGGTCGAGGCGACGACGTGATCAAATCCTCAGGACACCTGATCGGTCCCTTCGAGGTCGAATCGGCGCTCATGGAGCACGAAGCGGTGGGTGAGGCTGGCGTCATTGGCATCCCCGATCCGTTGCTCGGTGAAGTCGTGAAGGCCTTTGTCACACTCAATCCCGGCTTTGAGGCCAGCGAGGAGTTGCGCCTTCAACTGATTGGCTTCGCGCGCACGCGATTAGGAGCCGCAGTGGCACCGCGAGACATCGCCTTCGATCAGCATCTACCCCACACCAAGAGTGGAAAGATCATGCGCCGACTCCTAAAGGCCCGAGAGTTGGGCTTGGCCGAGGGCGATACGTCGACCTTGGAAGTCGAAGCATGACTGAATCGACCACCAACGTCGGCCCAGAGGTCCAGTCTGCGCCAAGTGACAATCGGGGCCTGCACCTGCTCCAAGAGATGCTTCGCATCCGTCGTTTCGAGGAACGCTGCGTCGAGCTCTACAGTCGAAGTGCGATCAGGGGCTTTCTGCACCTCGCCATAGGCGAGGAGGCGTGCGCTGTTGGCGTGATGGCTGCCCTCTCGCGCGAGGACGCAGTCGTGTCCACGTATCGCGAACACGGTCACGCCATCGCTCGCGGTCTCTCGATGCGAGTGATCATGGCTGAACTCGAGGGGAAACTCGAAGGTTGCAGTCGCGGTCGTGGAGGGTCCATGCATCTCTTTGATGGGACCCAGCGCTTCTACGGGGGCAACGCAATTGTGGCCGGCGGGTTGCCACTCGCCGTGGGCCTGGCGTTAGCCGATCACCTCCAAAGTCGCCCCCGAGTGACCGCGTGCTTCTTTGGCGACGGCGCAGTCGCCGAGGGCGAGTTCCACGAGGCAATGAACCTCGCGGCATTGTGGCACCTACCGGTGCTGTTTTGTTGTGAGAACAATCTCTATGCCATGGGCACCCCCCTTCAGTTCACCGAGTCCGAGACCGACCTCGCTCTAAAGGCCGCCAGTTACCGAATGCCGTCGTGGGAAGTGGACGCCATGGACGCCACTGCGGTCGAGCGAGCGGCGCGCGAAGCCACCGAAGCAGTGCGCGCGGGTGGTGGCCCCCATTTTCTCGAACTTCGCACCTATCGCTTTCGCTCCCACTCGATGTACGACCCCGACCGCTACCGCGACAAGAGCGAGATCGAACGATGGAAGCAACGAGACCCGATCACCACTCTCGTCGCTCAACTGAACCATGACGGCCAGCTCGCCGACGGCCAGCTCGAGCGTCTCGAAGCCGCGATCGCCGCCGAGGTGGAAGACGCAGTCACCTTCGCTGATGCCGGCACCGACGAGCCAGTCGATGAACTCACTCGATTTGTGACCTCGACGGGCACTGGTGGGTCGTGAGCGTCATCACCTATCGAGAGGCCATGCGTCAGGCCATTCGCGAAGCCCTCCTTCGCGACGAACGGGTATTCGTCATGGGCGAGGACATCGGCCATTACGGCGGTTCATACGCAGTGACGCTCGACCTCCTCGAGGAGTTCGGACCCGAACGCATTCGAGACACGCCACTGAGCGAGTCGGGATTCGTCGGCGCCGGCATCGGGGCTGCGCTCGGCGGTATGCGCCCGATCGTTGAGGTCATGACCGTCAACTTCAGCCTTCTCGCCCTCGATCAGATAATGAACAATGCCGCCAGCCTGCTCTACATGTCGGGAGGTCAACTCAACGTGCCGCTCGTCATACGTATGGCGACCGGAGCTGGGCGTCAAGTGGGCGCACAACACTCGCACAGTCTCGAGGGATGGTTCGCGCACATACCGGGCCTGCGCATTCTCGCACCCGCAACCATCGAGGACGCGAGGGGGATGTTGTGGCCGGCACTTGAGGACCCCGATCCCGTTTTGATCTTTGAACACGCCATGCTCTACAACCAAGAGGGAGAGCTCGAAGAACCGTTCCAGCCCGTCGACATCAAAAGCGCTGCGGTGCGGCGAAGTGGTGATGAGCTCACCATCATTGCCTACGGAGGAACGCTTCGAACGGCACTTGGAGCTGCCGAGGAGTTGGCGACACAAGGCATTGACGCTGAGGTGATCGACCTGCGTTGTCTACGACCGCTTGACACCGCGACGTTATTGTCATCGGTCACACGCACCCACCACGCGATGGTGGTCGACGAAGGATGGCGCAGTGGAAGTCTGTCCGCCGAGATCTCAGCTCGCATCACCGAGGAGGTCTTTTACGACCTGGATGCCCCCGTTTCGCGCGTGTGCAGTGCCGAGGTGCCGATGCCCTACGCGAAACATCTCGAAGACGCGGTGTTGCCCCAAGTGCTCGACGTCGTGAACGCCGCAAAGGTCCTGTGCGCGTAGATGGGCGACTTCACCATGCCATCGCTCGGTGCCGACATGCTGGCGGGAAAGGTCACTCAGTGGCTCGTGAAACCCGGCGACCGCGTTCACCGCGGTGACATCGTGGCCGTCGTGCAAACCGACAAATCAGATATCGAAGTTGAGATCTTCGAGGATGGCACCATGGGAGAAATCTTGGTGCCGGCGGGCGACCGCGTTTCGGTTGGCACCGTTCTCGCCCACGTCAATGGCGAAGCGAGCGAGTTCCGGGGTCCGGTCGAGATCTCAGGTGAGACGGCTGCCCTAGGCCCTTCTTCGCTGACGGCTGTGCCCCAGTTCGAGCCTGGCGCGACGTCGATTGCGCCATCACCACCCCAACCACGACTCGAGGCCGTTGCCACGAGCGTACGAGCGTCACTGCATCCTGGTCTCGTTGAGTCACCGCTAGTGCGCAGTCTCGCTGAGCGACTCGGTGTCGAGGTGTCCACAATGGTGGGCAGCGGAGTCGGCGGGGTCATCACCAGACGCGACGTGGAGCACGCGAGCAACGCGCGTGTGCGCCCCTCGTCGTCTCCGCTCGCGCGTCGAATGGCGACAGAGTTAGGCATCGAGCTCTCATCGCTCATCGGTACCGGTCCTCATGGAGCGATCATCGAACGAGACGTTGGTCGCGAACAACGTGAGCCGCCACCCGAGACCCCTCCAATTGAAAGTGATATACGTGAGCGACGCCTCGCCATGCAGCGTGCGGTTGGGGCGCTGATGGCTCGCTCCAAGCGCGAGGTGCCCCACTACTACCTGACCGCCACCATTGATCTGAGCCGCGCCACGTCGTGGCTCGACGAGGCGAACCGCTCTCGCCCACCCGCCACTCGGCTCCTCATGGCGGCCCTGTACTTCAGAGCCACCGCACTCGCCGTCAAGCACGTTCCCGAGATGAACGGCTTGTATGTCGGCGAGACGTTTACCGCCAGCGAGAGGGTGCACCTCGGAGTGGCCATCTCACAACGCACTGGCGGTCTGATCGCCCCGGCAATCCATGACGTCGATCAGATCTCACTTGAAGAGGTGATGGTGCGAACCAGAGACCTGGTGCGTCGCGCTCGAAACGGAGTCCTTCGAGCATCAGAGATGAGTGACCCCACGCTCACGGTGACCAACCTCGGCGACCTCGGCGTCGATTCGGTGTTCGGAGTGATCTACCCACCCCAGGTCGCCCTCGTGGGCTTTGGACGGGTGAGGGAACAGCCCTGGGCGAAAGACGGCCTGCTCACAGTACGCCCCTGCGTCATCGCGTCACTCTCAGGCGATCACCGCGTCAGTGACGGGATGCGAGGCGCTCGTTTCCTCAGCGAGATCGACCGACTCCTTCAAGAACCGGAGAGTTTATGAACCCCGACCAAGCACGAGAACTCATGCGAAAGGTTCTGCGACCAATCGCCCCAGAGGCTGATCTCAACAACGTCCTCGCCAATGAGCGTATCCAAGAAGCACTCGATTTGGACTCGGTCGACTTCCTCGAATTCGTCACCGGCCTCTCGGCCGCGACCGGACTTGAGATGCCAGAACGTGACTATGCACAACTCTCGACGGTCGAAGGGTGCATTGACTACCTCACCTCGCCACACTGACGAACCACGAGATAACGAGCGATGACGCTCGTAACTGGGGATCTAGAAGAGCCGCGTGTTCACCCTCACGCGAAAGAGGCAACGAGCACTGAACGCTCGAGGACGCGAGTTGATGGTTGACAGTCAAAGCCGCCCGCTCGCTGATCAGTCTGCTCCTCAATGTTCGATGCAACGACGCCAATGTCACTCGGTTCAGTGACGAGGTGGTGACTCAGCACCCGGTTCACGTGTCGAGCGAAGGGTGACTCGAAGAATCCCCCAAGATACGGTTTCAGTCCACTCGTACGAGCCCGTTCGATCAACGTGCGCGCGTTGGCGTACCCCCCGACTCGCGCGGGTTTCACACAGATCATGGAGGCCGCCTCGTAGCGAAGGATTTGATCGAGATCCCTCTGACTACGCACACCCTCATCGAGACTCACCGCCACATCAATGCGCGCGGCCAAGTCGGCGTGATCGATCAGGTTTCCCGGTGCGAAGGGCTGCTCCACTGCGACGACCGTTGCGTACTCGCGCACACTCTCAAGATGCCTTCTCACCTCATCAACGCTCTGAGCTGAGCAATTGAAATCAACGAGCACGGGGAGCGTCAGGGCCGCCAACTGTTCGCGCGCTCGTGAGCTCAGCGGACCTGGAGTCGTCTTCACCCGCACCCGCGCCCACGCTTCAGACACCCTCCACGGGTCGTCATCGAGCGCCGAGACGGTTCCCTGGAACGGTGTCTCGAATCGCTGCGGCCAGAATTCGCTGATACTTTGCCCCCGGCGTTGCAGTTCATGGTCGAGAAGTGCCATCTCAACAATGGTCACCGCGGGCGCACTGCTCGCGCGAGAACCCGCGAAGCGCGCCATCCGCGTCCAAGAAGGCAACTCGCCCTCACGCTCATATGCCGCCTGCAACTGGGTTAGGACGTATCCGTCGAGTTCTTGGATGACCTCAGCGACGCCCGGGTCGCCATTGAGCGCAGACTCCTGGGGGGCGACTTCACCAAAGCCCACAACGCCTTCATGCTCGAGGCGTAGGTACAGCCGCGTGCGCCTCACGTGATGCTCGTATGCAGCACGCACGGGCTCTCGCAGTGTCACCACCTCTCGATGCAGCGTCAACTCCATTACAACCACCTTAGGTTTGCTGTAACGTTGTCGCCGCAGCCCGGATGGCGGAATCGGCAGACGCGGAGGCCTCAAAAGTCTTTACTCGAGAGGGTGTGTGGGTTCGAGTCCCACTCCGGGCACGCTGTTACCTTTAAAGGATGTTTGATTCACAACTCCCCTTTCGTGACGACGTCGTAGCCCTATTCCCGGGACAGGGTTCCATCAGCGCCAGAGCCGGCGAAGCGTGGCACGACTCGCGCCACTGGTCCCTCGTCGAGCGAATCAGCGAGATGTCGGGACACGACGTTGAAGAGATTCTCATCAACACCAACGACGTTGACGTCGTGCGCACCGACCGTGCGCAGTTGGCGACCTTCACTCTTTCACTCGTTGGCTACCTTGAACTCCTCGACCTCGGCGTTCGACCGAGGTACCTGCTTGGTCACAGCCTCGGAGAATTCTCAGCGCTGGTCGCCAGTGGCCTCATTGGAATAGACGATGGCGCGCGTCTGATCGCGGCGAGAGGCGCTGCGATGCAACGAGCCGCCTCACTTCGCGAGGGTTCGATGATCGCACTCATGGGCGGCGACGATGCAGCGCGGAACGCACTTGGGGGTTTAAGCGACGTGTGGGTGGCCAATATCAACGGACCTGGTCAAATCGTCGTCAGCGGTACCCGCGAGGGGCTCGATGACCTGCTCGCGCGCCACAAAGAGTTGGGTTGGCGAAGGGCTACCCCACTCAACGTCGGTGGCGCCTTCCATTCGCCACTTATGACACCAGCCCAGGACGAGTTGGACCACTCGCTATCGCTCATTGAGTGGCATTCGACCAACGCAATCCTCGTTGCCAACGTCGACGGCACGTTTCACACCAGCGCAGATGAATGGCGAGACCTCTTGTCACGCCAATTGACCTCGCCGGTTGAGTTCCTTGACGCCACCCTGGCGCTTCCCGCCTCGGTGACCACCACCATTGAAATGCCACCCGGTGCCGTCCTGTCCGGCCTCACCAAGCGCATTCGCAACTTCGATCATCAGTTCGCACCATCCGCTCTCACTGACCTCCAGGAGCTTTCACTATGAGCCGTCACATCCTCGTCACCGGAGCCAGCCGAGGCATTGGCGCCGCAATCGCTCAGCATTTCTTGGACAAGGGTGATCGTGTGAGCGCGTTATCACGCTCTGGATCCTCGCCCGCGGGCTGTGCACTGTCACTCGCAGTTGATGTCGCCGACTCAGCCCAGGTGAATGACGCCGTCCGCCAGGCCGTAGAGGAGCTCGGGCCGGTTGACGCAGCGATCGTGAACGCCGGCGTCACCCGTGACGGGCTTGCCATGCGCATGTCCGACCAACAGTGGCGCGAGGTGATCGCCACCGACCTCGATGGTGCGTTCTACACGGCGCGTGCCGCGATGGCCTCGATGGTGCGTGCTCGTTCGGGGTCAATCATCTTCATCAGTTCTGTGAGTCCGTTCATCGGCGTACCCGGTCAGGCCAATTACGCAGCCGCCAAGGCTGGTCTCATGGGCCTCGCGCGATCGCTCGCCAAAGAAGTCGCCACCCGAAACGTCACGGTCAACGTGGTCGCGCCCGGACTCATCGACACCGAGATGACGAGTGACCTCGGAGCCGCAAAAGACCAGATGTCCGCGATGATCCCCATGGCGCGCATCGGTCAACCATCTGATATTGCTGGTGTTGTTGGGTTTCTCGCGAGTAACGAGGCTCGCTACATAACCGGCGCGGTCATTCCAATAGATGGCGGACTGGCCATGGGCCTCTAAATCCCAGAGGCCGACAGGGCGATTTAGTAGCATTGAGCGACAGAAAATAAGGGGTATTCCATGGACCGTAACGAAGCATTTTCCAAATTCACTGACAACGCCGTCGAGGTTCTCGCCGTGAAGCCAGAACAAGTGACCATGGAGACTTCTTTTGAAGACCTTGGCGCGGACAGCCTCGATCTCGTGGAACTGGTAATGGCCCTCGAAGAAACCTTCAATATTGAAGTTGCCGAAGACGAGCTCAAAGAGATCCGCACCGTCGGCGAGGCATTCGAGCTCGTCTACGCCAAGCTGTAGTGCACGTCGGCGTCTCTTCTTCGGGCCCCATTGCGGGCCGACGTGTCGCGGTCACCGGACTAGGTGCCATCACCTGCGCCGGCGTGGGGGTCAACGCCCTATGGCAGGCACTCTTGAGCGATGTGGCACCGGCGTCAAAACGCGTACCCTCCTTTGACCCAACTCATATTGGTGGGCCAAAGGAGTTGCGTCGATTTGATCAATTCACCCTCTTCGCTCTCATGGCGGCTGATGAGGCGTGGCGCCAAAGCGGCCTTGAGGGCCCCCTCGTCGATGCAGGAAGCATCGTCACGACGGGCATCGGCGGACTTCAGACCATTCTCGAACAGGACCGTGTGCTGAACGAGAAGGGACCCGACCGGGTGTCGCCCTTTCTTGTGCCGATGATGATGCCCAATGCCGCAACCGCTGCGGTCTCGATGCGCTTCGGCCTCGGTGGACCGGCAGAGACGGTCACGACGGCCTGCGCCGCGGGCACTCACGCCATTGGCAACGCCGCTCGGCTCGTCGCATCAGGACGGTGTGACGTGGTCGTCGCGGGTGGTGCCGAAGCGGTGATGGTCGAGATTGCTGAAGCGGGTTTTCGCAACATGACCGCGTTGAGCAACGAAGGTCTCTCGCGCCCCTTTGACACCAAGAGGAATGGTTTTGTCATGGGAGAAGGCGCCGGAATCTTGGTACTCGAAGAATGGGAACACGCACTGGCGCGAGGCGCAACGATCTTCGCTGAAGTCATCGGCGCGGCCTCGACTGCGGATGCCCACCACATCACCGCCCCCGACCCCACCGGCAGCGGAGCAACGCGATGCATGGAATTAGCCCTGGCCGATGCCGACATCACACCAGCAGACGTCTCTCACATCAATGCGCACGGCACCTCAACACCACTCAACGACCTCGCCGAATCAGTTGCCGTGCACCACGTGTTCGGCGACGTGGCCCCACCGGTCACATCCATCAAAGGCCACCTTGGACACTCGCTCGCCGCAGCTGGGGCGCTCGAGGGGGTGGCGTCGGTGATGACGCTCGTCAACCAGACCATCCCTCCGACGGCTGGAACGAGCGAAGTAGACCCCGCCGTCGGGCTCGATGTGGTCTTGCACAAGCCACGCTCCTTGGACGTCGATGTCGTGCTGTCGAACTCATTCGGATTCGGCGGACACAACGGAAGCGTCGTCTTTCGTCAATACCAGGGTTAATCCGTCGGCCACTCATCGTGCCGATGCGCGACGTAGGCGTTATCAAACGCCCAGCGCGCGTTTGATATGAACTCACCCAAGAGCACCGGATCCTTGACGCCGGGTTCCACTTCAACGCCTGCGCGCACATCAACGCCCCACACGGGGTAGTTCTGGACGACCTCGACCACGTTCGATGAGTCGAGTCCCCCAGAGGCGATCAGTGGCGTTCGAAGGGTCGTATCTTGAAAGACCTCGAGACAAGCGTTCAGCGCGTTGATGTCGTCGGACTCAGGGAGCAAGAAGTAGTCCACCCCTTCCAACGGATCACTGTTAAGGACTTCATTGCCAGAGGACAGCGCGCGAATGACGGTGTTCACCCGCTCAGCAACATACGTGAGGGATGTTCGGGTCATCGGACCCTCAATTTGAACACCCGACAAGCCCAACGTGTTGACGATCTCGACAATTCGCTGGGGCATCTCATTGTGGAACACACCAATCGAAAGCGACCCCGGGGGCAGCCGGCGGACAATATCGTGCGCATCAGTGGGCGAGATGCGTCGAGGCGTCGGGCCGAATTCGAAGCCGACGGCTGTGGCGCCGAGTCCAATGCAGAACAACGCATCCTGCTCGCTCGTGACTCCCGAAACCTTGATGAACAGTCCCTCAGTGTTGAACCGCACGAAGTGCCTCCTTGGCCCAAGGCTAATTGCCGGTACGGAGTGCCCTCAAGCTATTGCGGTCACAATCACGTCGTGAAAACCAGCCAGCGCATCCTCGGCGAGCGCACTTCGATGCACGAAACCAAGAGCCAGCACCCCGCCCTCATGGGTGATCGCGGTCGTCACGCCCTGCGGCCCTTCGGGGCCTTTAGATCCCAGGGCCTCATCAAGTCGCTCGATCGAGGGGCCAGATGAGCGAACCAAACGCCACGGCACAACGGCTCCTCGAGCGTCCAGGCGTCCCACGAGTTCTTGACCCGTGAAGCACCCCTTGGTGAATGAGACGGTACTCGCCACGAAGTGTGCGCCGAAACACTGCGGCGTCAAATGTCGGGCGAACTCATTGGGACCGGCAATTCCACCGCGCACCTGATCACCCACGGTGCCAATCGGTCCTTCTTCGCTCGCTTCGATCGAAAGTTGGCAGTCGGTTCGAAGTAGAAAGCGTTTCAAACGTGCCATAACGACCTCGGCGAGGTCGCGAGCGACATAGAGCACGTACCCATCATTGTCTCGAAGGACCTTCACCGAACTGATGACTTCACTGGTCGGTGTAAGTATCAGTGACCACACGCCCGCACCGACATCTGAGAGGTCCTGACTCAATTGCCCCTGCAGGAAGGACTGCGCCTCTGATCCTCGCGCGAGGATACGAGACCAATCAAAGGGCGTGAGTGGGTCAAGGGCGCTCGCAGTAGTCACAGACCATTACAGTATGCGCCAGCGCCGAAGCACGCGCACCGAAAGGTCAGGCAGTGTCACTGCAGAACGAACTCAACACAATCACTTCGACCATGAGTGAACTCTCTCGACGCATCACTGCGCTCGTCGAACAAGAAGGCGCCGCTATGGAGAGTGATGTGTACAGTGAACTGGTTGCCGCCGAGCGCTCGATCGGCACATTGCTTCGTCGACTGAATCGAGTTGGTTCACGCCTTAAGTAGTCGAACGGTAACCTTCGAACATGAGCAACTCGTGGACTCGCAAGACGGCGCTCAGCGCCGACCAGCGACTTGAAGTGCTTAACCTCTTGAACCGGACTGAGGCGTCGATCGGACGCGAGGCGCTCGACGAGGGGCGTCGACGCATTGTGGTGCATGGCTGGAAGGGCATTCATTACCTCAAGTACAGTGGTCCCTCGCTTGTCGGGTACGCCCTACTCAACGGCACACGGAAGGCCACCATCGAGATGTGTGGGGGTGGCTTTGATCGCGAACTTCTTGAGGACGTGTTGGTCGAGCACGAGATCGTTGACTGGTGGACACGTGCTTCGAGTGACAACTGCGAGGGCGACGTTGTTCGAACCCTCCAACTGCTGCACGTGCGTCTCCCGGTAACAGTGGTGCCCGTACCCGCGCACGCACTCCTCAGGAATTTCGAGTCGGGTCGCGACGAGACCGAGTGGTTGGCGCAGAATAACGCTGCTTTTGCGGATCACCCTGAACAAGGCGCGTGGTCACCAGTAGACCTGGATGAACGCACCCACGAGCCGTGGTTCGATCCATCGGGATTTCTGATACTTGAAATCAACGCTCACGTTGCCGCATCGTGTTGGACCAAGGTTCACGAGTTGCACCCTGATCGTTTCGGCGAGATCTACGTGATCTCGGTCTCCCCAGATTTCCAGGGCCAGGGTCTTGGAAAGGTCATGGTGAGTCAAGGACTCGACGTCCTTAGGCGAAAGGGTGTGAGCGACGTCGTACTCTTCGTTGACAAGTCCAACATCGGTGCGCGACGCCTCTATGAGTCCCTCGGATTCAGTCTCCAGCGCGAAGACAAGCTGATCCGATTCGTTCGCGACTAGCGAACGCCCACGAGACGGCCCACAGTAAACGTGACGGCAGCAGCGATGGCGGTAATCACTATCTGACGCACGGCCCAGCGAACGGTGCCGCGCTTAGTGAACCAGCCAATAGCCCCTCCTAACGAAGCCGAACCTACGCCGGCGAGGATGATCGACGCCAAGATGTCGTTGCCATGAGCACTCACGATCCACGGCACGAGTGGCACCAATGCGCCAACTGCGAATGACGCCGATGAGCCGAGAGCGGCACCGAGGGGCGAACCCGTCGCTGAGGGGTCGATGCCGAGTTCCTCTCTCGCGTGAGTGCGCAGAGCCAGGTCGGGGTCCCTCATAAGGTCCGCCGAGAGGCGTTCGGCCAGATCACCGTGGATACCTCTCGACTCAAAGAGTTCGCGGAGTTCTTGTTGCTCTGCATCAGGGAATTCAAGGAGTGCCCGACGTTCTACGTTGATCTCGTATTCAAAGAGTTCCTTTTGGGCCCGCATTGAGAGGTATTCACCACTCCCCATTGAGAAACTGCCAGCAACAAGCGACGCCAAGCCGGCCAGTCGCACGACGTTGTGCGCTGGGCTCGCGCCGGCAAATCCGAGGATGAAAGAGACATTCGTCACCAAACCATCGCTCATGCCAAAGATCGAAGCTCGAATCCAACCGTCAGAGATCTTGCGATGGTGTTCGCCGTAATGGTCACGTTGCACCAGCCAATCCTAGGGTCGAAAGGAAGCCCGACACCCGAGAAGAGCGTGAAAGATTAGTGTCATGTTGGAGGCAATTATGACCACACACGTTCACTCACTCGACGAATTATCCACACTCGTCGGCACCCATCTGGGTTACTCGGACTATCGAAGCGTCACCCAGGAACAGGTCAACTTGTTCGCAGACGCCACCGGAGATCACCAGTGGATTCACGTCGACCCCGCAAGGGCAGAGTCTGGACCATTCGGTCGCACGATCGCCCATGGCTATCTCACGCTCTCGCTCATACCCGTACTGCTGGGCGGTGTCATGAAGGTCGATGGCGTCGCCATGGGTGTGAACTACGGCACGAACAAGGTCAGGTTCACTAGTCCGGTGCCAGTGGGATCTGAAGTGAGGGCCGGGGCGGTACTGGCGTCGGTCGAGCCAGTCACCGGCGGGGTCCAAGTGGCGCTCGACGTCACCGTTGAGGTCAAGGGGGCCGAGAAACCCTCGTGTGTCGCTCAGGTCCTCTTTCGCTACTACGTTTGATAGACGTGCCAACCACCCCACTCCCCCAAGGTGAGGAAAAGACGCGTCAAGTCAGAGCCATGTTCGACTCAATTGCGCCGCGTTACGAACTCGTCAACAAACTCATGACTTTTGGACTCGACTCACGGTGGCGACGCCGTGCGGTTGCAGATCTGCGACTCCCGCACAGCAGCGTGGTACTCGATATCGCCGCGGGTACGGGTGACTTCACACGTGAACTCACCCGACAAGGACATCACCCCGTTGCCACCGACCTCAGTTACGGCATGTTGCACGCTGGACGAAACATGTCCGAACGAGTCCAGGCGGATGCATCGTCTCTGCCCTTCGCATCGGGTGCATTTGATGGCATCACGTGTGGCTACGCCCTTCGCAATTTCACCGATCTGGCGGCCACCTTCGAAGAGATGGCCCGGGTTACCCGAGCGGGCGGACGAATTTCGCTGCTCGAAGTTGCTGAGCCGGAGTCGGGCTTGCTCAGAGCAGGATTCCGTCTCTGGTTTCGTCGCGTCGTGCCCTTCATTGGCTCACTCGTCTCCGACCGCGCCGCGTATCACTATCTGCCAAGGTCAACGGCATATTTGCCAAGTGCACCCGACATCGTCGCCATGCTCAACCACGCGGGCTTCACGGCCGTCAATCATCGAAAAGTGATGGGTGGTTTGAGTCAACAGTTCGTAGCTACGAGGGCCCGATGAAGTTCACCCGAAGTGTCATCGATCGAGTCACGCTCGACACGATTCGTGCCATTGCCGCTCGAGACGGCTGGCTCCTTGAGAGCGCGGATGTGATTCGCGCAGGTTTTGGCGGTAGCGCCTTCACCCTGACGTTGGACCAGGGGCTCGAGCACTCCAATGACGTCGTTGCTCAACTGAACGCACATGAACTGATAGGTGAGCCTGGGCCCCATGGGACAGGCATCGTCGCCTTCGCTTCATTGCCGTTTGACCGTTCGGCCCTTGCCCAACTTCACGTCGCGCGATACACGCTCACCCAATTCAAAGACGGCATGACGTGGCTGACCAGCGCCAATGGCGACGATGGATGGCGCGCCCTCTTAGACGCGGTCACAACGCCCCTACAAGACACACAGCACGTGCGTTCAATCACCTATCAGCCGGCACCGGACGAATACGCCCACAACGTCGCTCTCGCAGTGGAGATACTGCGAAGGAAAGAGATCGACAAGGTCGTGCTCGCTCGAGCGGTGGTCGGTTCAGTACTCGAACCATTGGATCCGGCCGCTATTGCCCAAAGGCTGCGCCAGCGAGAGCCGATCTGCACCGTCTACAGCATGCCCATCGGCAATGGTTGGCGCTACCTCGGCGCGAGCCCTGAACTGCTCGCACGCCGCCACGCCGCAACGGTGGAGTGTCACCCCTTGGCTGGCACGATTGCGCTACCTTCGAGCGCGGCGCCCGACGATTATCAGAATTGGTTGCTCGGTAGTACTAAGAACCTCCATGAGCATGCTGTGTTGGTGGACGACATCGTCAATATCCTCGCTGACTCGTACGACGACATCGCCGCAGACCCCAGTCCCTCGATCGTCGCGCTTCGAACCGTCGCCCACCTCGGCACCTGGATCAAGGGCTCGACCAACCAGCGAGAAACGGCTCCTGACGCCCTTGCACTGCTTCGACTCCTTCACCCGACCGCTGCCGTGGGGGGCATCCCACGCACGAGTGCTTACGAACTCATTCGACGTCTCGAGCAGCACGATCGCGGTCACTACGCTGGCCCCATCGGATGGATCGACGCTAACGGCGACGGCGAGTGGTGGGTCGGTATCCGAGGAATCATGGTGCGAGAAAGCGAATTCGAAGCGTGGGCGGGTGCCGGGATTGTCAGTGAGTCTGACCCGATCGCCGAGCGAGAAGAGACGAGGGACAAGCTCGCGAGCGTGCTCTCTTCAGTCTTGATCGACCGCGTCTAGCGACGCTTTCGAAATGGGCGTTCGAGTGCCCATTTCGTCACCAGATAGAGCGCCTCTACCACGATGGCACTCGACATCTTGGACTCGCCGAACTCGCGGTCGTTGAATGAGATTGGGACCTCAATGATCGATGCACCTGCGCGCCTCGCGCGATACGTCATCTCGATCTGAAATCCGTATCCGTCAGCGTGTACTGAGCGAAAGTCGATCTTCTTGAGCGCTGAGGCGGAATACACCCGATAACCCGACGTCGAATCAGCCACCCCGAGCCCCAACATGAATGACGCGTATTGGTTCCCTCCGCGCGAGAGCAATCGACGAGAGAGTGCCCATTGAGGAATCGTTCCACCGGGCACGTAGCGTGAACCGATGACCACTTCATTGTCCTCGGCGGCCTGAAGCAACGTCGGCAACAGTCGTGGGTCGTGAGAAAAGTCACAGTCAATCTCGACGAAGTGATCGAAACCACGCTCGAGTCCCCAGGCAAATCCGGCCCGGTAGGCTCCGCCCAGACCGCTCTTTCGAGCTCGACGCAGTACATCAATGGAACCTAGTTCTTGCGAGACCGCCTCGGCGCGGTCCGCTGTGCCATCGGGACTGCCATCGTCGACGACGAGAATGGTGGTGTCGGGCACAACTTCTCGAAGCGTGCGTAACATCGATTCAATGTTCAATATCTCGTTGAATGTGGGCACCACAACGAGAGTTCGCATCGGACAATTCTACAGAACTCACCTAGACTCACAAAGACGGTTCTCCCCAGCAAACATTGGAAAGGCAAGCGTTTCAACAAGTTTTATGTCCGACGCCTCTGCTAAAAAGCGATTCTCGATGCCGCGCGAGATACGCATCATTCTGAGCGTTGGTTCGCTGGTCTTCGTTTTTGAATACCTTGTCCTCCCCCAATTCGCCTCGGCGCGCTCCTCGCTGCACCTGCTCGCCCAACTGAATCCCTTCATCGTGATCCTCGCGGTTCTTTTCGAGATGGCGGCCCTCTACGCCTATGTTGAATTGACCCGGACGGTGATGTATCCATACTCCCCGAGTCGCTTCAATACATTGCGAGTCAATCTGGCGGGCCTCGCGATTGGCCACGTGGTCCCCGGAGGCACCGCCCCCGCCGGGGCGCTCAGTTATCGCATCTTCAATGAACTGGGCGTGCCAAAAGACACCAATGCCTTCGGTCTCGCGGCCCAGGGAAGCGGATCGGCGGTGGTACTCAACATCATCTTCTGGCTGGCACTCGTGATCTCGATCCCACTTCGAGGGTTCAATCCGCTCTACGGATTCGCGGCGCTCATTGGAGTCTTTTTGCTCCTTGCGTTCTTCGGGACGATCCTTTTGATCACCCGGGGCCAACGCCACGCCGACGCATGGCTTCGTGCGGCGACCCGTCATATTCCAACCCTCGACCCGGATCGCATCTCGACTCTCTTGAGCAAAGTGGCCGATCGCATCACCCTGCTCATAGCCAACCGGCGCACACTGTGGTGGGCCTTCACCTGGGCCGGACTCAACTGGCTCTTTGACGCATCGTGCCTGTGGGTGTTCGTGTGGGCCTTCGGTCATGCGATCTCGCCCATTGATCTGCTGGTGGCGTATGGTCTCGCCAATATCTTCGCGGCCATTCCTATTACGCCCGCTGGTCTAGGGGTTGTGGAAGGGGTCTTGATACCCACCTTGTTCGGCTTCGGGGTACCTAACAATCAGGCGATCCTGGCGGTACTGGCGTACCGTCTCGTGAACTTCTGGATCCCCATTCCTATAGGCGGGATTGCCTACGCCAGCCTTCAGTGGAGAAAGCCGCCTAAAGCTGAGCCAGCGAGCGAGAGCGGTCCTTCTCCAAGCGCTTGAATTCGGCCTGCGCGGAGAAGTTGTTCACCGGCGCGAGCCGGCGCCAGCGACGATCAGTACCGAGCGTCCACGTAAACATGTCGTCACGCCACGTGATCTCAAAGGCCATCACCAACTCAGCCTGGAGTGTTGGATTCTCTATAGGCACCAGGACTTCGACGCGACGATCGAGATTGCGCTCCATCAAGTCTGCGGAACCCAGATACACCGAGAAATCCTCGTCACCCATCGCGCCGAAGATGAACACCCTCGAGTGCTCGAGGAACTCTCCAACGAGACTGTGTACGGTCACATGTTCCGACAGGCCGCTGACGCCGGGGCGAAGACAGCACAACGTGCGGACCTCCAATCGGATCTCCACGCCTTCGGCGCTTGCTTCATAGAGGGCGTCGATGATGGTGGGGTCGGTCAGACCATTGACCTTGATTGCAATCCTGCCCTTCGTGCCTCGATCACGCTGGCGATTGATCAACTCGACGATTCGGACTCTGGTCAATGTGGGACTGACAATGATCTTCTCGTAATTGCCATTTCGAGCGAATCCGGTCAAAAAGTTGAAGAGCTCACCCACGTCGTGGGTAATCTCCGGGTCACAGGTGAGTAGTCCAAAGTCCTCGTAGTTACGCGCGGTCTTAGAGTTGTAGTTGCCAGTCGCGATATGGGCGTAGCGAACGGTCGTGTCGCCTTCACTGCGAACGACAAGTGCAGTCTTTGAGTGCGTCTTCAACCCAACAATGCCGTACACCACGTGCACGCCCGCGTCCTCGAGGGCCTTGGCCCATTCAATGTTGGCGGCCTCGTCGAAGCGGGCCTTCAGCTCAACGAGGGCCACCACCTGCTTGCCGCGTTCGGCCGCCTGAATGAGTGAAGCGACGATTGGTGAATCACCCGAAGTTCGATAGAGGGTCTGCTTGATACCGATCACTTTGGGGTCATTGGCCGCTTGGGCGATGAACATCTCAACAGAGTCAGTGAACGACTCATAGGGATGATGCAAGAGGATGTCCTCTTCACGAATGGCGGCGAAGATGTCTCCGACGTGGTCGCCATCGAGCAGACGCTTTGGGGTGAGTGGTGACCAACCCTCACCCTTGAGGTCGGGTCGGTCAATGGCGTACAGGGTCCACAGGTCATGAAGTCCGAGAGGGGCGTCGGTGACGTAGACGTTTGATCGCTCGAGGTCCAGTTGATTGACGAGGAGCTCCAAGAAGTCCTTCGACATGCCACTTTGGATCTCTACACGAAGCGCCTCACCGAAGCGGCGCCGTCGAAGTTCCACTTCCAGGGCCACGAGCAGGTCGTCTGCCTCGTCCTCTTCCAACGTGAGGTCCGCGTTGCGCGTCACTCGAAACAGGTCCGCACGTCCAACTGACATGCCCGGGAACAAACGACTGATGTTGGCCATGATCAAGTCCTCGAGCAGGCACCACCGGTCTTGGGCGGCTTGCAGGAATCGCGGGAGCGAATTGGGGACCTTCACGCGCGCGCTTCGCTCCTCGCCCGTCAACTCATCAAGCACCGTGACAGCGATGTTGAGCGAGAGATTGGAAATCATTGGAAACGGGTGACCCGGATCGACCGCTAATGGTGTCAGGACGGGATAGACGTTCTCGTTGAAATACGTGGTCAAGACCTCACGCTCTTGCTCGTTGAGTTCTTCGTAATGCACGACCTCAATGCCACTCTTTGCAAGCTCAGGCAGCAACGTGTCGAGCACAATGCGATCTTGGCGCTCAACCAGGGAAAGCACCCTTTCTCTGATCGCCGCCAATTGCTGTCGTGGTCGAACACCGTCAACCGAAGGGGTCTGGACTCCCGCAGCGACCTTATCCTCGAGGCTCACCACCCGCACCTGGAAGAACTCATCAACCATGTCGGCAAAGATCGCTACGAACTTGAAGCGTTCGAGAATCGGCAGGCGCTGGTCGTCCGCGAGGTCCAAGAGACGCGCTCCGAACTCGAGTCTCGAGAGTTCACGACTGGAGAACCGCTCGGGGCCGAATGATGCTGGGTCGATGGCCAAGGTCTGCAAACTCTTTCTGTCTTCTGGGGTTCTGGTTCTTAACATCGTACGACTACTGTTGAATCGTGGCGATACACACCAAAGATATGCGGCCTCGTCCACAAACGGTACGCGCCAAGAAACCGTCACGCTCAACAGAATTGCTGTTGATGTTGCTCGCGTGGATCATCACCACGTCGTTCTACATTCTGGCCTCGCTCGGCTCCCAGGGTCACATGCCGAAGAAGATCTGGTTCTTCCTCGGGGGCATTGTGTTGATCTCCTTGGGACTACACATGGCCATACGCCGCTACGCGCCCAATGCTTCACAGGTTCTGCTACCCATCGCCACCCTCTTGAACGGCATTGGCTACGTCGAGATCGCTCGGTGGAGTTCTTCGAACGCTTCACACCAAGCCCTGTGGTTCCTGGTGAGTGCCATTGCGGTCGTGATCACCCTGAAGGTCGTTCGCCACGTGCGAGATCTCGACCGCTACCGATATCTCACGCTGCTCGGCGCCATTGGACTCATGTTGGCACCACTCGTGCCCCACCTCGGTCTCAATATCAACGGTGCTCGCCTTTGGATAGCGCTGGGTCCGATCAGCTTTCAGCCCATTGAAATCGCAAAGATCCTCCTCGCTTTCTTCTTTGCGTCGTATTTCGCCACCAATCGAGACCTGCTCTCAACTCCCACGCAACGCTTTGCGGGTCGTCTCATTGTCCCTCCAAGGACCCTGGTGCCGATTCTCGTGGCGTGGGGCTTCTCATTGGCGATTCTTGGGGCAGAGAACGACATTGGCTTCGCGATGCTGCTCTTCGCCCTCTTCATCTCCATGCTGTGGGTCAGCACGGGTCTAAAGACGTACTTGGTGCTCGGCATCGGACTCTTCGCCGCAGGATCGCTGGTTGCCTATCAGGCCTTCAGCCAAGTGCAGTCACGCATTGGCTTTTGGCTCGACCCCTGGTCTCCGGCGCACCTCGCCGCATCGTACCAACTCGCCTATGGCTGGTTCTCCCTCGCCGCGGGAGGGGTCACGGGAACCGGCTTAGGTCTTGGGCACTCGGGCAACATCCCCTACATCACCTCGGACATGATCTTCGCCGCGGTCGGTGAGGAACTCGGGTTTCTTGGAATCATCCTCGTCGTCGCACTGTTCGTTGCCTTCGTGGGCGAAGGTTTTCGCATTGCGCAACGCTCACATTCAGACTTCGTGCGCCTCGCCGCCACGGGGCTCACGATCATCATGGGCTTCCAAGCATTCTTCATCATGGCCGGCGTACTTCGCATCCTGCCCTTCACCGGCATCACGTTGCCGTTCATGGCGTACGGCGGTAGTTCGCTCTTGGCTAATTACATCATCGTCGCTATTCTGCTTCGTATCTCAGACGAGAACGCCACCGAAACCCGAGGTGGCGAGGTGATAGCCGTCCAGTTCGACTAGAGATAGAACGTTGCGAGGACCTCTTCGGCGCACAAGATCGGCGCGACCACGGTTTGGCGCAAGGCGAGAATGAAGCCGTCGCTTGTACGACAATCAAACTCCTCGCGCCCGCGCGGCGTCATGAGATCGAGAGTTGCGTAGAAGACGCCGTTCTCAACCTTCAACACGCGTACCGCAATGATGTCGGCCTGCATGCGACGAAGCATCGCGGTCATCAATTCGTGAGTACCGGGACGTCGCCCGGTGACCCGATTGAGCGCTCCCCAGAGCGCCTGGGCCTCAGCGAGCGCAATCGGCACGCTCAGGTGTCGATATGGTGCTTCATTCTCCATCAGGTGCACCTGAGGCGAGGCGTCACCGAGCTCGAACACCACCGACTCCACGTTCATCACTCGAAACACCGTCGAGTCCTCGACAACTGGCGACTCGAGCGTCTCGGACGTCATGGCGTCCGCCTCTTGGGCACTGGCGCCCTCTTCGGGCACAGCGCTCTCGTCGATCTCGGTTTCGTCGCTCATGTGACTCAAGACTAATTGCCGCTTCGACGCGATACCGAAAGCACCGCGCCCCCGGCCGCGAAGAACACAAGCTCTGCCGAGCCACCGTAACTGAGCAATGGCAATGGAATTCCGGTGACCGGCATGATACCCATGGTCATGCCGATGTTCTCAAAGCAACTGAAGGCGAAGAAGATGAACACGCCCAACGCAATGAGTCGTCCCATCTGGTCCTTGGCGTTGCGTCCGACCATGAACATTCGAAAGGCGACGAAGCCGAGCAGCAGCACGATCAATGAGGACCCGATGAACCCAAGCTGTTCGCCAATCGCGGTGAAGATGAAGTCAGTGCGCTGCTCTGGCACGTAGCCAAGGACCGTTTGGAGTCCATTGAAGAGACCGGCCCCGTGTAGTCCTCCTGAGCCAATGGCACTTTTGGCGTTGTTGACCTCGTACAACAGCGGCGCCAGATTCGCGTTGGTCGAACCCTGATTGAGGAACGACACGAAACGATCGACCTGGTACTTCTTGAGAAGGTCCAGGTAGATCGCCGCCGCCACCGAGACTGAGCCCGCAATGGCGAGAAACGCCATGAAGCGCGGTGGGACTCCCGCGACCACCATCATCGCCGCAACACAGAGCACAATAATGATCGAGGTACCAAGGTCCGGTTGCTTCACGATCAAGAGCAGGGGGACCCCAGTCATCACAAGCAACCTGGTCACGTCGCGCATCGAGAGCCCTTCGGGTCTGCGCGCACAAAATGTCGCCACCGCCAAGATGATGAAGAGGACGGTGAATTCGCTCGGCTGGATCTGAATGAAGCCCAGGTTGTACCAGCGTTGAGCGCCAAGAGCACTCTGACCGAGCACGAACACGCCAGCGAGTCCGAGGAGTGACGCCACGTACAGGGGCGTTGCCACCATCTCGAATCGACGATAATCAAATCGCGAAATCGTGAACATCACCACGATCCCGATGATGAGAAAGAGACCCTGTCGCTCCAGGTAGTAGTGAGGGTTATAGCCCGCGTTGACAAGGGCTTGGCGCGTGGCGCTGTAGATCATGATCACGCCCGTCACCCCAAGGCCCACGAGCGCCCAAAAGAGGCTGTAGTCCATTGAGTCCCTCGTGTGGAGCCGTGAGGTGATCGCAGCGAGTGTGTCGCTCATTCAATTGCCTCCAGGAGTTCTGCACCGTTCACCGGCACGTCCCACCACCACTGCATCTGGCGAGCTGCCTGGTACGCCAGCATCGAGAGTCCGTTGGCGCTTTGACAACCCCGCGCGTCATAGAGTGCGCGCCACTTGGACATTCTTGGTTCGTAGGTTATGTCAACGGCAACTGTCGCGTCATGGACGCCTTCATGCGCGACCGGTTCAAGTCGACCAGCGACTGGTACCGTGTTGATCACCAAGTCAACCGTGGTGCCCTGAGGCGTTGATGGTCGAACCGTCTCATAGCGTTCGACAAGTTCCTTCACCCGAGCGGCCGTTCGACCCTCGACCGTAATCGAACGTGCATTCGCTTCAACCAAGGCATCAACGATGCCGCGAGCTGCTCCCCCGGCGCCGATGATGATGACGTTCTTGTCCGCCACGTCAAAGGAGAGCTCGCCGACCAGGGCGTCTATGAATCCTCGTCCATCAGTGCACGCGCCGAGCAGTCTTCCTTCTCGCATGAGCAATGAGTTCACCACGCCAATACGTGTCGCGACATCATCGAGCTGCGCGCAGAGACCCGCTGCAACTTCCTTCATCGGCATCGTCACCGAAACTGCGTCAAACGTCGTGCCCATCAATTCTCGAAGCGCCGCGCCTTGATCGACGCCCAACTCGACTCGGGTGGATGAACCCTCGAGGCCCGCGATCGCCAGACCGGCTTCATGGAGCACCGGTGAGAGGGAGTGTTCGATGGGCGAACCCACTACCGCAAGTCGCCACTTCATCCAACACCCCGACTCGCTGCCAATCGCTCATTGGCTAGTTGCTCCGCGAAGGTCGTTGAAAACGCCTCAGTGCCCTTCTTGTCGACCACGGTGAAATAGAGCCAGGGACCCTCGGGTGCGTGCAGGACAGCGTTCAGCGCAGTCGCCGAGACAGTGCAGATAGGCGTTGGCGTAAGCCCGGCGTTCAGATAGGTGTTATAGGGCGTTGGTGTCTGCAGCATTGCGTGGGTCACCGTACCGCCATCTTGTTGGAAGTAGTACAAGACCGTTGCGTCCATCTGCAGTGCCGATCCGCGCGAGAGTCGATTGAAGATGACTCGGGCGACTTTTGGCATATTGAAGGCGTAATAACCCTCTTTTTCGACGATCGACGCTGCGGTGAGGAGTTGGTATGCGTTCAGTCCGTTGAGCGTCGTGGTGGATGAGAAGCCAACTCGTGATGCCTCGCGATCGAATGACTGCTCCATTGCCCGAAGCAGTTGCGCCGGACTCTCCTTGGGTGCGATGAGGTACTGACCTGGACCAATCAGACCCTCGAGGGACCCATTGGGATGATACGCACTGGCCAACGCTGCCGCCTTGGCGTCTGCGAGGAACTCGACACCGAACGCGTTATTGGTGTCTTGAGCCACGGTCACGGCCACTTCTCGCAAGGTCAGCCCGGGATTCACCACGACCACGTGCACGTTTGGAATGGCGCCCAGAATCGTTCGAACCTGAGCGAAGGACGAACCCTGTTTCAACTCATACGAGCCCGGCACCACGATGGGTGTGCCAAAGATGAGAGTGTCGAGACGAAATGCGAAGGCCGAACTTATGACGCCCTTGGTGTGCAATTCACTCGCGATACTGGCGATGGAATCGCCCGAATGCACAGTGATGATGACCTCGCGACCTGATCCGCCAATCGGATACACCTGCAGAACGAACCACCCGAGCCCAACGACCACGACTGCAACGAGACCGGCGATGAGGCGGCCCAGCGGTCTAGTCAGCATGAAGGCCATCTAGATAGTTTTGCAGGATGACGACCGCGGCCGCGCTGTCGATGCGACTTCGCTGGTCCCTGGCCCTAATACCGGCCTCAGACAGCGACCGCTGCGCCTGAAAAGTAGAGAGGCGCTCGTCGTACTGCACCACGACCACGGGGGAAAGCGCATCGCGCAACGCTGCAAAAAGACGGTCAGCGACTTCGGTACTCGACGTCTCCTTGCCCGAGAGGGCGACGGGTCGTCCAACGACTACGAGCCCCACACCCTCCTCTTCGACAATGGCGCTCACCACTGACATGAGCGCATCGTTCGCCGCGAGCGCCGGACGAGGAAAGGCCATGGTACGTGCGCGGTCGCTAATTGCCATGCCGCAACGTTTCGTACCGGGGTCAACTCCGAGTATCCGAGTCACGGTGTTCAGAGCGTCGCTGCCACCTGCAGCACCTTGTCGATCGCAGTAGCGTCGCGTCCACCGGCGAGGGCCAGCCTCGCTGAACCACCACCGCCGCCGCCCACGAGCGCGGCGAGGCTCTTTACGGTGCTCTGCGCATCGAGACTCTCGTCAGTCGACACAGCCAGTGCCACCTTCTCTTCATACACGCCAACGAGGACCACTAAGCGACGCCCCCGTCGCTGGAGATCTTGGGCCAGGGTGCGCAGTTGCTCGCCGGGATAACCATCCACTCGGACAATCAACGCGTCGCCGCTCACTTGGGTGTGCAACTGCTCAGCGAAGCTCGAGAGCTGAGCTTGACGAAGCTGTGAAATTTCCTTCTCAATATCGCGCTGTCGCTCGAAGAGTCGCTCGAGTGCGGGAACGACATCGTCGGTTGCAACCTTCAAGAGCGTTGCCACTGATCCGAGAGCGCCCTCCATTTGCTGACTACGACGATACGCACCAAGTCCGCTGACCGCTTCGATACGACGGGTGTTCGATCCAATCGACGCCTCACTGACGATTTGGATTTGGCCAATGTCACCCAAGCGGTCGACGTGGGTGCCGCCGCAGAACTCAAGACTGTGCGCACCCGCACGCACCACACGCACTCGATCGCCGTACTTATCGCCGAAAAAGGCCACCGCGCCGAGCTTCTCTGCCTCCTGCTTGGAGGTCTGGATGGTCGTAACGCCGTCGTTCTCGACGACATCGACGTTCACCATCGTGAGGATCGCCTCGGTCTCATCTGGGGCCAGTCCCGAGGCGTGAGAGAAATCGAATCGCAATCGCTCGGGACCAACGTAGGAACCCTGCTGGCGCACGTGATCGCCCAGAACCGTTCGAAGTCCGGCGTGCAAGAGGTGGGTGGCGGTGTGATTGCGTCGCACCGCCTCTCGCCTAAGGGCATCGATCGTTGCAACTGCCACCTGACCAGGTAAAATCTCTCCGCTGAGTCGACCACGATGCGCGTAGAGGCCGCCCGCGACGTTCTGGGTGTCGACGACGTCAAAGCGCCCCGTCTCGGTGACGATCGAGCCGGTATCTCCTACTTGGCCGCCAGCTTCAGCGTAGAACGGAGTTGAGTCGAGGAAGAGTTCGCTCGTGCCGTCTTGACCCACGAGCAGCGCCAGCACCGTTGTTTCCACGCTGTACCGCGCGACGTCGCGACCGACGAACTCAGTCTCTCCGTGGCGCTCGACGAGTTCTCGGTACTGTGCCTCGTCAGCCAAGTGCAGCGCCTTAGAACTGGCGCGCGCGCGAGTTCGCTGTTCGTTCATGGCAGCTTCAAAGGCGCTTCGTTCCACGACCATCCCCGACTCACCCACGATCTCGTCAGTGAGTTCAATCGGGAAACCGTGGGTGTCGTGCAATTTAAAGGCAATGTCACCGGGAAAGACCGTCGAGCCCGATGAAGCCAGTTCGTCGCGGGCCTCTTCGAGCAAGGTCATTCCCGTGCGTAGCGTCCTCGCGAAGCCCGCCTCCTCGCGTTCGAGAATCTCGACAATCAGGTCCCGATCCTTCTTCAGCACGCCGTACGCATCGCCCATCTTCGCGATGGTCGCGTCAACGAGTGCTCCCGTCAGTAGTGCGTCAGAGCCGGCTCGCCGTGCGGCGAGGATGGCGCGACGGATGATGCGACGAAGTACGTACCCGCGGCCCTCGTTCGAGGGCAGCACACCGTCGGCCACGAGCATGGTCATGGCCCGACCATGATCGGCAATCCTTCGAATCGCCACGTCGGTCGCCGCGTCACGGCCATATGGAGTCTTCAGTGCTCGCGCCGCGGTCTCGAGCAGCGGCGCGAAGAGGTCGGTGGCGAATACTGACTCGACGCCGTTCAAGATCGATAAGACCCGCTCGAACCCCGATCCGGTGTCGATGTTCTGCTTGGGCAACTCGGTCATCGACCCACCCGGGCCCTTTTCGTACTGCATGAAGACCAGATTCCAGAACTCGACGAACCGGTCGTCGCCGCCGAAGGCTGGCCCGCCATCAGCCCCGAACTGCGCACCCTTGTCAAAAAAGATCTCCGAGCACGGGCCGCAGGGTCCAGTCTCACCCATATCCCAGAAGTTGTCCTCGTCAAGGCGCTGTATCCGCTCTGGTCGCACGCCGATCAAGTCGCGCCACAACTCTTCAGCCACGTCGTCTGAGTTGTGCACGGTCACCCACAGGCGCTCCGGATCAAGGCCGAAACCCTCAGTGATCAAACCCCAGGCGTACTGGATCGCCCCTTCTTTGAAATAGTCGCCGAATGAGAAGTTCCCCATCATCTCAAAGAACGTCAGGTGTCGCTGGGTCGTTCCAATGATGTCGATGTCGGGTGCGCGAAAGCATTTCTGGATGGTCACGGCTCGCTCAAAGTCCGGGACCTGTTCACCAAGGAAATAGGGCTTAAAGGGGACCATGCCTGCCACGGTGAACAACAGCGACGGATCGTGGGGTATCAGACTCGCTGACGGCACAATGGTGTGTCCGTTTTGGGCGAAGTAATCAAGGAAAATAGAACGAAGTTGGGCAGCTTCCACAGGGATTACTCTACCGGCGGGGCGTCGTTCGATGAAGAGCCCGAGGTGCGCTCGCGCCACAGCGAGGCCGTCATGGCTTCGCGACCATTCTCTGAAGGCTCATAGAACCTCGTACCCACGAGGTCTTCGGGCAAGTAGTCCTGTTGTACCCAGCCACCCCTGTAGTCATGGGGATAGCTGTAGTCCGTGCCGAAACCCATGGAGCGTGCGCCCGAGTAATGGGCATCGCGTAAATGATCGGGAACCTCTCGGGTGCCCCCGGCCTGCACCGCAGAGGTCGCAGCCCCAAGGGCACGGGTGACCGAATTGCTCTTGGGCGCCAACGAGAGCGCCAATGTCGCGTGCGCAAGCGTGAGGCGTGCCTCAGGGAGTCCCACGAATTCAACCGCCCTCGCACACGATTGCGCGATCACTATGCCCATAGGATCGGCCAGACCAACATCCTCACTCGCGAGTATCACCAGTCGACGTGCGAGGAACCGTGCGCTCTCGCCACTCTCAAGCAGCGTCACGAGCCAGTAGAGCGCCGCATCAGGGTCAGAGCCACGAACGGACTTGATGAACGCGCTCACCTGGTCATAGTGCGTGTCGCGAGACTGATGATAGAGGCGTCCGTCGCGCGCTTGTGCGACGTGCTCGAAGGTGAGCGTCGTCGTTGCTCCTACGTCGCTGCTGCGTGCGAGGGTAATCGCGGTATCGAGCGTGGTGAGGGCCGCGCGGGCGTCGCCCTCGGCAGAGGATGTGATGGCCGCCAGCACCTCCTCGCTCACCTGCGCGCCACGCACCTGCGCCCCACGCTCGCACAGGACCGAAATGTCCGCTTCACTCAAGGGACTGAGGCGCCACAGGGTCGAGCGGCTCATCAGGGCCGCGTTGACCTCAAAGTAGGGGTTTTCAGTGGTCGCGCCGATAAGGACGATCTCGCCAGACTCAGTCGCCGGCAAGAGAAGGTCCTGTTGAGCCTTGTTGAAACGGTGGACTTCATCGATGAAGAGCACCGTACGCTCAGCGTGCTCCCCAAGACGTTCTCGAGCTCGAGCAAGTATTTCTCGAACGTCCTTCACGCCTCCGCTCACCGCCGACAGGCTCTCCGAGGCGTACCCGGCCGAACTGGCGATGATTCGTGCGAGTGTTGTCTTTCCGGTGCCGGCCGGGCCCCAGAGGATCATCGAGGACAACTGGCGAGATTCGACAATCTTGCGCAGGGGCGCGCCGCGCCCAACTAGATGGTTCTGGCCAACAACATCATCAAGAGTGCGCGGACGAAGCAGTTCGGCAAGCGGAGCCGCCTGCTTCAGGCGCTGGGCAATAGCGTCGTCAAAGAGAGACGTGGTTCACGAACCCTTCGCAGCGATCTTCAAGCGAAGATCCTTCACCTGGCGTTCAGTGATCTCCTTTGGAGCACCGGTCATAAGGTCAGTCCCCGATTGGGTCTTGGGGTACGCAATCACTTCTCGAATGTTCTCTTCGCCCGCAAAGATCGCCACGAGCCGATCGATTCCAAAGGCGAAGCCGGCGTGCGGGGGCGCTCCGTATTTAAAGGCACCGAGCAGAAATCCGAAGCGACTCTCCGCCTCTTCGTCTGAAATGCCGAGCGCCTTGAAGATACGTGACTGGATGTCGGCTCGATGGATTCGTACCGATCCGCTCCCGAGCTCCCATCCATTCAGCACCAGGTCGTACGCCTGGGACCGAACCTTCAAAGGATCGCTTTCAATCAGGTCGAGATCATCGGGGTGGGGCATGGTGAAGGGGTGATGCGCGGCCTGAAGATTCCCTTCGTCATCAATGCCTTCGAACATCGGGAACTCGGTGACCCACACGTAGTGATGCGCACCCTCGCCAACCGGCTGAGCGCCAAGGGTCAGTCGTAGTGCCCCAAGGACCTTGCACGCGGGCTCATACTCATCAGCTACGCACAAAACGAGATCGCCCACCTGGGCGTCGTCGACGGCTCTGATCGCGCGAGTCTCTTCCTCGTTGAGAAATCGAGCCAGTGGTGAATCGAGACCTTCGCTCGTGATGCGAAACCACGCCAAGCCCTTCGCACCCAGACCCTTGGCCTGATCGGTCAATTGATCGAGACGGCTCCTCGAAAGTGCGGCGCCGTCGGGCACCCGAAGCGCCTTCACCGTCGGCGCGCCAAAGGCCTTCACCTCAGTCTTCGAAAAGACAGCTGACAGGTCCTGGAGGATCATCGCGAAGCGCAGATCAGGCTTATCGGTCCCGTAGAGGTCGAGCGCCTGCGCCCAGGTCATTGATTCGATCACTCCCGGGCGGACCCCAGTCACTGCCTCAGCGGCGTCGAGCACGGCCTCAGACACGAAGGCGAGGATGTCATCTTGCGTGACGAAACTCGCCTCGAGGTCGAGTTGCGTGAACTCGAACTGACGGTCCGCACGTAAGTCCTCATCGCGCAGACATCTCGCGATCTGGTAGTAACGATCAAAGCCGCCAACCATCAGCAGTTGCTTAGCGATCTGCGGGCTCTGGGGCAACACGTAGAACTCGCCGGGGTGCAGACGCGACGGCACCACGAACTCTCTCGCACCCTCAGGTGTTGGCGCCCACAACAGCGGCGTCTCAACTTCGCAGAAACCCTGTGCGTCCATGGCCCGACGTAGAGTCGCATTCACCTTTGCCCGTAGTCGCAAATTGTGCTGCATCTTCTCGCGGCGCAAGTCGAGAAAACGGAAGCGAAGTCGCACCTGCTCATCGATGTCCAGTCGTTCATCCAACTGAAACGGTGGGGGCTCGGCGCTCGCGAGGGTCTCAACGCTGCACTCCGTCAGCTCCACCTCTCCGGTCGCAAGTCGGTCGTTCAATGTGCCCTCAGGTCGACGGCGCACGGTGCCCGTGACGCGTACGACGTACTCACTTCGCACGTCAACAGAACCGTCAACGACCGCCTGGACGACGCCCGAACGGTCTCGAACGTCAAGGAACGCCAAGTGCTCTCCGTGCTCGCGCCGTTTGGCCACCCAACCGCACACCGTGACCTTCTGGTCAATCATCGAGCTGTTGATCGACGCGCACAACAGGTCACGCATGCTCGTGGCTTCAGAATTCTTCGACATTGTCACTTCACTTCGTCAGTAGGTTGGAGATGGTCGTTACGACGTCATTTCGAGGCGCCGTCTGTTGGGACTGCGCAAAATCTTCACTTCGTAGGTCTCTAATCGTAACCTCGCCCGCAGCCAACTCTTGGGGTCCGAGCAGCACAGCAAAACGAGCACCCGACCGATCGGCCGCTTTCATCTGGGATTTCATGGATCGATTATCGTACGCCCGGTCGGCGGCGATCCCGGCGCTGCGTAGCTCATCGAGCAGGACCGTCGCGCTATCCACGCCCGTCGTGTCGACGACGAAACAATCAAGCGTACGATTCAAGAGCTCGAGTGGGCGATCACTTTCAGCCGCACGTGTCAAGAGCAGTCGCTCGATCCCACAACCGAATCCAATGCCGCTGGTTGGCTTGCCTCCAAGTTGCTCAGCGAGTTTGTCGTAACGTCCTCCACCACCTATGGCGTTCTGTGCCCCGTCGAGGGCGTCGGCGACGAACTCGAAGGTCGTGCGGGTGTAGTAGTCAAAACCCCGAACCAGACGCGGATTCAACGTCGCCTCGACGCCTAGGTCATGCAGCGATCCCAACACGGCACTGAAGTGCGTGCGGCAATCATCGCAGATGTGATCGGGCAGCATGGGTCCACCCGTCGTCACATCGATGCAGGCTGGCTTCTTGCAATCAAGCACCCTCAAGGGATTCTCCGACCACACCTTTTGGTGGTCCTCGCACAACTCGCTTGCGTGGGCACCGAGAAAGTCACGCAGCAGCTTCACGTATGCACCTCGGCACTCATCGTGACCCATTGAATTGATCAGCAGTCGATAACGAGTGAGACCGAGCGCCGCAAAGAAGCGCCACGCCATCGTGATCACCTCAACATCAACGGCAGGGTCGTCAGTACCCAGCACCTCCACGCCAATTTGGTGGTGTTGGCGATACCTGCCAGCCTGAGGTCGTTCGTAGCGAAATGCGGGCGTGACGTACCACGCCTTCCACGGTGTTGTTGGTTGGTGCTGCACAAACGCGCGTACCACCGACGCCGTGCCCTCGGGTCGCAGCGCAAGAGTGCGACCACCGCGGTCCTCGAAGACGTACATCTCTTTGGTCGCGACTTCGCTGTTCTCACCAATACCGCGATTGAACACGCCCACATCTTCAAAGAGTGGACTGATCGCGAGTTCGAAACCGTACCGGTACGCGGTCTCTGCAAAGAGGGCGATGAGATTCTCCCACTGGGCTGAATCCGGACCGATGACGTCGTGGGTTCCAACGGGCGCGCGAAAGTTCTGGGGCTGAGGGTTCATGAAGATTTGTTCTGTCCTGGAAGTTGGCGAAAGGCGTCAAAGACGCCATCAACGCCCTTGAGCGCCGCTAAGAGACTACTGAGATGAGTAGGGTCCGCCAGTTCCACGTCAAAGATCATGCGAACGATGCGTGACCCAGAGGTCACCGAACTGCTCGAGATGATATTGAGGTGATATTCAGCAACGATCTTTGAGACGTCAAGCAAGAGCCGTGACCGGTCAAAGGCCATGACCTCGAGTACCGCTCGATATTGGCCACTGGTCGAGCCATCCCATTCGACGTCGATAATCCGTTCGCCCAGGCGGTGCGCGAGTGCCACCGCATTCGAGCAGTCGTCACGGTGCACTGAAACGCCCCGGCCCTGGGTGATGAAGCCCATGATCGCGTCGCCCGGCACCGGTGAACAGCAACGGGCCAGATGAATCATGACGTCATCGAGTCCCTCGACGTACACCCCCGCGGACCGGCGCGTCGTGCGGTTGGTCCGCGGCGTGCGCGTCACCGTCGTGGGCAGTTGCTCCGCCTCTCCCCCGTGCAACTCGCGACTGAGGCGCTGGACGACGGCGAGTGCGGAGATCTGGTTGCTGTCTATCGCCATGAACAAAGCGTCAAGGTCGTCCAGATTGAGTGACGCAATGACGGCGTCGAGTGCGCCCGACGACATCGAGGTCGCAATGGGTAACCCTTCTCGGCGAAGCGCCTTCACCAAGTCCTCTCGTCCACCCTCGATAGCGTCCTCGCGACGTTCTCGCTGGAACCACTGGCGAATCTTGGATTTCGCCCTCGACGATTTTGCGATGTTCAACCAGTCTCGCGAAGGTCCAGAGGACTCGTTCTTGCTCGTCACGATCTCTACGACGTCCGCTGAATGCAGCACCGTCTCGAGTGGCACCAGACGCCCATTGACTTTGGCCCCGACGCAGTGATGCCCGACCTCGGTGTGCACTGCGTACGCGAAGTCAATCGTGGTCGCTCCCTCAATGAGGGCGATGACGCGCCCCTTGGGTGTGAAGATATAGACCTCGTCCTGACCGAGGTCCAACTTCAGGGCCTCGAGGAACGCAATGGGATCCGCCTCCTCTTCTTCCACGTCGGCCAGTCGCTGCATCCAGGCGATCTCTCGACTCGAGGCTCCTTCTTTGTAACCCCAGTGCGCGGCGACGCCGAACTCGGCACGACGGTGCATCTCTTGATTTCGAACCTGCACCTCCACCGACTTACCCCGCGGCCCGATCACCGTGGTGTGCAGCGACTGATAGAGATTGAACTTCGGAGAATTGATGTAATCCTTGAAACGTCCCTGAACAGGTGACCAGAGTGCGTGGATTGCGCCCAGGACGGCCCAGCAGTCTCGCTCCTCTTCGACGATGACCCGCAGTCCAACGAGGTCGTAGATGTCGTCGAATTCCTTACCCCCAACGACCATCTTCTCGTAGATGCTCCACAGGTGCTTTGGCCGACCACGGACGTCGGCCCTGATCTGGAAGCTCTCGAGTTTCGACACGAGCGCCTCCATTACCTCGGCGAGATACGCTTCGCGCTCGGGCTGACGAGCGGCGACCATTTGTTCGATCTCGGCGTAACGCTTCGGGTGCAAGGTCGCAAAACTCAAATCCTCGAGTTGCCACTTGACCTGTTGCACACCGAGGCGGTGCGCGAGCGGCGCGTAGACATCGAGCGTCTCTTGAGCG
>DAIEHI010000196.1 GCA_027355725.1 Acidimicrobiaceae bacterium
GACTCTTGACGCGCGACGCTCGAAAGAAAGAGACCAAGAAGTACGGTCTCAAGAAAGCCCGTAAGGCTCCTCAGTACTCAAAGCGTTAATGGCCATGCCCGTGCGATTTGGCACGGACGGCATTCGAGGACGCGCCTACGAGCAGATCACCGTCGACCTGGCCTACCGGCTGGGACGCGCGGTGGCGAGTGTCTTCTCGGTACCAGTCTTTGTTGGCTACGACACGCGCGAGAGCTCACCCGAACTCGCGCGCGCGGTCCTCGCAGGTCTGAGCGACGGGGGCGCCACTTCGGTGAACCTCGGATACTTCACGACCCCGGGTGTCGCGGTGATCGCCCAACAGCGAAACGGCGCCGGCATTGTCGTCTCCGCATCGCACAACCCCTTTTACGACAACGGCCTGAAGGTGCTCGGTGTCGGGGGAGCCAAACTCGATCACGCGACCGAGCACGCGGTCACCTTGGCACTCAATGAGGCGCCGTCACCTAACAGCGAAGACTTCAACGACGTCCCCGTTGACGTGACTGCCGAGCACGATTATGCCGTGCATCTTCGCCATCTCGTCCCCGGGGACATCTCGGCGCTTCGCCTAGTGCTCGACTGCGCGAACGGTGCCGCGTCGCACGTGGCGCACGAGCTTTTCGAGGGGACCGGCGCGAGCGTGACCACGCTGCACGACAAGCCCAATGGCAGAAACATCAACGACCACTGCGGCTCGACCGACGTCACGAGTCTCGTCGCGAAGGTGAAAGAACTTGGTGCAGACCTCGGTCTCGCCTTCGACGGTGATGCGGACCGTCTCATCGCGGTGGACGACGAGGGCCACGTGCGCGACGGTGACGACATGATGGTGCTCTTCGCGCTCGACTTTCGCGCTCGTCACGTGCGTGATGAGGGACTGGTCGTGACGACCATGAGCAACCTTGGACTTCGCCAGGCCCTCGCGCCGAGCGGCCTGCAACTCGTCGAGACCGACGTCGGGGACCGCAACGTCTTGATGGCCCTCGAAGAGCGAACGTGGTCATTCGGGGGTGAGCAGTCGGGGCACCTGATCTTTCGCGATCTCGCGCCCACCGGTGACGGGTTGTTGACGGGGCTTATGTTGTGCGATCTGGTGGCGCGTCACGGCGCTTTGTCGCTCCAAGCCCGCGAGGCGTGGCGACGAGTGCCCCAGGCACTCATCAACATCGACAAGACCATCTTCGACGACGAGAAGGTGCGAGTGCTCTACGAGGAACTGCGCGCAGGTTTCGCAGTCCCTGACGACGACGTGCGGCTGCTCGTTCGACCTTCGGGGACCGAGCCGGTCGTTCGAGTCATGATCGAAGCACTCGACGCAGAGTTCGTGACCGAGTTCACAAACCAGCTCCGATCGATCTTCGCGGTCTCTAGCGTCGCGTAGCGATATCGCGAACGGTCCCTCCGGCTCGCGAGTGCGCGACGGGCGTTCTCAGTCGAATGAAATTTCGCCCCGAGTAGGATGGCTCTCATGTGCGGCATCATCGGGGTCGTTGGATCCTCCGACACGCTAGGGACATTGCTCGAGGGACTCCAGCGACTGGAGTACCGCGGTTACGACTCGGCGGGCATCGCCCTCGTGCGCCAGGGCCAGACCTGGCGGGCGCGTACCGCTGCGGGCACCGAGTCGGTCGCCGCGCTGCGCGAGGAGTGCCTGAGTGCTCCCAGTGGCTTCAGCTCGGGGATCGGTCACACGCGCTGGGCCACTCACGGTGCCCCCGAGGCCATAAATGCCCACCCGCACCTCGACTGCTCGGGCAATATCGCCATCATCCACAACGGCATCATCGAGAACCACACTGAACTCCAAGAACAACTCGAGGCTCGCGGACACCACTTCACGTCGGTCACCGACTCAGAAGTCCTCGCGCACCTCATCGAGGACCAGCGCCAACTCGGGTTGGAACTGAGCGAGGCGGTTCGCCAAAGTCTGTTGCTCGTGCGAGGCGCCTTCGCACTCGCGGCCATGGACGCGAACGAACCCGACGTCATCGTCGCGGCCCGGCGCATCTCTCCGCTCGTGGTCGGCACCGCACCCGGTGTCACCTACCTCGCGAGCGACGTGCCCGCCATCCTCGACCGCGCGACCGCGTTCTACGCGGTCAACGACGACGAGGTCGTTCGCCTCGGCCCCGAGGGTTTTCGTGCCACCGACCTCGAGGGTGCGCCGGTGCGCCTTCGCCAACTCCAGATCGATTGGGACCTCGAGACGGCAGAAAAGGGCGGCAACGACGACTTCATGTCAAAGGAGATCAACGAGCAGCCCGACGCCATCCGCGCCACACTGCTCGACCGTCGTCGAAGGAACGGCGCCATCTGCTTTGATGAACTGCGCATCAGCGACGAGGAACTCAGAGACGTGAAGCGCGTCGTCCTGGTCGCTGCGGGCACGTCGCATCACGCCGCACTGGTCGCCAAGTATGCGATCGAACGCTGGGCGCGGATCAGTGTCGAAGTGGACATCTCGAGTGAATACCGTTACCGCGACCCGATCGTCGAGATCGGGACGCTCGTGATCGGCGTGTCCCAGAGCGGCGAGACCATCGACACCATCCAGGCCACCCGCGAGGCGCAGCGGCGAGGTGCGAGAGTCGTCGCCATTTCGAACATCGTCGACTCCTCACTCGCGAGAGAGGCGGACGCGGTCATCTACACCCGCGCCGGACTCGAGGTGTCGGTCGCCTCGACCAAGGCGTTCGTCGCCCAAGTGGCCGCACTCGAACTGTTGGCACTTCGTCTCGCCCAATTGCGCTCGACCCTCGAGCCAAAGGACATCGATGCCCTCTTTCTCGGACTCAACGCAGTGAGCGCCCAGGTCGCGACCACCCTCGATCGTCGAAGCCACGTCGAGCTCGTGGCGAAGGAGTTGCTGCACGCGCACGACTTCTTCTTTCTCGGCCGTCACGTCGGATTCCCGACCGCGCTCGAGGGCGCGCTCAAATTGAAGGAACTCACCTATCTGCACGCCGAGGGCTACCCCGCGGGCGGACTCAAGCACGGGCCATTGGCGCTCATCGAACCCGGGGTCGTGGTCGTCGCGGTCGCGACCGATCCGTCGATGCACGAAAAGATCCTGTCGAACTTGGCTGAGGTGAAGGCGCGCGGGGCCAGTGTCGTCGCGGTCGCGACCGATGACGATGAGCACATTGACTCGGTGGCCGATTACGTGTTGCGCGTGCCGGCGAGCGAACCGATGTTCACACCCATGATCGACATCGTGCCGCTGCAGCTGTTCGCCTACTCCATGGCCCGTGGTCTCGGGCGAAACGTGGACCGACCCCGCAACCTCGCCAAGACCGTGACGGTCGAGTAGTGGCGACGGTCGGCGTCGGCGTTGATGTCGTGGACGTCGAGCGATTCGCTCTCGCGATGAAACGGCACCCGCGCATTCTCGATCGACTCTTCACCGATCAAGAGCGACGCGACGCGAAGTCTCGGCCCGAGCGACTGGCGGCGCGCTTCGCCGCGAAGGAAGCGGTGCTCAAGACGCTGCAGTCCGGCGTCGGCGCAGTGGCGTGGCGCAGCATTGAGGTGCGAAAGGCACCGAGCGGCGCGCCATCGATCCACCTCTACGAAGAAGCTGAGCAACTCGCGCTCGGTCACGGTGTCTCGACGCTGCACGTCTCGTTGTCGCACACTGCGTTGAGCGCCGTCGCCTTCGTCGTTGGCTGCGGACCCGAGGACACTCATGCCAGTTGAGGGCGTGCGCCGTCCCGCGTGGGCCGAGATCTCCGCGTCGGCGATCGCGCACAACGTGCGCGTGATCAAAGAACTCCTGGGCGACACCAAGCTCTGTGCGGTCGTGAAGGCGAACGGCTACGGCCACGGCGCCCAACTCACGGCGAAGGCGGTGCTCGCGGGGGGTGCTGATTCGATCGCGGTCGCCATTGTCGATGAGGGTATCGAGCTGAGGGGCAGTGGCGTCTCGGCGCCGATCCTGCTGCTCGCCGAGATTCCACCTGACACGATCCTCGACGCACTCACGCACTCGCTGACGCTGACGATCGGTTCACTCGAAGGCGCGCGCGCCGCGGTCGCCAGCGCCGAGCAACTCGGCGGGATCCACCGCGTGCACCTGAAGATCGACACCGGCATGCACCGCATGGGCGTGGAACCGGCCCAGGTGGACGAGGTCGTCGACGTCCTGCTCGCTTCGTCGAGGATCGACCTCGAAGGCATCTACACCCACTTCAGTGTCGCCGACGGATCGAGCGCCGAGTCGAGGTCCTTCACCCGTCATCAGATCGAAGTCTTCGACGAGGTGCTCGACGCGCTCGAGGCCCGAGGGGTGCGTCCGAGAATCGTGCACCTCGCGAACAGTGCCGGAGCGCTCGCGTACCCGAGCGCTCGAAGGACCATGGCTCGAGTGGGTCTCGCCCTCTACGGATACCTTCCTGAGGGTTGGCTGTCGAGCGAACTCGAAGAGCGAGGTCTCTACCTCGTGCCCGCGCTCAGTCTGCACGCCCAGGTCGTCGCGGTTCGCCACCTCGAGGCGGGCGAGCGGCCCAGTTACGGTCGTAAGCGCGCCCTGGAAAAGCCGGGGTACGTCGCGACCGTGCCCTTTGGTTACGCCGATGGCTATCCACGCCGTCTCTTCGAAGCCGGCGCGCAGGTCCTTATCAATAAGCAGCGTTACCCGCTCGCCGGTACGGTGACCATGGACCAGTTGCTCATCGACTGTGGCGACGACGAGGTGCGACCGGGTGACGATGTCGTCCTGCTCGGCCGCCAGGGCGACGAGGGGATCAGCGCCGAGGAGTGGGCGCGACTCGGCGAGACCATCACGTGGGAGATCCTGTGCGGCATCGGCGCGAGGGTGCCGCGCGTACTTGTGGACTGACGTGATCGACATCGACGAACTGCGAACGTGCACGCGCTGCGCGCTCAGCACGACGCGCCAGCGTGTGGTCATCGGTTCGGGTCCGCGTCATCCACGGCTCATGATCGTCGGCGAAGCGCCGGGGCGTTATGAGGACGAGGGCGGTGAGCCCTTCATCGGTCGAAGTGGCCGTCTGCTCTTTCAGTTGATGAGTGAAGAGGTCGGCATCGAGCGAGACGAGTGCTTCGTCACCAACGTCGTCAAGTGCCGCCCACCGGGGAACCGCACACCCACGCAACGCGAGATCCTCGCCTGTCGCGGGTGGCTCGTCGCTCAGGTGCACGACTACGCGCCCACGGTGGTGCTGGCGCTAGGCAACGTGGCGGCGCGTGCGGCGTTCAACCTGAGCGAAGGCGTCGGCGTCACCCACGGACGCATCGTCGCGCTCTTCCAACACGAGACTGAGCCCGCTTCGAGCGCACCACCCCCTCAGGGACTCGTGACGTACCATCCGGCGGCGGCACTTCGCGGGGGCTCTAGCGTGGTCGATGTGATGCGCGCCGATCTTCGGGTCCTCAAAGAACTGCTGGACCAGAGATGATCGAGCGACGTTGTGCGAGCGACACCGCGACCCAGCGTGCGGGCGAGCAGTTCGCTCGGGTGCTTCGCCCCGGCGACATCGTGCTGCTCTCGGGACACTTGGGCGCGGGCAAGACCACCTTCACCAAAGGAGTCGCCACGGGACTCGGGGTGCTCGAGCGCGTGACGAGTCCCACGTTCACGATGGTGCGTGAACACGAGTGTCACAACGACGCTGGCATTCGCACGCTGCAGCACTGCGACGTCTACCGCGTCGAGAGTCTGGCCGAGGTGCTCGACCTCGATCTCGCCGAACTCGCTGAGGAGTCGGCGGTGGTGGTGATCGAGTGGGGCGAGCTCGCCGAGTCGCTCTTTGGACGAGAGGTGCTGCGCGTCGACATCGAGATCGGTGACGACGAGGCACGGACCTTACGCGTGGACGGATCGATCGACGAGCCACGACGCAGTGCGCTTAAAGAATGGGCGAATGCATGAACATCCTGGCCATTGAGACCGCGACGCCGGTCTGTGCGATCGCACTACGCAGTGCGAACTCTGAGGTGGTGCGCGTGCTCGACGAGGATCGTCGACACACCGAGGTGCTGGCCGCGGGTGTGGCGATGCTGCTCGAAGAATCCGGACTTCGTGCGCGCGACCTCGACCGAGTCGTCGTCGACGTCGGACCGGGCCTCTTCACGGGACTTCGCGTGGGTATCGCGACCGCGATCGGTCTCGCCGAAGGCGTCGGGTGCGCCAGTGTCGAGGTGACCTCGCTCGAGTTGCTCGCGCACGGCGCGCACGGACGCGGTGCGCGCGGCCGGCTCGTCTCGTGCGTCGATGGGCGCCGCGGGGAGATCTTCGTTCAGAGCTTCGAGCTGTCGGACGCGGTGCTCGCCCTTGACGCGCCGGTGGTTCGAACGGCGCGCGACGTGGTGATCGAGTGGGCGACCAACGGCGTCGGCGTAACGTTCACGGGTGACGGGGTGCAGCGATACGTGAAGGACTTCTCCGCGGTGCCCAATGGGACGATCCTTGATGAGACCGTGCCGTCACTCAAGGCCGCACTCGAGCTCGGCGCGCATCGAGCGCCGAGCTCGACGATCACCCCGGTGTACCTGCGCGAGGCGGACGCCGTTGCGAACTTTTCGACGCGCAGCCGCCAATGACCCGGTCTTCGATGAACCCGCCGGCCGAGTGGTCGATCCGGCTCTGCGAGCGTCGTGACGTCACTGAACTGCTCGCCATCGAACAGGCGCAGTTCCCCGAGCCCTGGACGAAGGGGATGCTGCTCGATGAGATCAGCAACACCGAGACCCGTCGCTACACGGTCGCGGTCGAACGCGGTCGGATCGTCGGTTATCTCGGTGTGATGTTCGTGCTCGACGAGTTGCACGTGAACACGATCGGGATCCTGCCCGGCAACGAGGGGCGCGGCATTGCGAGTTCACTGCTCGACGAGACCCTCGAAGTCGCGAGGGCCCGCGGTCTCACGAAGGCGACGCTGGAAGTGGCGGTGTCCAACGAACGAGCCCAACAGCTCTACTACCGCTACGGGTTCAAGCCGGTGGGCGTTCGAAAGAACTACTACGAACGCACCCACGAAGACGCGCTCGTGCTGTGGGCGCAGTTGGCTGACGAGACCGAGGGCGACTAGGAGCGACCTACGCTGGAGTCATGAGTGTTGTCCTCGGTATCGAGACCAGTTGTGACGAGACGGCGGCGGCCGTCGTGGATCAAGACTTGCACGTGCACTCGAGCGTCATCGAGTCCTCAATTGACCAACACCGCGCCTTTGGGGGAGTGGTGCCCGAACTCGCGGGCCGCGCGCACGTGGCGACCATTGGTCCAGTCGTTCGCCGCGCGCTCCTCGAGGCGGGCCTCGATCCTCACGCGCCCGCGATCGACGCCATCGCCGTCACGAGCGGACCCGGGCTCATTGGTTCGCTCCTCGTCGGGCTGTCGGCCGCCAAGGGCTACGCACTCGCGTGGGGGGTGCCCTTTGTGGGCATCAACCATCTCGAGGGCCACCTCTTTGCGCCACTGCTCGAGCAGTCTGACCTCGAGTGGCCCCTGCTCACGCTGCTCGTCTCAGGTGGCCACACGATGATCGTGTTGCAGAAGGGCCCCGGCGAGCACGAGGTGTTGGGCGAGACCATCGACGACGCCGCGGGCGAGGCGTACGACAAGGTGGCGAGGTGGCTCGGGCTTGGCTACCCCGGCGGGCCCGAGATCGACCACTTGGCTCAAAGTGGCGACCCGAGTGCGCTGCGCTTGCCGGTGTCGATGACCGGAACGGATCTCGACTTCTCCTTCTCGGGCCTCAAGACGGCGGTCGTTCGCGCGACCGAGAAACACACCGAGGTCGAGGTCGGTGACGTCGCGGCGTCGTTCCAAGCGGCCGTCGCTGAGCAGGTGCTTCGAAAGCTGCGCACCGCGCTTGAGCGTCACGAGGTCCGCGGCATCGCATTGGCGGGCGGCGTCGCAGCGAACTCTGCACTGCGCAAGGGCGTCAGCGACCTCGCTAGTGAATTTGGGGTCATTTGTCACTTGCCGAGTATGGCGATGTGCACTGATAATGCTGCAATGATCGCCGCCGCCGGACTACACCGCTTCAGAACGAGCGGCGCCAGTGATCTCACACTCGCGGCGCGTCCGAACTGGCAACTCTCGGAGGTCTCGTGAAGCCGGTCTGGAAACCCCTGTCGATCAGTGAGTGCGATCCCGATCCCTTTCGACAGTTCCGTGCGTGGTTCGACGAGGCGAAGGATGTCATGGCCGAGCGCGAGGCGATCGTGCTCGCGACTGCGTCACTCGACGCGCACCCCAGTGCGCGTTACGTGCTGCTTCGCCACGTCGACGAGCACTCCTTTGGCTGGTACTCCAACTACCTTTCACGTAAGGGTCGCGAACTCCAGGAGAACCCATTCGCGTCGTTGCTCTGGTACTGCGAAGGGCTGGGCCGACAGATCCGCATCGAAGGTCACGTGGTGTCGATGACGAGCGAGGAGTCCGACGAGTACTTCTCGCGTCGTCCCCGCGGTCATCAGATCGGCGCGCACGCGAGTCATCAGAGCGCCCCCCTCACTTCAAGAGAGGAGCTCGAGGACCGCGTCGCTGAGATCGACACGCTCTTTGGCGACGAAGCGGTGCCGCGCCCCGCTCACTGGGGCGGCTTCAAACTCACGCCGAATTTCTTCGAGTTCTGGCAGCACCGCGAGGACCGGTTGCACGACCGGATCTTCTACACCCTCGAGGCCGGGCACTGGACGCTCACGCGTCACTCGCCCTAAAGGGCTCGCTCACTGCTCACTGCTCACTGCTCACTGCTCACTGCTCACTGCTCACTGCGTCGAGCGATGCGGGTCGCACGAAGTGCGAACGGTCCGATCATCACAATCGACATGGCCGAGAGGCCACCCGCGATCTGCATCACCGTGCGAGACGCCAATACCGTCAACACCACGCCACCGAGGGCGGTGGCGGCGACCTCTGAGGCGGTGAACATGGCGCCCGAGGCGGCGAAGACCCGTCCGCGCAGCGGTTCAGGGGTGCGTTTGAAGAACAGGGTGTTGTACATCACGTTGACCGCACCCACGAGTGCGCCCGCGCAGAAGAGCAGTGGGTACATCATCTGGACGTGGGTGACCAGCCCACCCGCGCCGATGAGCAGCCCGACGATGACGATCGAGATGAGCACGTACTTGACGAGTCGCACCTGCCCGAGTCGCCAGCGTGCACTCACGAGTGACCCGAGGATCGTCCCCGCGCCAAAGCTCGTGCCGATGAGCCCGTACTCGAGGGCCGACGCGTGCAAGGTGGATGTTGCGAAGAAGACCTCGGCGACGTTGACCATCCCGAGTGAGAGCATGAACACCATCACCGCCACGATGATCGGGCGCAACACGTCGTCGCGCCAGACGAAACTCGCGCCCACCATCAGACGCGTGGACTCAACGGTTTCGATCTCACTTCGAGGAGATGGTCGTCGGTCGCGGTGCAGGAGTGTCGTTGCCACCGCACTCAGCGCGAAGCTCGCTGCGTCGATGTAGAGGGGCCAACTCTGGCCCGACCAGCCGACGAGCAAACCGCCAAGTGCCGGACCCGCGATACCGGCGATGCCCTGGGCGGACTGGACGAGGCCCTGGGAACGTTCGATGTTCTCCTCACCCGCGAGGGTTGGGATGAGTGCGGTGTAGCCGGGCATGGAGAAGGCGACGAGGGAACTCAAGACCAACATCAACACCAAGGTCACGACGAGCCCATGCCAGAGTCCGATGCCGACACAGACCACCGCTTCGAGCAGCCCCACGACGACGAGCAGACGCTTGGCCGGTTGGTGGTCGATCGTGCGACCAGCAAGCGGCGCGAGCGCTACGAGCGGGAGCGAGCCCGCAATGGCGAGCGCGGCGACGGCCCACGCGTGTCCGAGCGGCGCCAGGCGAAGAAACAGCGCGATCAGGGCAATGGTGTCACCGAGGTAGGAACCGCCTCGAAGCAGCGCGAGGAGTCGAACGTCGTGGCGCTGGGACTTGGAAAGGGCCACGGTCTCCGTCCTGGTCTGGGTTCCATCTCGTCGCCCAGCGCGGCGAGGGCTCTGGTCGTTCGTTTCAGCATACGAACGACGCGGCGGTTCGGGCTTGGCACTCGAGCGCCTAGGCTGCTAAATTGGCAGTCACAGGTTTCGAGTGCTAATTGCACAGGAGGCAATAAAAATGAAGCTACAACCACTAGAAGACCGCATCGTGGTCCGTCCCAACGTCGC
>DAIEHI010000206.1 GCA_027355725.1 Acidimicrobiaceae bacterium
ATGCTCGCCACGAACAGTGTGAGCACGAGCGATACAAGTCGCCGGGTAATCAGTCGCATCATGTCGTCACCCCATTGGTGCCCGGGCGACGCCCGGGCAACAATGGTCTACTTGCTCGAGCCAAGTTTGGCCAAGCACGGCTCGTAGATGTACGCGAACGACGCCGGGGCGCCGGTGATCTGATTGTTGAGGAACAGCGTCTGAGTCGGGTTCACCATCGGGATGACAATGTAATCCTTCATGTAGATGGCTTGGGCCGCAGTGACGAGCTTGGCGCGCGCCGCAGCGTTGTAGGTCTGCTGGGCCTGGACGAGGTCGCGATTCACGGTTGCGTTGTTGTAGTTCGTGTAATCAAACAGCGCGCCCTTGGGGAACCACAGTCCGGTGTAGTCGAGCGGGTCGGGCACATCGAGGTAGCCCGAGTCGATCAACATGTCAATACCCTTACGAGCCGACGCGACGAAGAAAGTGCTCGAGAAGGCCAGCGGTTGCATCTGGTCGAGCTTCACGTTGAGTCCGATCTGGCTCGCCGTCTGCTGCACCGCAGTCGCCAGAGCCAGTTCGGTCTGGTCGCCCGCTAGTAGGGCCAGTGTGATCGGCGCCGAGTGATTGGGCACCGACGCGACCAACTTCTTCGCAGTTGCGATGTCGGGCGAGGTGGGTCCGAGCTTGGCGTTGGCCGCTTTGTAGATCGAGGTGGCTGCCGGGTCCCACGCCGTCGGAGGCGTGAGCGCCAAGTTCGGCGTGGCCGCTCCGTCATAGACGACGTTAGCGATGGCCGAACGGTCAAGGGCGAGCGAGAGTGCCTCACGTATCTTCACGTTGCCAATGGGCCCAGTGGTCGACGTCGGCGCCAATTCAGTGATCGAGAGACTCGGCCCGAAGTAGAGGTGACCCGAGCTCGCCGTCTTCAATTCCGAGTAACTCGTCGCGGGCACGCCGTAGGCTCCGGCGATCTCACCAGAGAGCAGCGCACTCGTCAGGGTTGAAGAGTTCACGATGAACTTGACGGTGATGTTCTTGATCTTGGGCGTGTACGCGGGGTCCCAGTAGTTGGGGTTGGCTTGGAGGATGATGTCGTTACCGGGATTCCACTTCTTCAACTCGTAGGGTCCAGAGCACATGACTCCGCCAGCGGCCGTCCCGTACTTGGTGCCCGCCTTAGCCATGTAGGCCTCCTCACCGATTGAACCGGCGATCGTGGCCATCTCCTTGATGAACAGTTCGTCAGGCTTTGACAAGGCAACGGTCACCTGGTTGGGACCGGTCGCCGTGATCGACTTGACCGAGGCGTAGAACGATCCGTTCACCGGAGAGTCCTTCGGGTTCAGATTGCGCAGCATGCTGTAGACAACGTCGTTCGCGGTCAGGGTATGGCCGTCCCAGAACTTCACACCCTTGCGGATCGTAAACACGATGGTCGTCGCATTGGTGTACTTCCACGCCGTGGCTATGCCCGGTGCGACGCCGAACGTGGGCGTCAGACGGAGCAGGTTGTCACAGAGGTTCGAGACCATGATGTCGGGCGAGTAATCCGCGGACTGCACATAATCGAGGGTCGTTGGCTCGCCACCGGGGAGGTCCCACGTGATCGATGAGAGCGATCCCTTGGCCGCTGGAGTTGTGGAGACGAGGTGAATGGATGATCCACCCGAGGCGAACGCGGTAGTTGGCGTAATGCCCATTGTCCCAACTGCGAGCGCGAGCGCCCCCCACCAGGCGTACTTGCCCGGTCCTCTACGAAATGGATGATTCACGGCAACCCCCTTCAGCACCCACCGGGTGCAATTTGTTTGTAACAACCTGGTCTGTCTTGCTATACGTGTTCATGAACGTCCCGACGCGTGCTGGGCTTCGAGAAAGGTGCCGATGGCGACGGTGGCGTCACGCGCGGCCGACTGCTTGGCCTCATCGAGCGGTGTCGGCCAGGTCGAAAACTTGGCGACGACCGTTTGGGTAGGAGCGTGAACGAAGAGGTTCTGTCCATAGATGCCCGCACCGAACAGGAGTGGCGCGTGCGGATCGTAGACCCACCAATAATTGCGGTAGTGCGCACCGGTGGGGAACCCCCGCGACGCCGCACTACGCGCGAACGCTGCCCTGCCATCTGACGTTCCACGAATGGTGTCGTTGACCCACGACGAGGGAATGACTTCGTCGTGGCCACGTTTGCCGCCATTGAGTTGCAGCAGCCCGAAGCGGCCGAGGTCTCGCAGCGTGGTGCTGAGACCACCATCGGCCATAGCGTTGCCCCGACCGTCGAGGGTGACTTCGGCGTCGAACTCTGCCCCCATCGGTCCCCACAACTCTCTTGCGACGACCTCGTGGAATCGCGCATCGCCAGCCCGCTCGATCACCCAGGCGAGGACGTTGGTGAGGATCGAACGGTAACGGAACTCACCGCCGTGCGCTTCGTCATTTGACAAGGTCGCGAAGTAACTCAGAGCGTCTTCGGGCAGGCTCGCGTCAATGCGCGGGCGCCACTGGTACACCTGTTCGAAGAGACGAACATCCGCCTCGGGGTCATCGTAATCCTCGTTGAATCTGGTACCGGTGCGCATATCGAGCAACTGCTGGACGGTGGCGCCCCTGAACGAGGTCTCGCCGAGCTCGGGTATCAACGCTTCGAGACGTGCGTTGGCATCGAGTACTCCCCGTCCGACGAGACAACCTGCGACCGCCCCGGTGATCGACTTCGAGACGGACTGCAAGAGGTGAGAGCAGTCCTCGGTCATGTTGTTGAAGTACTTCTCGACCACGATACGACCGCGGTGCAAGACGAGAAAGCCGTCGGTCTCACTCGCTTCGAGGAAGTCTTCAACGCTCCATCGCGTCTCACCAGAGGTGAACGTGAGCTTGTCGAGATCGCGTTCGTCGCGCTCGAGAAGCCACTGTGGTCCTCTGCCTCGTCGAATCAGTGCCGTGGGGACAATCTCGCGCACGTGTTGGAAGGACCAACGGTTGCTCGGCGGCTCTTGCCAGTTCGCGAGCGTGACGAGACGGTCTGAGGGAATGGGCTGGCTCCCCTCCATCATGCCCAACAATGTCACGGCTGGTATTCCCGAGCGAACGCCACTGATGCGCGCGGTGACGATGCTCGCCCTCTCTTAGTCATGACTCTTCCCCAGAATTCTCCGTCCACCCATCGGTGAACGTCCGGCGAAGCATATGAGAGATTTTCTTGCCCGTCAACCGATGATTTGTCGCCATTTGTCTATTTGAACTGACGTATGGTGTTGAAATGGACAAGAAAACGATCGAATCATCATTCGTCGGAGGAACCTGGAACGTCTGGAGTACTCAGAGCATTGACCGTACCGACGTATCAACAATTCTTGTCGATCCATGAACTTGGACGACATAGATACCCGTCTGTACGAAGAGTTGCAGCGTGACGGACGAGCGACCATGGAAGAGCTCGCAAAGGTGGTGGGTCTCTCGCGCATTGCGGTGCGCTCGCGGGTATCGCGGCTGATCGACAGCGGAACACTACGCATAGTCGGCATTGTCCATCCGAGCATCCAACAACTTCGTGCCTTCGCCCACCTTTCGATCACCGTAACGGGTTCGGCCTCCAGCGTGGGCCATGTTGTAGCCGAGATGGAGACGGTGCCGCTCGTGTCAGTCGTGACGGGCCGCGCGGCACTCGTCGCCGAGGCTCGCGCGACGAACACTTCCGCTCTGCGAGAAGTCATCAACGCGATCTCTGCCGTTGATGACGTGGTGCACGTCGAATCGACTCTCTACACCCAACGGATCAAAGACGTCTACGCTCCTCCGATTGTCGTCCAACCCACGGAAATCGACGACGTCGACCGACAGATCCTCGAAGCCCTGAAAAATGACGGCCGCGTCAGTTACGCCGAGATTGCACGAGCCACCCATTTCTCCGCCTCGGCGATCCGTGGACGGGTCCATCACTTGATGAATCATGGCGTAGTGAGGATCAGCGCGCTCGTGACGCCCGGCATGGTGGGACTGCAGCACATGTGCGGGTTTGGATTACGCGTACGCGGGCACGACGAGCAGTCGACTATCGCTGCGATCACGGCGATGAACTCGGTGAGCTACCTCAGCTTGACGCTTGGTCGTTGGGATGCGATTGGGACACTGCTCGTGAAATCGCAGATCGAATTGGTCGCGGAACTCGATCGCATCCGCTGCCTTGATGGAATCGAGGCCCTCGAGAGTTGGACCCACCTCGATGTGATCAAGGTCGACCATTCCCTTAGCTGAGTAGAGCGGGCAAAGCACACACAGTCGAGTCGCACATCGCGCCGCAACAGACCTTACGATGAAGTGGCGACCATATTGTGAAAGAACCTTCGAACCGACATGGCCATGGCGGTCAATGGTGGTTGGAGCGTTAATGAAATCAACGTGAGTGATCTCGTCGCCGAGGGAGTGGGTTAGCGTAAGTCTGAAGTGGATGCGACTCGCGTGGTTACCGAGGCGGACTTTCGCAACGTGCTCGATCCCTATGGGCTCGGCCGCCACTCAAGGAATACCCACACGAGATGCACAATTCCACACGACGTCACCCCTAATGGGACGGCATCGAATACCAACCCGCGTGTCCTTGGGTTACTCAATCGATGTGGATATTTCTCTCGCGGAGTGCTCTACGTATCGTTACGGTAACTAATGGCTCGAGCCGGCCAACGTGGCAGCGAAGATCTGCCACGCGAGCAGCGACTTGGCGACAAAACTCAACGTGATGTAAGTGCGTTCACCCACGAGATAGTCCTTGAACTTGCCGATTTGCCTGTATTGCAAGTACTGCACCACCGCAAAGCAGTTGAACGACACGAAGAGCGAGAAGTAGATGGCATAGACGAAACCTGGGGCGTGAGCGCGAGCACCCGGGGCGAAGAGGTAGACGCCGATCGCGATCCACGGAACGATTCCCGCGATGCATCCCAGCCAGAAGGGTTGCAGGCCAGTGCCCGGCTCGGTGTACTTCTCCTGCATCCACCCGAAGCCAATCATGGACGCGTTCACTCCAACGAGGGCGATGAGGGCGGCGATGTCCTCGATGCCAGTGAGTTGAGCGATCGCGAGGATCATTATCGACGAGCTCAGCGAGTACTCGAACCACCGAAACGGATTCTGATGCTTTGCCAAGTGACTGACGTAACTTGACCACTTTGGGCCGGCAATCACGAAATGGGCCACTGCCGAGAGGACGAAGAAACTGGCGATCAGCAATAACATTGGAATGTGGCCATAGGTGACCAACTGTCGCTTACCGCTTCCGGGAGCTCCCGCCATGTACCGCGCCGCGACCGGCAGCGAGAACCCGTTTGCCAGTGCAATCACCAGAATCGCCGACGCAGTGTGCAACAGTCCCGCGAGCAGGTTGTAACGACGCAGACTCATCATCGTCAACTCTCCCAACCTTCACGCTCGCTCCAGGCATTCACCATTCGCGCCTTGAGAAGCTGTGAATGAATGCGCGGACTCGCTTGTGCCTAGGGTATCTTCAGAGACCGGCCGTGTCGAACTGTCGGCATCGCGCCCGCCCCTCATTCCAGCACCTTCGATATCCACAGCGAACACCGGTCGACAACGCTATGACGAGGTCAGCCGTGCCATTGGATTAGGGGTGGGTGGTGCGACTTGCCTGAGGGTGTTGCGGTCAACGTGTCGTACAACCCCCTCAACACCAGGGATCTGAAGGTGGCCCTCCTCCTCGTACGACCATGTCCCGTCAGCATTCATCGTCACCTCTATGGAGTAGCGCACGGTGCGAAATGCTCGGTTGAGGAAAGGGTTGGACAAGATTCCGTGCACCTCAGAACCGACTTGAGCCACGAGTTCGAAGTGGCTGGCGTCGGCCTCAGCGGGACCCGAGGCGAGCAGAACCTGTCCTCGCGGAATTGCGAGTGTGAATGTGACCGCACGGGCCGCCGGCTCCCAGAGCCAGTAGCCGACCTGATCATGAAACATCTCGACCTCGCCAGGCTTGACGACATGGGTGTGGTAGCGAAGTCCGTAGAAGAGCTGGGGGCCATTGGTCTGACGATCGATTGGTTGTAGTTCGTAGCGCTCAAAGAAGTCGTTGTGCTCAATACCCCCAGCAGCCGGATGCTCGTCTTTTCCCGAACCTTCCCAGACTCCTGCCATTGGCCGCAGTGGTCCGAGGTTGGCCAGTGTGTCCGAGTCGCCCTCGGCTTCTGTGTAGAGATCATCGCCGTAATTGAACATCACCGCATCCCTTCGTCGCCACAACGGCGCTTTGTGGGTTCAGAGTAACAATCATCAGTGCGTGCAACGTCGCAACACTCTCGTGCGTGGTGTGCCACACGATGTTCACCCCCCCCCCAGAGGCTCCCTCGCCTTATCGGGTGAGCCAAATGGCTCTTCGTTTCGAAGTGACGAACCTCCCGCGCAATCGGGGAGAGCAGATCTGTTGGATCGTCCTAAGACTTGGCGATGAACCCACCGGTCGCCACGAGCATGGAAAGCGAGTTCCATTCACCACGTCGTCGTGCGCGGAGGTCGTAGAAGCTCGTCCCTCGAAGAAGAGATCAGTTGCTGGACCACGATGCGCTCGTAGGAGAGACGCCAACCTTCGAGAGGGTGGAATAAGGGAAAAGTCGCCGAACGTCATCTTGTCAACAATTCGTCGCTATGATGGCGACATGTCGTTGCTATCAATTCGTACAGACCCGGTTTCGCAATGTTCGTAGGGCTGCGCGATCTGCGCCACGCGTGGGGACGCTTCGCATTGATGGGATCGGTCATAGCGCTGGTGGCCGTGCTGACGGTGCTGTTGACCGGCCTCTCAACGGGACTCGTCAACTCGGGAATCTCTGGACTTCGCTCCATGCCACTCACGAACCTGGCCTTCGAGGCGAAGACCAACTCGACCTTCTCTCAGTCGACACTCGACGCGGCGACGATTGGTTCCCTGGACCGACAGCCCGGCATCACTGCCGAACCGCTCGGGCTGACACTGTTCAACGCCAAGGACGCGCTCGGCAACTCATTTGCCATGGTGCTCGTCGGTGTGCAACCGGGTGGCTTCATGGCAAAGGACATCGTGGACGGCTCCAAGCTCGCTCGAGGGTCCAACAACGTACTCATCACCCAAGGGATCGCATCGGCTGGTGTTCATGTGGGCGACCGCATCACCCTCGCCCGAGCGGGAGTCACCTTGCGTGTCGTGGGCATTGTCCCAACTGCGACCTACGGTCACGTCAGCCTCGTCTACGCCCCGATCTCGCTGTGGCGCCAAGCCACCTACGGCCAAGTCACCGGCGGGTCACTCTCTCCAAGTGCGCAAGGGCTCGCCTCGGCAGCCGCCATGAAGGTTGAGCCAGGTGTCGATCTCGCGGCCGTCGCCAAGCGTCTCGGGGTTGACATCGTGACCAAACAACAGGCCTACGCCGGTTCACCGGGCTACGTGGCCGAGACGGCGACCATGAGTCTCATCATCGACTTCCTCTACATCATCGCGGCGCTCGTCGTAGGGGCGTTCTTCACGGTCTGGACCATCCAACGTAAGGCCGACATCGGACTGATGAAGGCCCTTGGTACGTCGAACTTCGCCGTGCTGCGCGACGCGTTCGGGCAGGTGGGTCTGGTCATGCTCGCCTCGACCGGCGTCGGCGCGCTGGTCGGAAGCGCCATCGGGAGTCTCATCACGGGTAGTAGCGTCCCATTCGCGCTGCAGGCGGGGGACATCGTCAGTGCCGCCATCATCCTCGCGATCGCGGGCATGATCGGTTCTCTGGTCGCCGTGCGCCGCATTGCCACCATCGACCCGATCATCGCGCTGGGGGCTGCGATATGACGACCCCGCGCAACGTAATCGCCGAGCACCGTCGTCTCGGCGGACTTCGACTCGAAGACGTCTGTCTTCGCTACGGCGACGGCGACGAAGAGGTGATCGCTCTTGACAACGTGTCGCTCTCGGTGAACCCCGGCGAACTGGTGGCCGTGGTGGGCGCCTCGGGGTCAGGCAAGTCGAGTCTCTTGGCAGTGGCTGGAGCGATGCGGCGACCCGACAGCGGCCACGTCGTCGTCGGTGACGTCGATATCACCACCCTCCCCGCCGCTCAGCGCAGCGCCATGCGCCACGACCTCATCGGTTTCGTCTTCCAAGGATCCAATCTGTTCGCTTCGCTGAGCGCGCTCGAGCAACTCGAACTCGTGGGTCGCATCGGTCACGCGCCCAAAGCGCAGACCCGTCACCGCGCGCGCGGACTGCTCGACGAAGTGGGTCTCGCATCCAAGGCCGCGCGCCGACCCGCGCACCTTTCGGGTGGTGAGCGCCAGCGTGTTGGCATCGCGCGAGCGCTCATGGCCGCACCCGCAGTGCTCCTGGTCGACGAACCCACATCGGCCCTCGACCACCAGCGAGGCATCGACATCGTGACGCTGCTGCGCGACGAGACCCGCCGACACGAGATCGCGACCCTGATGGTCACCCACGACCTGTCCGCGGCCCACTTGGCCGATCGACTCATCGAGATGCGCGACGGGCGCCTCACGCCGGCGACCTCGGCGACGGCGCACTAACCACGATGCCGCGCATCAGCGCACCCACTGTTCGCGAGCACCTCGATCTGCAGCGCGAGGCGATCTTCGATGCCGTCGGCAGCATCCTGGCTGACGAGGGCTACGCCGGCGTGGAACTGGCCACCGTGGGCCAACGAGTCGGACTGGCTCGGACCTCGATGTATCGGTACGCGCACGACAAGGATGAGTTGCTCGCCCTATGGCTCGCGAGGGCCTTCGAGCCAGCGATGGCTCAGGCGCAAGCGGTACTGGGCGCGTCGGGTCCGCCTGCGGAGCGTCTCGCCGTGTGGCTCGACGGCCAATTGGACTTCGCTGCCAAGCCCCGCGACGGCGCGGCGTCGCGCTTGATGGCCGAATTCGACAACCTTCCCGCCTCCATACAGACAATGGTCATCGACGGCCACCGACCGCTGCGCGAGGCCCTGGCAGCAACCGTTGCCGAGGCTCTCGAGGACCAACCAGGAAGAGACCCAGAGTTGGTACTCGCCCTCATCGACGGCATCGCGACGGCTGCGACCCGTCAAGCGGCGAGCGGCGTCACGGTGCAACTGCGCAGCGAGACCCGTAACGCCGTACTAGCGGTGTTGGCATGGGTCACGACGTGACGAACGGACGCAGTCCAGTCCACATTGACATCGACAACGTGAGCATATTTCGACACTGATCCGTGGCGCAGAGCCAAGGAATCAGGCAGTTTTCGTATGGTACCCTCAGCGCGTGGACGGCAAACGAGTACTGATCACCGGCGCCGCTGGGACGTTCGGTCGAGCTATCACGATGGCGTTGCAGGAGCGCGGAGCGGTGGTGGTAGGTCTCGACCTCGAAGCGAGTGATGATCCACTGATACTCGCGTGCGATGTCACGAACGACGAGTCGGTCAAGGAAGCGTGCGCACACGCGATTGAGCGGTTGGGTGGACTGGATCTTCTGATCAACAACGCGGGCATCGGCGGTCCGGCCGCCGCCGCGGCGCCCCCCGACGAGATTGTGCGCCAACAGATAGAGGTGAACTTGTTCGGTGCGTGGCGAGTCAGCGCGGCCTGCGCGCAGGCGCTGTCGGCGTCCCGCGGTCAAGTGGTCATGATCGCCTCTCGAATGGTCGTCGTCCCTTTGCCACTCGCGGCGGCCTACGGCGTCTCGAAGAGAGCGCTCGTCGCCTACGCCGATGCACTACGTCTCGAACTCGCACCCTTGGTGGGCGTCGCGTGCGTGTACCCGAGCATGGCGCGAAGCCCCATCCATGACTCGACCGCGAGCGCAGGACTCTCGCTTGAAGGTGTGTCACGCTTCGAGCCGCTCGAAGGAATCGTCGAGGCGGTGCTTCGCGCGGCGAGCGGACGCTACCGTGACGTGCCAACGTCGCGACGCGGGCGCGTGGAATTCTTCCTCGGTCGTCACCTGCCGCGCTTGAGCGACCGCATGGTGACCAAGACCGTGGCCAAGCGGATCGCGAGCGGCGCCTTTGACCGCGCACCACTCGCCCGCGCGATGATCGAGCGTCACCGCCTCGACGATCCGAGACGCTGACACCGTTTGAAGAGTGAAGCGGACCTGCCCACGATGACTACCCCCATGAACCGAGAGAAGAGAAAGCCATGAGCACGAAAAGCGGAGGCGAGTACATCGCCGAGTCACTGGCAGCCGAGGGCGTCGAGGTGGTCTTTGGCATCATCGACGGCAGCTACTTCGGCCTCTACTCGCAGTTGGGCATCCACGGGATCCGACTGATCACACCACGTCACGAAACGAGCGCGGTCCATATGGCCGGAGCGTACGCGCGCATGACCGGAAGACTCGGCGTGGCCATTGCGAGTAACGGTCCTGGGGTGGCGAACGCGCTGCCCGGGGTGGCGGTAGAGAACGGCGAGGGCAACCGGGTACTCCTCATCACGAGTTGGCGCCGACACGGCATCGTCGGCCCCGACCGCGGGGGCGCCTATCAGTACTTCGACCAGCCCGCGGTGATTCGACCGATGTCCAAATGGAGCGAGGCGGCGTTGTCGTTCGAACGACTCCCTGAACTGATGCGCCAAGCGTTTCGACGGTCCTGGCGAGGACGGCCGGGCGTCGTGCACCTAACGGTGCCCGAGGACGTCGTGAACGGTCAATTCGAGCCCGTGGCGAACTCCTTCGACGTCGAACCGGTGCGGTACCGGCGGACCTCACCGCTCGACGCATCGCTCGAGCTCGTTGAGCGTGCGGCTGATCTCCTGATCGAGGCCGAGCGACCGCTCATCCACGCGGGTAGTGGCATCCTGCACGCGCACGCGACCGACGAACTGCTCGAAGTGGCACGGCTGCTCGAGGCTCCGGTCACCACGAGCTGGGCCGGTCGCGACGTCATTGACGAGCGCAGTCGAGTGGCTATTCCCATGTGGGCGACCGACCTCGTCAACCAAGCGCGCAACGACGCCGACCTAGTGCTCGCGCTGGGCAGTCGTATTGGTGAGACGGATTGGTGGGGCAAGGCCCCCTACTGGCGCCGCGCAGTGAACCAGCGCATGATTCAAGTGGACGTAGACGAAGAGATGCTCGGGGTGAACAAGCCCGTCGATCTCGCTATCGTCGCCGACCTGAAGTCGTTCCTCAGCGCGCTGGCACAGGTACTGGCCAAGCGCGACCTCGCATCACTTCGTGCGACGCGCGCGCAGCGCATTGACCAGTATGCGACCGCCCGCTCAGACGCTCGCCACGCGCTCGATGGCGCACTCGCCGCCACTGGATCCCCATTGCACAGCTCGCACCTCGCCCCGGCGTGCCAAGAGGCGTTTGGTGATGACGCCGTGCTCGTCATCGACGGAGGTAACACCGCAGTCTGGGCCAATCTGTACCACGAGGTTCGACGACCCCATTCAATGCTCTCGACCTACAAGTTCGGCATGCTCGGCGCCGGCGTCGCCCAGGCGCTCGGCGCTGGCGTCGCGGCACCGGATCGACGAGTGGTCTGCATCACCGGCGACGGTGCGTTCGGCTTCCATCCCCAAGAGATAGAGACCGCGGTTCGTTACAACGTGCCGATCGTGGTGCTCGTCGCGGTCGATCGAGCCTGGGGCATGGTCAAAGTGAACCAGGAGTTCGCCTTGAACCAGGAGAAGCTCCTCTCAGAGGGAGGTCTTTCCGATGAGGAACTCATCAACACCGAGCTGGGTGAGATTCGTTACGACTTGATGGCTGAGAGCATGGGCGCGCGCGG
>DAIEHI010000213.1 GCA_027355725.1 Acidimicrobiaceae bacterium
CCGACGTCAACTACAAGCGTTGAGTCGCGAACTCGGTGTCGCGAACCGGGTGGTCTTCGCTGACGGGTACCGTGACGCGCTCTCACTTCGCGAGTTGGTACGAAGTGTCGACGTGGTGTTGTTGCCCTACGAATCGCGCGATCAGGTGAGTTCCGGTGTCCTCGTCGAGGCCATTGCCTCGGGTCGACCGGTCGTTGCCACCAGGTTCCCCCACGCTGAGGAACTCCTCTCACGTGGCGCCGGTTTCGTCGTCGATCAACGCGACGTGGTTGCCATGGCGAGCGCCCTCGAAGAAGTGCTCTACGTGCCCGGTGTAGCGACGCGCATGCGCGTGGCGGCCCGTCAAGAAGCGAGTGCGCTGCTCTGGCCGGCGGTCGGTGCCCAGTACCGCAGCCTGCTACGAGAATTGTTCGCGCAACGCGCCTCGGGTGTTCATCGGTGAACTCGCCCAGTGCGCCACCGGCGCCGACGCTGGCGCACCTCGAGCGATTGACTGATCACAACGGCATTGTCGAACACGCACTTTTCGCCGAACCTCGAGCGAACGCCAGTTACTGCACCGATGACGCGGGGCGCCTGTTGAGCCTCGTCTCTCACATGGAGCGGCATCGCCACTCCGAGGCGCTCGCGCTCAGCGCCATTGACTTTCTCGAGCGAGCGTATCGCGGCGACGCAACGTTTCGATTGCGCTGTGACGCGCGGGGGCGTTGGAGCAACGACGTGAGCGATGACGCGACGGGTCGAGCATTACTGGGTCTCGCGCACGCCGCGACCTACGCCGCGTGGCCCGCCGTGCAGCATAGGTCCCTCGAACTCTTCACTCGTGCAGCCGACTTTCGAAGCGGCTACGTACGCGCGGCCGCCTACGCCACGCTCGCCGCGACCGTGCTCCTTCGCTCGATGCCCGACCACCACGGTGCACAACGACTCATCGACGAGAGCCCCGACTTCGTTCTCCCCCCAAGCGCCCAAGACCCCGCGTGGCCCTGGATTGAAGGGCGACTCACCTACGCGAACGCACTGTTGCCCTTGGCCGAGCTCGCTCGCGCCAACGCTCGCGAGGACCCCGTCGCCGGCGCTAACGCCCTCACGGTCCTGCGGTGGCTCTGCGATGAGGAGACGATCGGGGACCACTTCAGTTTCACCCCCGTGGGCGGACGAGGGCCCAACGAGGGGGCTCCTCAGTTCGATCAGCAACCCATAGAGGCGTGGGCGATGACCGAGGCGTGCGCCTTCGCCTACGAGTACTCAATGGACCCTTCGTGGCTCGAGGAAGCGCGTCGTGCGGGATCGTGGTTCCTCTCGAACAACGACGTGGGCGTGGCGGTCTATGACCCGCTGAGTGGCGGTGGCTACGACGGACTCGAAGCAACGGGCGTCAACCTCAACGAGGGCGCGGAGTCCACCTTGTCCTTTGTCGCCACGATGCGAGAACTCGAGGCGCTCAATCGACGGAGCGCTTCGTTATCGCGCTCAAGTGACGCAGTACTTCAGGCCACCTCTCGAAGCGCGTCGAGCAGATGACTCACGCTCGCGGTCGCCGCCCCCACGTGGCTATCCGCCGCGCCGTAGGTGAGATAGACGTGGTCCCCGACGCTGTGGGCGCCCTGGACGAACACGACGTTGTCGACGTCGCCCTCGCGCTCCCACTGCAGTTCGGGCTCCATCAACGAGTGGGGCAACTCACTCTTCACTTCGCCGGTCTCCTCGTCGAGCAGGGCGACGCGCATGGTGTACACCCCGTCACTTCGTCGTTCATGAAAGAAGAGCAGCAGCCCTTCCTCGGTGACGACCGGTGGGGCTCCCGCACCGATGCCGAGGGCCCCGGGGCTCGGTCGAAGCAAAGTGTGCGAGTCGAGGTCGGCCAAGTACCCGTCCCAGTACTCGCTCCCCGCTTGCCACAGATGATCGAGGTCATCAAAGACCGCGAGTTGCATGTTGGGGTGGATGCGGTGGATGAGTGCGACTCGTCCGTCGCTCAAGGAGAACACGATGGCGTCCTTGTTCTCGATCCCGTCGGGGCCGAGCAATTGGGCGCTCTCTTCAACGAGGTGGAATCGCTCGCCGTCGTATTCGAGTTCGTGGGCGCCAATACGCCACGGTGCCCCGCTTTCGTGCGGCGGCAGGTTCGTGTAGGTCATCACAATGCGGTGATTCGCGTCGTCGCCCACACGCTGGACACGGGGATCCTCGAAACAGTGCACGCCCGAGGTGCCCGCGTGACCGAGCACGTACGCGAACTCGTAGTCACGCCCGTCACTCGAGGTGAAGACCAGGATGTCCGAGATGTAGTCGAGGAACCTCGGTCCGGAACCTTCGTTTCGTCGGTAGCCCTCGCGCACACCTCGCGCGAACAAGTGGTACTTGCCATCGTGGTGCAACAGACCCGCGTTGAACACTGCTCCGTACCCCGGCACCGATCCGGCCTCAACGATGGGTCGATGATCGATGCGCCGGATGTTGTCACCCACAATCGAAGCCACCGAACGCATCTCCCACCCTCCTTCGACCTCACGGCGAAGGAGCCTCATTCTCGGTTTGACACCGAGCCTAGAAGTCTATTGGTAAGAAAGCGTGAATGATCATGTCACCTCGCATCGAACGAACCGAGCTCTTTCACCGCTTCGAAGGCAACCCGATCATCTGCGCATCGGACTTCCCCCATACGGTGAATGCCGTCTTTAATCCCGGCGCAACGGTCTTTGAGGGCCGCACGCTGTTGTTGCTGCGCGTCGAACACCGAACGGGCATCTCGTCACTGGTGGTCGCGACGAGTGACGACGGCCTCACCAACTGGGAGATCGACTTCGCTCGAGGTCTCGAACCCCTCACTGATACCCCACAAGAACGCTGGGGAATAGAGGACCCTCGGATCACTCGGATCGGCGACGACTACTTCGTGGTGTACGTTGCCTACTCGGCCTACGGACCGCTCGTCAGTCTCGCCAAGACCAAGGACTTCGTCACGTGGGAGCGTCTCGGGGTCCTCCAACAACCAGAAGACAAGGACGCGGCGCTGTTCCCCATGATGTTCGCGGGTCGCTGGGCGCTGCTGCACCGACCGGTCCCCTCGATGAATGAGATGGGCAAGCACATCTGGCTCTCCTACAGTCCCGACCTTCGATACTGGGGTGACGCCCGGGTGCTGCTCGCGGCCAAGCACGGCGGCTCCTGGGACGCGAACAAGATCGGCCTCGGTCCGCCGCCACTGCTCACTGCGGACGGCTGGTTGGTTGGCTATCACGGGGTGCGCGTGACGGCCTCGGGGTCGATCTATCGCATAGGTCTGGCCCTGCTCGACCGCGACGACCCCTCCAAGGTCCTCGCGCGAGGCAGCGAGTGGATCCTCGGCCCCCACGCGGACTACGAGCAGTACGGTGACGTGCCGGGCGTGGTCTTTCCCTGCGGGTGGATCTTGCGCGATGACGGCGACACCCTGCACCTCTACTACGGCGCAGCCGACAGTGTGACCTGCGTCGCGGTGGCGAGCTTGTCGCAGTTGATGAGTCACCTCCTCGGACACCCGAGCGATTTGAACGCGTTCTAGACAACCGCACAATGAACGCGTCATTGATCCTCACCGAGCACGCGATGAGGATCTTCTCTGCACGCACCGGCCATTTAAAGGCTTCAATCAGGTATTTCTATGGAGAGGACCTTGAAATCACACGTGAATCCCCGCACCGTTCGCGCGCGCACGTGAAGCCGGCTCGCTTCGCGTTACGAGAATGCCGCGCCACGCGCGTGCCGCCACCAGCGAGGCCAACCAGTTGGCGATTCATAGTGATGCAATACTTCACTTACCCGTGAGTTCGCGCGATTGGAGAGGGGGTTCAGTGGCCGATGCGCATATTGATCTGATTCACATCGGCGAGCTCCAGCGGCTCCTCGTCTCTGAACGGGTCCTCAACTCCATGGCCGCAGGCATCGTCCTCCAGGGCGCCGACGGCGTCATCCTCGACTACAACGCCGCCGCGGTCAACCTGCTCGGCCTGAGTGGTCAAGACATCATTGGCGTCAAGTCCACGGACACCACCTGGAAGGTGATTCGAGAAGACGGTTCGCCATTCCCTTTAGAAGACCGCCCGAGCATCGCAGCGCTCAGGACCGGCGTCACCAGTTCGGGCGTGATCGAGGGTATTGAGATCACTGGCCAGCCCCGGCGGTGGCTGTCGGTGAACTCACACCCCGTTGAACTCGAAAGCGGTTATCGGGTCGTTGTCTCGTCCTTCGTTGACGTCACGAGTCGGGTGCAACGCGAGCGCCTCTTGAGCCTGCTCGCCGAAGTGAGCCGTGAAGTGCTGGGTGCGCCCACCGAGACCGACGCCCATCAGCGCCTTTGTAACGCGCTGGTCGAACGCGGGGACTACGCACTGGCCTGGATCGGTGTCCCTTCGACCTCGAACGACCAGGGCATCGTAGTCAGTTGCGCCGCCGGTGAAACCGGGTATCTCTACGACGAGATGGACGAATGGTGGGGTGCGGCCCAAAGTGGCTGGGGCCACACCGGGGTTGCCTTGCATGACGGGCGCACCAAAGTCATCGACGATCTGCGTGAGAGCGCGCTCACGCCTCGCTGGCAGCGTCGAGCCGAGACCTACAACCTCGCTTCGTCGATCGCCATCCCCTTCAAGCCCGACGATTCCAACGCCGTGCTCTCGATCTACGACCGCCACGTCAACCAGTTCGACGAGATCACCACCTCTGGGCTCGAGGTCATTGCACACGAGGTGGAGCTCATCATCTCTCACGTACGTGCGCTTGAAAAGACCGCGCACGCGCTCGCCGAGACCAAGGCCGCATTCAACAAACTCGCCGAGCGTGAACGGGCACTCACCGACTCAGAGATCAGGTTCCGGGTCGCCTTCGAGGACAACATGTCACCCATGGTGTTCTCGGATCTCAACGACATAATGACCGCGGCCAACGACGCCTTTTGCGAGATGGTCGGTTACTCGCGTGAGGAACTGATCGGCCAGGACTCCAAGCACTTCACCTACCCCGAGGACATCGGCATCACCGAAGGGTCGCTGCATCACAGCCAGTCGGGCCGACTCGACCAAATGCGCTACACCAAGCGGTACCTTCGAAAAGACGGCCACATCATCTACAGTGAGGTCTCTCGCACCCCCGCACGCGACGCCGAGGGCAACATCCTCTACTACGTCTTCTCAGAGCGCGACGTCACCGAAGAACGCCAACTCACCTCCCAACTCTCGCACCAGGCACTGCACGACCCGCTGACCGGTCTCGCCAACCGGGCCCTGTTCGGTGACCGGCTCGAACAAGCCCACCAACGCACCATGCGCCAAGGCGGACTCGGCGTGGTGCTCATCTTGGACTTGGACGACTTCAAGGCCGTCAACGACGCGTTCGGACACGTGATGGGCGACCAGCTGCTGATCGCCGCCGCGCACCGTCTACTCACCGTCACGCGTTCGACCGACACGCTCTGTCGCTTCGGGGGTGACGAGTTCCTCTACCTCGCCGAGGGCATCGAGACAGAAGTCGAGGCCGAGACCCTCGCGCGGCGCCTGCTCGCGGTGCTCGTTGAGCCCTTCAGCATCAATGAGGTCACCGTCGAGCAGCACGCGAGCATCGGGGTCAGCATCTGGGATGGTGACGCCGTTGACGTCGAAGAGTTCATCCAGAACGCCGACGTCGCCCTCTACGAGGCCAAGCGCCAAGGCAAGAACAAGTACGTGCTCTTCAAGCCCGCCATGCGAGAGCAACTCACTGGACACTTCGAGATGATCCAGGACCTGCGCTCGGCCATTGTCGACGGCGCGCTCGCCATGCACTTCCAGCCCATTGTGCAACTCGACACCAACGAGGTCGTCGGCTTCGAGGCATTGATGAGGTGGAACCACCCCGAGCGCGGAGTGGTGCTGCCCGAGGTGTTCATTCCACTGGCCGAGCAGAGCGACCTCATCTTCGAACTGGGCACCTTCGCGCTCAACGAAGCGGTCACCGCAGCCAGCACGTGGACCATTGGCGGATCACGAAACAGTGCCCCCTTCGTGTCGGTGAACCTGTCGGCGCGCCAGTTCCAGGACGAGGCACTCGGCGCCAAGATTGAGCGGGCCCTCACGATGAGCGGGCTCGCACCCGAACGCCTGGTCATCGAGATCACCGAGAGTGTGATGCTCCTCGACGTCGCTGAGACCTCGAGCGTGCTGGGTCGTCTCAGTCGACTCGGGGTCGACTTCGCCCTCGACGACTTCGGCACCGGCTACTCGTCACTCGCGTACCTCGGTGTCTTGAACCCGCGCATCATCAAGATCGACCAATCCTTCGTGAGCTCGGCCTACACGAGCGAGCGCAGCGATTCACTGCTCGAGGCCATCATCTCGCTCGGGCGAAAACTCGACAACACCATGCTCGCCGAGGGCATCGAGACGTTGGACCAACTCGAACGGCTGCGAGCTTTCGGCTGCCAGTTGGGTCAGGGCTTCCTCTTCGCGCCGGCCGTTCGAGCAGAGGACGTGGCGCGCATCATCGAAGGCGGCGCTCGCCAGTGGAAACTGAAGAGGCCCTAGAGCGTCCGCTCGAGATTGGTCGCCACCTTGGAGATGAACGAACGCACCGTTGAGGCGGCGACGCGGTGCAAGAGCGCTCGGTCGACACGAGCCCCGAGACTACCCAGCGGCGGCGTATAAACAACCGCCACGGAGATCCGACAACCGTCCTCGCCAATGGGCGCGAGTTCTAGGTCACCTTCGAGGAGGGGAAAGAGCGACTGCAACTCGCTCGCGCGCCATGCGAGCGAGCGAGTGACCGAGTCGCCCCGCGCTCGAGAAGGCCCGAGGTTCACGCTCACCTCGCGCGTCACGAGTCCCGCTGACCACCCGGGGCCAATTCGCATCCGAAGGGCCTCACCCTCTTCGCTCGCCTCGCTCGCCAGTGGCGACAACCACTCGCTCACGCCCGAGAACAGGGACTCCACCTCGTCAAAGGGTCGAGCGATATCGGCGAAATCCTGAATGAAGATCGGACTACGTTTCTCCGCACCCTCGTCTGAAACGTCAACCCTCGCCATCGTGCCAATCTAGAGATGAATACGCAAGTCTCCGTAGAGCACAAGGTCCCAAAGTTCCTCGTCCTCTTGTATGGAGGCTCAGCAGGCTCTAGATGAGACCGAGAGCGCGCACGTCGTCTCGTTCACCCATGAGTTCATCGGTGGTGAGCTTGATGCGCTCGGACGCGAACTCGTCGATCGAGAATCCCTCTTTGACCTTCCAGCTGCCCTTACCATCGGAGGTGACCGGGAAACCGAAGGTCAAGCCTTCGGGGACCCCGTACTCACCGTGGCTCGTCACGCCCACCGACACGCAGTCGTCAGTGACCGTCGGGTTCACGAGTCCGACCACGGTGTCGATGGCGGCATTCGCCGCAGAGGCGGCCGAACTCGCACCGCGGGCTTCAATGATGGCGGCCCCGCGCTTTTGCACGGTGGTGATGAAGTCTCCTCGCAGCCACTCGTGATCCGAGATCTTGTCGGTCGCTTTCGTACCCGCGAGCGTGGTGTTGGCGAAGTCGGGGAACTGCGTCGAAGAGTGATTGCCCCAGATCGCCAGGTTCTTCACGTCTCGAACCGCCACACCGGCCTTTTTCGCGAGTTGGGTCTCGGCGCGATTCTGGTCGAGGCGCGTCATGGCGAACCACCGGTCCTCGGGGATCTCTGGGGCGTTGGAGCGAGCGATGAGACAGTTGGTATTGCAGGGGTTTCCAACAACGAGTATCCGGACATCGCTCGCGGCGTTCGCGGCGATCGCGCGGCCCTGGGGCTTGAAGATGCCGCCGTTCACGTTGAGCAGGTCACTTCGCTCCATGCCCGCCTTTCGAGGGATGGATCCAACGAGCAGGGCCCACGAGGTGTTCGAAAAGGCGACATCGAGATCGCTCGTCGCCTCGATGCCCGAGAGCAGTGGGAACGCGCAGTCGTCGAGTTCCATCACGACACCTTCGAGCGCCTTCATCGCCGGCTCGATCTCCAACAAGCGCAGTACGACGGGCGTGTCAGGACCGAGCAGTTGGCCCGAGGCGATGCGAAACAGCAATTGGTATCCGATTTGGCCGGCGGCGCCGGTCACTGTGACGTGGACGGGGGTGGTCATGGTTCTCCTTAACGACGTGACTAACTAATTACAGACGGTCCGCAACGGCAGCACCGAACTCCGAGCACTTCACTTCAGTGGCGCCCTCCATCTGGCGCGCGAAGTCATAGGTGACGATCTTCTCAGCGATGGTCGCCTCGAGCGCGCGAATGATGTCATCCGCCGCTTCGGTCCAACCGAGGTGCTCGAACATCAAGACCCCCGACAACAGAACCGAACCCGGGTTCACCACGTCCTTACCCGCGTACTTGGGCGCGGTGCCGTGGGTGGCCTCGAAGATGCCGTGACCGGTGACGTAGTTGATATTCGCTCCTGGAGCGATGCCGATCCCGCCGACCTGGGCCGCCAGGGCGTCTGACATGTAGTCACCGTTCAAGTTCGTGGTCGCAATGACGTCCATCTCAGCGGGACGGGTGAGGACCTGCTGGAGAGCGATGTCAGCAATGACGTCCTTCACGAGGATCTTCGATCCGGGCTTGCCACCGCAGTCGTCCCAACCAACCGCGACATCGGAGAACTCGTTACGGATAAGTTCGTAGCCCCACTTCATGAAGTAACCCTCGGTGAACTTCTGGATGTTACCCTTGTGGACGAGGGTGATCGACTCACGCTTGTGATCGACCGCGTACTGCACGGCGGCGCGGATGAGTCGCTCCGAGGCCATCTTGGAGATCGGCTTGATGCCGATGCTGCTCATCTCTCGGATGTCCCAGCCGTAGGAGTCCTTCAGGAACGAGCGAAGCTTCTCGACCTCGGGGGTTCCCGCTTCGAGTTCGAGTCCCGCGTAGACGTCCTCAGTGTTCTCACGAAAGATCACCATGTCAACGAGCTCGGGGCGCTTCACGGGTGAAGGCACGCCCTGGAACCAGCGCACCGGGCGAAGACACACGTAGAGGTCGAGGATTTGACGTAGGGCCACGTTGAGCGAGCGAAAGCCGCCACCGATGGGCGTCGTCAGGGGCCCCTTGATGCCAATCAGGTACTCGCGAAAGACGGAGATGGTCTCGTCGGGCAACCAGTTGCCCGTCTCGTTGAAGGCCTTCTCTCCCGCGAGGACTTCCTTCCACTCGATCGTGTGGCCGTGCTTCTTCGCGGCTGTGTCGAGCACGAGTTTGGCGGCGGGCCAGATATCGACGCCGGTGCCATCGCCCTCGATGAAGGGGATGATCGGATTGGTGGGGACGTTCAATACGCCAGAGGCGCTCATTGTGATTTTTTCAGCCATGAGGTTCATCATATGACCAAATCGGAACCACTTTTTTGGGCCAAAAGACCCTAGGAGCCGTGATAACTATGAAAAGAGTTCAGTGTAGATCTCGCGCGTCGCCGTTGACTGATTGAGCGTGTAGAAGTGAAGACCGGGCGCATTCGAGTGGAGCAGTTCACGACACAGTTCAACCGCGGCGCTGATGCCCTCGCTTCGAACCGCGCTCGAGCCGCCTCGAAGGTTGGCCCTCTCCAAGCGCGCCACCAAAGCCGCGGGCACGCGCGCGCCCATCGCCGCCATTCGCTCGATGCCACCCAGGGTCGTCACGGGCATGATCCCGGGTAGGACCGGCTTCTCCACGCCGAGTTCGCCCAACTCAGCGACGAGACGCACCCATTCGTCGAGCTCGAAGAAGAACTGGGTCACCGCGAAGTCAGCGATTGCGAGCTTTTCGGCGAGGAAATGGCGATCCGTGGCTCGGTCCTTCGAGCGCGGGTGGCCTTGGGGGTGAGCGGCCACGCCAATGGAGAAGTCGCCCACTTCGCGCGCTAGTGCCACGAGATCAATGGCGTGGGAGAACTCAGAAGCAATGAGCGCGGGGTCGTCTGGGATGTCGCCACCGAGCGCCATGACGTTGTTCACCCCGGCGTCGAGGTAGTTCTTTAAGATGTCGCGCATCTCGGCGCGACTGTGACCAACGCAGATCAGGTGCGCCATGGCCGTCATCACGCCACTACGTTCAATGCGTGTCACGAGGTCAAAGGTGCGCTGACGCGACTCGGCACCCCCTCGATACGTCACCGAGACGAACGAGGGGTGCAGCGGCGCGAGCTCACTCAGGGTCTTCTCGAGGCGCAGTGCCTCGTCGTCGGACTTGGGCGGGAAGAACTCGAAGGAGTGCGTGGTGCCCGCTCTCAGCATCGCATCGATGCGCACGAAGCTAGTTCGCCCTTCCAAAGTCGTCTTCAATGCGCACAATGTCGTCTTCGCCGAAATACGTGCCGTGCTGGACCTCGATCAAGACAACCGGCGTCGTCCCGCGATTCTCACATCGGTGCGCCTGGCCGACCGCGATGTCGATGCTCGAGCCCGGGTCCAGCTCGTGCTCGACGCCGTCGAGGATCACCGTGGCGTGACCGTTCACGATGAACCAGTGCTCGGCGCGTTGGGCGTGCTTTTGGTAACTGAGGCGCTTGCCTGGCGCTACGACGATCCGCTTCACCTTGTGATCGAACATCTCGTCATCGAGCACCGTGAAACTGCCCCACGGGCGCTCGTCATGCTCTCGACCCTTGTCGTCTGTCGTTGTCATCGCACCTTCTCCGCTGCCAGTACGGCGTTGCGTAACAGCATTGCACGCGTCATCGGTCCAACGCCACCGATGCGCGGCGTGATCCAGCGCGCCACCTCAACAACCTCATCGGCGACGTCACTCATCAACTTCTTGCCCGACCAACTGGTCCCCGCCCCGACAACCGCTGCACCGGGTTTGACCATGTCGGCGGTGACGAGCCCCGCGACGCCCGCCGCGGCGACGATGACGTCGGCCTGACGCGTCAGTGTGGCCATGTCCTCAACGCCAGTGTGCACGACGGTGACCGCAGCGTTACAACCCGGTCGTCGCATCGCGAGCAGCAGCGAGAGTGGGCGGCCAATGGTGAGTCCGCGGCCGATGATCACGACGTGCTTGTGCTCAACGGGCACGTTGTAGTCGCTCAACAACTCAACGATCCCCGCGGGCGTACAGGGCAGCGGCCCCGGCGCACCCATGACGAGGCGTCCGAGATTGGTCGGGTGCAGGCCGTCGACGTCCTTCGAGGGATCGACGCGCAGGAGAATCTGCTCTTCGTCTATTCCTTCGGGCAACGGCAGCTGGACGAGGATCGAGTGCACCGAAGGGTCAGCGTTCAAGCGGTCGATGACCGCTTCGACGTCACTCTGGGTGGCGCTCGCAGGCAGGTGCTCGTGCACTGAGGTGATGCCGATCTCCTCGCAATCGGCGTGCTTCATCGCCACGTACTTGGCGCTCGGTCCGTCGTCACCGACAAGCACCGTGCCGAGCCCCACGCGTCGTCCCGCAGCGGCGAGACGATGTGCGCGGTCAGCGAGCTCCATCTTGATGCGACCAGCGAGTCGCTCTCCGTCGAGTAGTTCTGCAGTCATGTCGCTCCTAATGACGAAAGTGACGCTCACCGGTGAGCATCATGACGATCCGCGCGGCGTTCGCCGCATCGATGACCTCTTGGTCGCGCACCGATCCACCCGGCTGCACAACGGCCGTCACCCCGACGCTGGTCAGCGATTCGAGTCCGTCGGCGAAGGGGAAGAAGGCGTCTGATGCCGCGGCGGCTCCGCGGGCGAGCTCGCCCGCCTTGGTGGTGGCGATGCCGGCCGCGACCACGCGCGACTGCTGACCGGCACCCACACCCACCGCAACGCCGTCTTTCGCAATGACAATGGCGTTAGAGGTCGTTCGCGCGCACACCCGCCAGGCAATGCTCAGGTCTTGGAGTTGCTGAGCCGAGGGCGTCTCCTCGGTCACGCAGCGCCACTGACTCACCGGCACCAGAAGCTCGTCGGCGTTTTGGACGAGCGCGGTGTCACCAAAGGTGCGTACCGATAGACCGAGCGGCTCGGGGGCCGGGGCACTCAAGAGTCGAGTGGCTTTTCGCCGCTTGACGAGCACCGCAATCGCGTCTTGGTCAAAAGACGTGGCGACGATGACGTCGGCCTGGGGGCCGCTCGCGATCAGTTCTGCGAGCGCCACGTCCATGGTCCCGTCGACCGCGACGATGCCCCCAAAGGCGCTCTGGGGGTCGGCCGCGAGGGCCTTGGAGAAGGCGTCGGCGAGTGAGGTGCCGAGCGCGGCGCCCGAGGCGTTGGCGTGCTTCATGATCGCCACCGCCGAGAATCCCGGCCAGTCGCTCTTCAATTCGTGCACGAGTCGCCACGCGGCGTCGGCGTCGAACAAGTTGAGGTACGAGAGTGGCGAGCCCGCATGCTGGACAACGCCGTCCCACCAGGGTGTCGTGCCAGCCACGCGGTAGCGGCCGCCGGTCTGGTGGGGGTTCTCTCCGTAACGAAGCACGCTCGCACGCTCGAGGGTGAGGTGCAGCGTCTCGGGCAAGACCGCCTCGACCTCGCTCGGGCGCGGTCCGATCTCGCCGCCGCCATCGAGCCAGCGAACGATCTGGGCGTCGTAAGCAGCAGTGTGCGCGAAGGCGGTTCGCGCGAGACGGTGGCGGGTGGCGTGGCTCAGCTCCTCGTTGCTCGTGAGCTCTTCGAGTACATCGTGATACTGCTCAGGACTCGTGAGCACGCCCACGTGCTGGTGATTCTTCGCGGCCGCTCGCACCATTGAGGGCCCACCAATGTCGATCAGTTCGATTGACGGATCGGAGGAGAAGGGGTAGAGATTGCAGACCACGAGGTCGATGGGGGTGATCTCGTGCGCGTCCAATGCCTCCATGTGATCTGACTTGGAGCGGTCTGCGAGGATGCCGCCGTGGATCCTCGGGTGCAGCGTCTTCACCCGGCCGTCGAGCATCTCGGGGAAACCGGTGACGTCGGCGACGTCGAGGTGGGCAATGCCCGCCTCAGCGAGTGCGCGCGCGGTCCCACCCGACGCGACGAGTTCGACCCCGAGGGCCTCGAGGCCTGCGGCGAACTCGATCAGTCCGGTCTTGTCATAGACACTCAACAGCGCGCGCATTTCAGTTCTCCTTCAGGGTGCCGGCCACGGTTATGGGCTCTCGACCTTCGTCGAGCGACGCCATCACCCTAGTGAGCACCAACGGGTAGAGCTGGCGCTCAACGTCCTTGATGCGTTCGTGCAGTGTCGACTCGTCGTCACTCTCATAGACCGGGACCCGACGCTGGGCGAGAACCGGTCCGTTGTCGAGCTCCTCGGTCGCGATGTGCACCGTGCAGCCCGACTCGGCGACCTTCGCCTCGAGCGCCTGGGCCACCGCGTGCCAGCCCTTGAAATCGGGCAGCAGACTCGGGTGGGTATTGAGCACGCGTCCCGGGAAGGCCTCGTGAAAGACGCCGGTCGTGATCGTGCCGAACCCGGCCATGGCCACGAGGTCGACGTTGTACTTCACGAGCACCTGCGCGAGCGCCTTCGAGTAGCCCTCGCGGTCGAAACCGGCGCTGAAACCGCCGTAGTCTGCGCGGTCAACGAGCAGCGCCTCGACGCCGGCGGCTCTGGCGACCTCGAGACCCCGACAGGGTCGGTCCGAGGCCACGAGCGCGATGTCGATGCCCGCATTGATGATTGCTTCGAGAATGGTGCCAGAACCCGACACCAAGACGCACAGACGAACGTGAGCCAACGCGCTACAGCGCCTTGACGATCTCGACCATCTTCTGGCCAGCTTCGGTGGGGTTCAAACAGACGTGCACGCCCGCTTCACGAAGCGCATCCATCTTCGCCTGCGCGGTCCCCTTCGAACCCGAGATGATGGCACCCGCGTGGCCCATCTTTCGCCCCGCCGGCGCAGTGACGCCAGCGATGTACGACACGACCGGCTTGGTCATGTTGAGCTTGATCCACTCGGCCGCGCGCTCTTCTTCCGAGCCCCCGATCTCGCCGATCATCATGACCGCCTTGGTCTCGGGGTCGGCCTGGAAGGCGGCGAGACAGTCGATGAAGTTGGTGCCCGGCACCGGGTCGCCACCGATACCCACGCACGTGGTCTGGCCAATGCCCTGCTGGCTGAGTTCGTGCAGTGCCTGATAGGTCAACGTGCCCGAGCGAGAGACGATGCCGACCGGTCCGCCCGCGAGGGCGATATCGCCTGAGGTGATGCCGATGTTGCACTTTCCGGGGCTGATGATGCCCGGGCAGTTCGGTCCGAGCAGACGGACCCCGGGGAATTCCTCGACCAAGCGGTTAAAGACCACCGCTTCATCGTGCGCGGGGATGCCTTCGGTGATACAGACAATGAAGGTGATGCCGCCTTCGGCGGCCTCGATGATCGCGCCGGCCGCGAACTTGGGCGGTACCGAGACGAATGAGGCGGTGGCCCCAGTCGCAGCGACCGCTTCTTTCACGGTGTTAAAGACGGGGATGCCGTCGACGTCGGTGCCGCCCTTGCCCGGGGTCACCCCGCCCACGATCTTGGTGCCGTAGTCACGGTTTCTCAGCCCGTGGAACTTGCCCTGGCCGCCCGTGAGACCTTGGACAATGACTTTGGTGTTCTCGTCTACAAAAATACTCATGGTTCTTCCTTAAGCACTCGCGAAGGCCACGGCCCGGCGGGCGGCGTCCAACATGGTCGGTTCG